>JBEKSZ010000341.1:0-5551 GCA_049516615.1 Candidatus Acidiferrum sp. | reverse complement strand
GTGATGGCGGGATCGCCGTTCGAGTAGGTTTTTCCAGTCACACGGTTTAAAGCATCGTGAGAGTAGGTGGTCGTCAGGCTCCTAGCGTCTTTCTTTGTCAGAACATTGCCGTCCGAGTCGTAACTATAGGTCACCGTACCTGATTCTGGGTTCGTGGAACTGGTCAGTTGTTTCAGCGAGTTATAAACGAAGCTGCGGTTACGAGAGCCACTCTGAACGACGCTCGTAAGATCGTTGAGTAGATCATAGGCGTAGCTTGTGACCCAAATAGGTTCGTTCGTGCAGGGACACACATTGACTGTGGCTGTCGTGGAGTTCGGCTCATCAACCTCGACGAGGTGGCCAAGGGCGTCACTGGTGCTACGTCGCCAATGATTGGCTTCGTCCGTCACCAAGGTCGTGCTGCCGCAGTATTGCGTCGAGACGTTGTCGCTCGTTGCGGTTCCGTCGGCAGGGATAACCATTACGGTACGATTCAAAGCATCGTATTGGTAGGACGTGGCTCCGTAGGTCGAATCGCTGGTAGTGCGATAAGGATTAGTCTTGGAGGTTAGGCGGCCTTTTCCGTCGTAAACCGATTTTGTGATGATCGGAGACGTACAGGCGGCGGTTCCGTCCTCACATAGGTCGCGTTCAATTTGCTCGCCCAATTGGTCAAAGCGCCTGACAGTGTAAATGGATTGTCCCGAATGCATCAGCTCACTCGAGGTCACGATTAAATTCGTATCGTCGTAGATATTCGTACCTTGGCCTTCATTGGGAAAGGAAGTCACCAATGGACGCTCAAACAAATCGTAGGTGTGTGTCGTGGTTTGCGTATTTTGGTCTGTGGTAGAACCGATCAGGCTGGTACAGGAAAAGTAAGTACGACTGGTAATCTGCGCTGCCGCGTTTGTTGTCTTAGTCAAATATCCTTTCGTGGTACCCGACGGCGGCGCACACGCATTTCCGCCGGTGGCCCAACTTCCGCCCGTTGCCCAGCTATCAGTGTAGTCGAATTTTGTTGTGTTCAGGTTCGGGTCGGTGGACGAAAGAACATTTCCTGCGTCGTCATACTGACGACGCGTCAGCAAAAGGGCGCCATCGGTATTTCTCCAAAGGCTCGTGGCGGTAGAATTACCGCGCGTCAGATATGTGGTGGAAAATGTCGAAGAATGCTGGATCGCGCCGCTAGCGGTAATCCCGCTTGTATAGTTGTCGTACTCGTTCACGGTTTCGGCAACCTGATTCCCATTGCCATCGCTGACGATCGCATCGACGACCTGATCTACGATATTCAGTCCCACATACGTTGAGCCATTAGTGGCGTTGTTGTGAAGGTAGGTGTAGTCGGTTTTTCGAAGGAGCGAACCAGGAGAGCCGGAGCCAAAAGCGAATTCGCGAGCCTCGGTGGGGTTTAGACGCGTAGCTGTCGCCGGGCAAGAGCCATAACAAGAGTACTGAAAAGTTTCGTAGTCGGTTTCGGTCTTTGTCACCGTTCCGTTATCGAGAGTGGTGGTGTGTCTTATCGGAGCTAGGTTTTTGACGCCTCCGTTGGCACCATCGACGTAGCCCGTCCAATCGGTTGTAGTTGTTCTGAGCACCTTGCCCGCTGAAGTTTCAAAAGTCACCGACTGCTCGACCAACTGAGGGCTGACCTGACTTCCGACGACTACTGGCGCAAACGTATGAACCTCCACATCTCCAGTTGGGTATGTCAAAGTCCCATTGTTGTAGGTCCATTCAAACTTGTTGCCACTTTCATTAACCGTTCGCGTTAGAACGCTGCGCGGACCGGTGAAGGTCTGAGGGATTTTAGGATTCTGGGCAGGTTGCGCGACAACCGATGGACCGCCAAAAGTATAAGAAAACTCGGCCCCGGTGGGCAAAGTAATCGTAGCCAAATCCAGGTAGCCTGCATTTGTGTAGGTGAGGACATAGGTTTTTCCGTTGGGCAGCGTAATTTGTCGAGCTTCAAGAACGCTGCCAGACCATTCATAGCATGTGGGACCTGAATTTCCGAGTTTGGGAGGACACATGCTGGTCTGGAAATCCACATACTCATAATCGATGCGGTAAGTCTGCTGAGTACCAGTGGAGTCGAGTACTTGAATAAGCGTGTACGCTGCAGCGCTGATCTTTGATCCGAGAGGTGACGTGTACTGCGTTGATGCCCCCTGGCTCACGGAGATAAGACTGCGGCCAAAGAAGTCTGTTACGGTAGCGGATGCTGGCAATCCGGAATTGCGCGGATCTATTCGGCTGGCAGTGCCGGTGGCGATATTGCCATTCATGTCCTGAATTGTCGTTAGCGGCACGCCGAACTGGATTTGTGTACCGTCTTTCAATATCGCAATGTTTGTTGTCGCGTTATAGATGATTCCCGAACCGTCTAAGGTAGGACCGCTTAAACTCTGACCCAGGCAGCTTCTCGATTCGGAGCGCAAAGGTAATTGGTGAAGAGTACCTGCCGGGTCAGCAATCGTGTATTCGGTGGTAGCGTTATACGCCTCGTTGCCTTGACTTGCACACTGCATTTGGGTAGTTATGGCGTTGACCTGCCAGTCAAAGGGACCGCTCAAACGCCACCCGCCTACTTCTCCATCACCTGGAAACGGACCCTCTACCGCATAGTAGCCGGCATAAGGATTGTTTTGAGTCGGCTCCAAAACCCAGACTCTGTTCCAGGTTGGGGTATCGTATATGAGTTTCCAGGCGAACGTTCTTCCGCGTTCGTTCACGCTGACGACCGGAATCTCAACGTGCAGGCTGCCATTCTGCAGATTTACGTGATCGAATTTGCTCCCGCCAAAGCTTCCGAAAGGCGGCAAGCCAGTTTCCGTTCCCGGGTTAACCTCTTGGGCCGAGAGACGTGGGGCGAGGCCACACACAGTGGCCGTCGAAAGGATGAAGACGATTGAGAAAACGAGCGATGAGCGATGGCAGTTCACAGCGAACCTCCGGGGTTCGTTTGATCCACGATACCGGTAGGAGAAGTGGCCGGCGCGAGCACGGGGACGGATTTGGCCGTCCCGAATCGGGAAGGAACGGATGCGCCGTAGTCTCTACAGAACGTTACTGCTTGTCAATCATTTTTGTGCGGAAGTATCGAGCCGTCAGATTTGGGGCCACTACCGCTCGGCTTTGGCCCACCGAATCTTCGCCGCCGCTGAGATCTGCGACCTCGCAGCCGGCCGGAACCCGTCCAAGTTCCGGAAGGTCACACGGTGCAAATAATTGTGGCCTAACAGATACGCCGCAAAAAGAAGATTCCCATAAAAAAGTCCGAAGTTTAATGGGCGGTTTCGGTGATGGTTACGCCTTCGGGCCTGGCGAAGAGCTTGGGGTCAAAAGGAACCTGGCCGTAGCCGCTGTACCAGAGAAGTTCGCCTTTATCGCCAACCGTGTGCCCGACGAGCAGAGGAAATTCATTTGGGCCGTAGGTGAAGAGCGCGAACCTGGTTCCGCTCATGTCGAGGAAGTATGCAACGGTTTGTTGTTTCTGGAGAACAGGGCCCGGATCTTGCCGTACCGCGCCCATCTTCTTGAAGTATTCCAACTCGTAACCAAACTCCAATCCCAGTTTCGTATAGTCCACCTTGTCGGGCGTGTTCGGAACTGGTCCGGAAAAAATTGGGAGATGACAGTTGAATGTCGGTCCAGAATCAACGATGTGTTGAGCGGTCTTGGCTTCCAGATCGACTAACCATGCATTGGGCTCGTTCACGATCAACAGGTCGCGATTCTCAGCTTCCTCCCGACAATAGGTGTTACCGGCCCGGTAGATCGTCCTCGATTTTCTGGCAGGGCTGTTTTGCGGCAGGTCGGGGCTGTCGAGCTGCACGACGATTCTGTTCATCGCCTTCGGAGCATCTTGCGCAGCAACCAGCGATGCTAATAGCAGAGTAAGGCCGAGCCTTTTCATGGAGCGTAATTGTAACATCTGTTGACCCTAGCTGCGATCCGAATCGGCCTATCAGTCGTCACTCGGGTTCGTAACGCGGCTCGTCGCTTCTACCTTCGTGGCTCCTTCCACGACCATATACTGTCAACACGCGATCACCTGGAGTGAAGAGCAACCATTGCTCGTCATTATTTGTAGAATACGAAAACGTGAGAATTCTAAAACCAGAACTGAATTGGATGGATATATCCAGCGAAGGGTTGGAGACTTCGATGGATTCGACGCTGCCTAACACTGTGCTTTCCAAAAAAGCCTGGATTGTTTCGCGTTGGTCCTCCGAGGCCGCAAGAACCGCATCTCGAGTCTCGATGCGCCAAGCGCACATCCTAAGGGCCAAATGCCACTCACCATGTACGAAACGGCTTGCCGGCTTTGTTTGAGATTCACCGAATTCCATTGTAATAAATGATCCGTGCCCTAACCGTACATCCCGCGGTTTCTTGCCCCGAAGCTTTGAAAGAGAATCTATGATGTTTTTGTTGGTCATGATTATCACCGTGCTAAATAACTTTCTCCGTTTGTGGCTTCCTTTCGAAACCAGGTCATGTTAGTTTTCCTGTTGGAGGTGGGTTAGACGCATTGCGATATGTGCGCGACCGTCGTGCCGACGCGAAGCTTTGCGTATTCCTGTGTCTATCTTTGGTCGCAGCCTTCATCTGCTTCTTAGTGACATTTTACTTGCTGCTCGGCTTGGGTTTGGGCGCACATCTTGTGGATATCTTTCCCAGTCAGAAGGATGCACACGCGCAGTGGTTCTACCAGATTGCTATCTTTGTCGCTAGCTTCGCTTCAGGAATTCTAGGAGCACGATTCGCTTATCGCTTTCTCTGTGGGCTGGGTCGCGGCGACTCTACTACTTCTTAACCTTCGCCCACCGTTTTTTCTGCGCCGCCGAAATCTTTGCCCTTGCCGACGCGGACATCTTCCACGCCCGCTTCTTCCCAGCCTTCACACCCGTCACAGCCGCTATTACGGTTGCGACGTTGCTGCCGTTCAGCGCGTGGATGGCGGCATCGACACCCGCCAGTTTTCTCGCGAGCGAGGCGCGTTCTTCGTGAAGCAGATTCAGCAAGTTGGTCAGCAGTTCGAGTCTCCCAGCGGGAGATTGTAAAGGACCACCACCAGCCTCCTAGCGCGCCACTGCCCTGTTGGCCCGGACACCCAACTCATCTCACGGCTACGGTCAACGTCGGTGCTGCAACTGGACCTTGAAGTATCCTAATGCCACGTTGTGACAGCATTTCTTTTTGCTTCTCAGTGATAATACCCGCCGGATACAATTCGGCCACCAACCGGTACTTGCCGGGTTTTGTGCGAACGTCATATTGAGCAATGCTGCCGTAAATCTCTTGTGGTTTCAGCAAAACAAAAGCCTCTCCACCGGTTACCCATCGAACTAGTTCATCGTCCGCGTGATGAAGGCCCTCGCCCGAGCAACCCGAGAGCTGCATGTCCTTACCGTGTTCATCCAGAATTTCAAGAGCCGCGAACCCGTCTGGGCCAGTGCACGGACCGAGATTACGGCCGATATAAATCGGCTGAGTACCTCTATTCGTGACCAGAAACCGTACTTCGATTGATGCTCCACTGGCGTATACAAGTTTATCC
>JBEKSZ010000340.1:0-3555 GCA_049516615.1 Candidatus Acidiferrum sp. | reverse complement strand
AGCCCGAGAGAAAGATCTGGTGTACCCTCGGGCGTGAATCGCAAAATATGAAACAAAAATCCTGGATGACCGCGAGTGGAAAGGCTGTCGTTCTCCCGGGAGGTAAAGCCTACGAGAACGCGACCGTCATGGTCAATTGCGAGTAATCGACTATTCTCGCCCGACCCTTCAGTCGGCCGTTCTTCGGGACTTCGTTGCCAGCCGTAATTGTCAAGTTCCACTCTTTTAACCGCTTCTGAGGCGGGGCCAACACTTGCAGAATTCAGACTCAACGCAAGCAGCACCGAGATCCAAAATGTCATGAACTGAAGATCCTCTCAATGGAGCATAGGTACTGAAGAATTAAGCGAACCGAGAACGACATCGACAGAACCGTGAATAAATGCGCCCAGCGGAAACGCCCACGAGACATTTGCCGTGTCGATATGGAACATATCATTATCAAAGTGCAGCGAGGGCATGCTTCCTGCTCTGCAAACTCATTCACAACCCGTTCCGTTGTCGCCCAGAGGGAAACTCAGTCCAAGGTTGATGACACTGCCGTTGTACGCGAAGTCGGCGTTACCGCCAGATGTTCCTACATATTCTAAATTGTTGTAGATCGTATCCCAATTCTCGCCCCCAACACTGTTACTAGCGTGCGAAATCATATCGGCAATGGCTTCTTGCAAGGCGTCCACGCGATTCTGTAAGAACGCAGCCCATTGACTCGCCGAGTAAAATTGACCGTCCCAATCATTCAGGCCTTGAGTAATATCGCTGAAGAGTTCGTAGCCACTCGCGCCATCCCGCGACGCTAGGTGGAGCGCCCTGCGAGTCCGAAGCAACAGCGAACATAAAATTCTCTCTACACTGCTCTGAATGTTAAGAAGCCCGCACCTGGGGTTGTCCCCTGGGCGAGACATGGGGTCCCTTCCGCTTTTTAAGAACGCGGGTAGGCGAGAGGTCCAAAACTGGAGAACAAATCGAGAAACCAACCGCCCAAATACCGTGCATTATGCTGTTCTATGAGGCAGCTAGAGGCCAGACGAATCAGCTACATAGCATATCCGTGGAAAACCACGCGTCATCCTCTCAGCAACCCAAATACGCGAATGTCACTTCGGAGGTTCCGTTGCCACACGACCAGGGACTGGCTCCACGGATCCTGGCTTCCAGAAGTTAGCACGGATCTCGTCCATCGGAATCTTCTCTCGCATTTTTGGTGGGCCAACAAAGAAATACCATGGGTATCCAGGACCGTTGCCGCGTGTATCATGGGCGTCGAAGCCGTCGTGGCTGTCGTCGTTTGCCACGTAGTCTGGTGGCAGGGGCACAAGGCGCTCAGTCCCATGGCCATCGATGCGACGATAAAAGAATTCATCCATTGTACCCCTATGAATCCGCAGCGAGGACGTTCTCGCCGTGCCGTCCTCTTCGATTCTTATCGTTTGGCTCCGTCCGTTCGCTGGCAAGGGACCGGCCCCGGGAACTGCAAAAATGATCTCAACCCAGCCGACGTAATTGTCAGGCAGTGTGAAAGTATAATGAGGTTTAACGCGTGCGGACACTGTAAATAGAAGGGCCAGAAATATGATGATGGAAAGGCTTAGTTGTCGCATCAGGAGCTCACCACCTACCGCTCGGTTTAGGCTGATCGGGGTGGGTCTGATTGCTTATCTTGGGTCGGGTTTTGGGATCTGATGAATAGTTCCCATTGCGTGCGCGCAACGCGGTAATTATGGAGGGCGTGGATAGCGGCATCGATTCCGGCCAGCTTCTTCGCCAGCGTGGCGCGTTCTTCCTGGAGCAAGTTCAGCAGTTCCGTCGTCAGTCAAGTTTCCTAAAAGTCCCACAAATCGTAGCAGACCAGAGGCTTGCCGGTCCCGCAATCATCTTTCGGCAAATTGCAGTAAGCACACTTCCAATCGAGCCAAGCCTGAGGGCCGCCAATTTGTCCGAAGAAATTCTCGCCACATCGCGGACAGGGAAATTGCCGCATCTTAAGAATACTATATACGTAAAATACGGCCGTAACAAATTGCCGCCGGCATCACCATGTTCTTCGAACCGAAGAGTGTTTCTGTCCGGTTTCCCATACGGGAGTTGTAGCAGCAACGACCTCGGTGTGATACAACTTCGCCATGAAAACCTTGGCATACTTCCTTTTTTGCTGTTTCTTCGTCACTTCTGAACTCATGGCCCAAACGGACGCCGAACCCCAGCCGACCGTCACAGGTTTCGACTGCCCCAAATATCCCTTAGATGCCGCATCCATGTGTTTGCAGGGCACGGTAAAATTGCAGGTGACTACCGATGGACACAACGTTGTGAACGCTAAACTGGTATCGGGCCATCCTGTTCTCGCTCACGCTGCGATGAAGAACGTGCAAACATGGAAATTCGCAGAAACATCTCCGACGACCTTCGCCGTGACCTATGTCTATGCCGATGAGGGCATCTACAAACCCAACCCCGTCACGAAATGCTCGGCAAAAATGGAACTTCCGACGCATGTGACTGTGAGTACAAAATTCCAAGCCCCCTGTCAGTGAGAACACGACACTAAGTCCCGGTTAACGCCGTTGCCGTCCATGTGAAAATTGTCACGTTTCCAGTGACGGGACTCGGATAGTTGCGTTCGGGTCAGCTTGACTTCGGCCCGAGCGCCGTGCGCACTTCGGCCAAATTCGCGTTTGCGTCCCCAAAGAAATCCATAAATTCGTCATGACTGAAAAATGCGTTCACGTAGTTCGCGTCCGTCAGGACATAGCCGCCCCAACCGTTCAGCATGGACAGTTGCAGAAAGGACGCCAGGTCTTCTGTTTCGTGTTCCAGGAATAGATGCCCCGGCGCCTCGTGCAGAAGGCGAAGGTCGCCGTAAGTCCGACGCAGCGTGTAGTACAAATGCCAATTCTCACTGCTCGGCCAGATACCCCACTCGGTAATGAAGAGCAGGATCGGCCTTCGATATGTCAATCGAGAGGCAATCCAACGAGAGAAAAAGAAAAATTGATACGGTTCGTGCGGGTAATCAACACGTTCGACGCGCGCATCGGGTACCATGTCTGGCTTCCTTCTCTGTCTATCCGATAACCATGATTCACATTCTTCTTTTGTATAAAAGCGCAACGGACCCCTCCGACGACGAATATCGTAGGTCGAAACACGCCGACTAGCAATTAGCGTTCGGTGCGGCAGCGAAGGTCCTGAGAAACGCGGTAATCATACAAATGGGTTTTAGTACGAAGATGTCCGGTTTCGTGATGCATATCAGACATTTCACTTCACCTTTTGTTGAATTTCATCGCGAATTTGTTTGGCCAGATGTACCAGGGCGGTTCCATACTCCCCCTTGCGGAGCGCGGGTAACATTTCTCGCCCTAGACGGTCCGCTTCTTCGTCCGTCAGAACAGATTCGAGGCCAATGCCGACAGAAATTCGGTATTCCCGATTGTCACGGGATAAGAGAACCAAAATCCCACGATTTGTGTCCTTGTATCCGACACCCCAACGGTTCGCCAATTGCGTCGCAAATTCCTTTCCTGACAGGCCCTCCAGCGACGTAACTGTCAC
>JBEKSZ010000339.1:0-2610 GCA_049516615.1 Candidatus Acidiferrum sp. | reverse complement strand
ATGACTCAACCTCTTTCGCGTATTCTGCCGCCGCGAGCTCACCAGGCGCCTCGCGAATTACCGGCGATTCGTGAAAGCTCAACTGCGAAAGCTCACAGATGACTTTGACCAGGCCAACATATACTACGAAAGCGAAGCCGACGAGTATGCATGCGGCACCCGTGGCGACTATCGCAGCTGTTGATTTAGAAATTCGCTCGTCCGCCCGTTAGCGAGGGCAGCTGCCGCGGCGTTGTAGTGTGCGCCATTGATCCGGGTGAAGGCGTGCCACTGGCCCGGATAGCTGTAGACGGTAGCGTTAGGTTTCTTTACGAGTGCAGTTTTAATCTGCGCTTGTGCGGGCTTGGAAATGAACTCGTCCTCCTCACCTAGATGCATCAGCAACGCCGCGTGGAGACCATCAACCTCGCCCAGATACTTCTCAGTGTCGCCACCGTGGTAGGCGACCGCAGCGTCAACGCGGTAGCGCACGGCCGTCAAGAAAGCCATCAGCGCCCCGAGACAGTAACCAAGCACGGCTATCTTACCGGTGCACTCGGGCATCTTTGCCACCGTGTCGATAGTGTCCTTGATGTCCCTAACACCCTCATCTCGGTTATAGGCTTGGTAGAGGCGAAGACCATGTTGCCAGTCAGCCTCTGAACGGACGCCGAGATCGACGCCCGGCTCTTGACGCCAGAACAGATCCGGCGCGATCGCAATGAAGCCCTGCTCGGCCAGTTCGTCACATTTCTCGCGGATATCCGCGTTCACGCCAAACAACTCTTGCAGAACGATTACGGCGGGAGCAGGCAATTCCTCTGGTCTCGCGATATAAGCGGTGAACGTGCCGTCCTGTCCTTTTACAGTAATGTGATCTTTCATTGTCAGTCTCCGGAAATGGCCATATCTCGGGGGGATCTCCGACTACCCGAGTCGGCGGAGATCAATGGCCTACGAGCGTATGGCTATTGATTCACGTGTGCGGAGGTGGCCGCCTCTTCAATGAGTTTTGCAGCTTCCGTTGGGTAGGACATGTAAGCCACATGACTGGCGTTCACTTCAACGGTCTTGGCGCGGGCGCGCTTCGCCATCATCCGCTCCTGTTCTGGATTGATGGATCGGTCGTGCGCGGCGACCATGTACCAGGTGGGCTTGGTCTTCCAAGCCGGCTTCGTAACCTTGTGGGTGAACGAGTCGGTGGAGATCGGCACCTGAGAGATAGCCATGAACCACGCCTTCTCGGGCGGAATGTCCGCTGCGAAGTCAGCCGCGAACTGCTCCTCGACTATCCACCAGTTCCCGTTGCCATCCGGCTTGAACGCCCTGGACGCTTGTGGCACCGCCTGTTCAATCGACGCACAGCTCTCGCCCTCGTCGAGTGCAAAGGCTGCGATATAGACCAGCGCGGCGACCTTCGGATGATTGCCGGCCTCGGTGATGATGGAGCCCCCGTAGCTGTGTCCGACCAGAACCACTGGTCCGTCCATGGCATCGATTGCCGCCTTCGTGTACTTCTGATCGTCGGCGTAGGAAGTTTCGGGGGGCTGCGCCACCGACACTTTGTATCCATCATTCTTGAGGATCTTAGCGACAGCTTCCCAGCCGGAGCCGTCGGCGAAAGCTCCATGCACCAGAACCACGTTCTTAATATGCTGTTTCACGACCATTCTCCTTTGCGGTAAGAATTCATTCGGGCCAATTGACCTTGGCGTCGAGTCCCTCGGTGCCAGAAGTTTCCAGTCTTGCGCGCGGGACGTACGTCTCACTTACAACTAAAAGCGGATCGCCTACTAGTTGGCGTGTGCAGAGGTGGCCGCCTCTTCGATCAGCTTGACTGCTTCCTTCGGATGAGACATGTACGCCACATGGCTGGCGCCGTTTATTTCGACGGTCTTGGCATGGGCGCGCTTCGCCATCATTCGCTCTTGGATCGGATTGATCGATCGGTCTGCGGAGGCCACCATGTACCACGTGGGCTTGGTCTTCCAGGCGGGATTTGTGACCTTGTGGGTAAAGGCGTCAGTGGAGATCGGCACCTGAGCGATCGCCATGAAGTGAGACACAGCCGGCGGGACATCCGCCGCGAAGTCCGCAGCGAAATTTTCCTGCAGTATCCACCAGTTCCCGTTGCTGTCCGGCTTGAACGCCTTGGAGGCTTGCGGCACGGCCTGCTCGATCGACGCACAACTCTCGCCTTCATCGAGCGCGAATGCGGCAATGTAGACAAGCGCAGCCACTTTTGGATGATTGCCGGCCTCGGTAATGACGGACCCACCGTAACTGTGCCCGACGAGAACCACGGGCCCGTCCATGGCGTCGAGAGCCGCCTTGGCGTACTTTTGGTCATCGGCGTAGGAGGTCTCCGGTTCCTGCAACACCGACACCGTGTATCCGTCCTTCTCGAGCAGCTTCGAGACCGCTTCCCAGCCGGACCCGTCAGCAAATGCTCCATGCACCAAGAGGACGTTGTGTATGCCAGTCGGCGCCGCGACAGCCGACTGGGCGCCCCCCAGCAATAGACTCGTGGATATGAGCGCGGCTATGGGCGCAAAAATACCGTAAAGCTTTTTCATGAATTTCTTCCTCTGTAGTTACAGTCCAATCTGGAACAGTCGATTTCACTGTCTG
>JBEKSZ010000338.1:0-2975 GCA_049516615.1 Candidatus Acidiferrum sp. | reverse complement strand
CTGGGAATCTTCTACGAAGACAATGTGAGCAAGAAACGCTGGGTGCTGAAGGCTGACGATCCGAAAACTCTCGAGGACATCGATGCCGTATTCGTGACCGTCGAACCGAACGGCGGCAGCCACCATCCGAGCGGCCAGCCCTTGCTCTTCGCTTATCTGCGCGTCGGTCCGAACCACCCCTGAACGTTCGGTGTCTCGTTCCCGAGATTTGTTCCACCAATCAGGCGATTCTCTCGCCGGCGCGGAGCGCCTTTTCTGGGTGCGCTTAATATAAGGTCGAATTTCGCCAGGTTGATTTGCCCGCTACTGCGGCTGATGAATCCTGGATTGCAGCAGCTGCTTGATTCGAGCCCCGATCCTTCCGTGGCCCGAGGGGCGATCGCGGGCTCGAATCGTAGACCCGACGCGCGATCACTTTTGCTTCTTGAGCAGTCCTTCGTCAACGTCTTCGAGTGGTTCGCTGTGAGTTCGTGTGAAGAGTTCTCAGTGCTTTGAAGTAAAGAAGGGACCCGTTAAACCCAACGAGAATGTTTCCTTGTGCACGTCCATACCGATATATTTGGTGCTAGTCATAAAGGGGTGTTCCTTTCTGGAGCGGTTGAGCTGAACACTCAAAAACTACTCCAAAAGGGGCGCCCTTTATATTGCGTCGTGTTCGGATCTACTTGCCACGCACGATGAAAAACGCCAGGTTTTTTCCGTAGATGCTAGCCAATTGCTGAAGCTCAACGAAATCGACGCGCCTTTCGCCTAGCTCACATTTCGAAATAAAAGAATGGGCTTTCTTTAGTTTTTTAGCCACTTCCGCCTGCGTCAAGCCGGCGTCTTTACGCGCCTGAACGAGGCGAACAGTAAACTCGCGATAAGCCTTCTGATATACCTGATCTTTCGGATTCACAGATAAAGGTATAGTTAATACTTGACATATTCCCCAAAATAGGGAATTGTGTTTTGACGTTTGCTGACAATTCTTCGCTCGTCAGTCCTTGAACTGATCGTCAGACAGCGATGGACCAAACCGCAATAGCCCGACTCCGACTCCGACAACGAGCCCCGTCTGCGTGGCTAAAGAATTCGGAGGAAGCCACGCCTGCACTGGCGGAGGTTCCAGAAGAAGCCGACGAGGTTCTCCTTCACATGGTTGGACAGGGGGACCGCAAAGCTCTCTCTGACCTTTTTCGTCGGCACGCTGAACAGGTCTGGAGCATCGGCCGAAGGATTCTCCGCGATCCCTCTGAGGCCGAGGACTTGGTTCAGGATGTCTTCCTCTATATCTTCAGGAAAGCTGGACTGTATGACCGCTGCAAAGGTCCAGCACGTTCGTGGCTGATTCAAGTGACTTACACGCAGGCGTTCCAGCGTCGACGAAAGCTCAGGTCTCACGGCCTTTACGAGATTTTGCAGCCTGGCATTCCAGGGGGTATTGAGACGAGCTTAAATGGATCCCCTGTCTATGACCACACGGTTGAAGGGCTGTTCGGCCGGAATCGTTGGAGACAGATTGTTAAGGGGATGAGCGAAGAGCAGCGGGAGACCTTGCGGTTGCATTTCTTCGAAGGCTATACCTTCGCCGAAATCGCCGAGAAGCTAAAGCAAACTCATACGAACGTGCGGCACCACTACTATCGCGGCCTTGAGAAACTCCGCAAGCAACTGAGCGACGAGGAATGGAACGAGCGGTCGTCCACATGATACAAACTGAAACGAGACGAGCAGTCGAGGCACGTGACCATGGGTCCGCATGAGAAATTTCTCGAGCTTTGCGCTGCCGCCACCGCAGGCGACCTGAGCAGAGAGGAGCGCATTGCGCTGGACTCCCATCTCGCAGAATGTGCGGATTGCCGCCGGGCCTTGCGGGAGTATGAGCGCGTGACCGCAAGCGGCATTCCGGCTCTGGCAGCGGAGCTCGCACCAAACGATGAGAGCCGGGATGATTCCTGGTCCGTCGAAGACGCGGAGAGAAAGCTATTTGAGAATCTGGACCGGAGGAATGGAATCCGCCCGCCGGCCCCAGGCAGGCAAGCAAATGCCGGACGGCGTTTTACGTACCGCCCCGCACAGATGGACTCGAAAGAACTATGGATGCCTTTGGCGGCGGCGGTGCTTCTGGTGCTGGCCCTCGGCATAACCCTCTATCGGACGGGGCTGCGGCGGGGCTTTGAGTCTGCGCGAATTTCTCCTCCGGCCTCCCAGACACTGGACACTTCTCTAGAAGCCCAGGCGAGCGACGCTGGCTACGAGCGTTCCCAGTTGATGGCAAAACTCGCGGAGAATGCCCAGGTCATTGAAGATCTGAAACATAAATTGTCCGAGCAAAGCAAGACGGTACATGATCTCGAGGCCGAGAATTTCGCTGGCCGCCCGTCGATGGAAGGCCGCGAGGAGCCCGCGCATGCTGCCGGCGATTCTAGCGGGGCTCACGATGCGGAACTGGCGACCGCGCAAGCGAAGCTCGGCGAAGTTCAGAAAGCGCTCGAAGCGGCGACCGCCGAGCGCGCCGAGGCGTCCAGCCACGCGACGGCCCTAGAAGGCAAGGTCAACGAGCTGACAGAACGGATCAGCGAACGTGAACAAGCCCTCGATCGCAAGGAGACGGAAGTCGCTAAAGAGCAAGAACTGCTCGAGCACGACCGCGACATTCGCGAGCTGATGGGCGCCCGGGAGCTGTACATGGCCGATGTTCACGACGTCACCAAGGCGGGAACCAGCAAGACCTATGGGCGGGTGTTCTACACCAAAGGAAAATCCCTGATTTTCTATGCCTTTGATCTGGACGCTCATCCCGGCGTGCAGAACGCGAGTTCGTTTCAAGCCTGGGGCCGCAGGGGTCCTGACCGGCAGCAGGCGCGCAACCTGGGAATCTTCTACGAAGACAATGTGAGCAAGAAACGCTGGGTGCTGAAGGCTGACGATCCGAAAACTCTCGAGGACATCGATGCCGTATTCGTGACCGTCGAACCGAACGGCGGCAGCCA
>JBEKSZ010000337.1:0-3832 GCA_049516615.1 Candidatus Acidiferrum sp. | reverse complement strand
GATCTGCTCGATTGGGACAAAAACTGGTACACGGAGACTCTCGCGGGACGGAAATTCACCGATCTCATGAACCGTCGCGAGAAGTTTCAGCACGATAAGGATAATGACGCGTTTGGTCTGGTGTGGCGCTCACGTTATGGCCATCCGATGCTCGACTACTCTGGCGGCGACACAGACACATCAACGTATATGGTCCGTTTCCCGGAACAACATCTCACGGTCATCTGCCTGTCCAACATGCCGCTTGGGGATGCCGAAGGTAAGACGCAAGCTCTGTTGGAGTTACTTCATACCTGGGACAAACTCTAGCACCTGATTCGTCAGAGGAAACGGTCTCTTACCGACTATTCCCGAGTGCTCGGCAACCCTTCCTTTACAGGATTGGGGAAGAGTTACCCGTGACTCGGTCACAATCACCAAGGTGCCAGAAACGACCGCATGCAGGGTCTTGCCGAATGCCCGCGGCAAGGTAAAATTGCCCGCAGCAGAGGCCGGCCACCACCATGACTAAAGATGACATTCAGCTTCTCTACGAATACGACCGCTGGGCGAACAACAGGGTTTTGCAAGCGGCCTCCACTCTCGACGCAGAGGAGTTCACGCGTGATCTGGGCGGCAGCCTGCGTTCTGTGCGAGATACGCTCGGGCACATCATTGGCGGCGAGTGGGGTTGGCTAAAGTGTTGGAAGGAACCCTCCCCCGGCCCCACCTTCGTCTGGGATTTCTGGACGCGGCACTGGGCGCAATTTGATCCGAATGCGTTCCCTGACTTCGCTGCGGTGCAGTCAAGGTGGGCGGAAGTCGAGAAAGAACAAGTCGAATTTGTGAATCGCCTGACAAACGAATCCTTGGGAAGGATGCTTCCTCTTCGCGCAACACAAATCAGTCTGGCGCACCTCATGCAACATTTGGCGAACCATTCCACTTACCACCGGGGTCAAGTCGCGCTGATGATGCGGCAGCTTGCCGCCGAGCCGCTCGCCACGGACTTCGCCCTGTTTTTGATGGAAGGCCGCCGCGAAAGAGCCGATGCACAGTAGTCTGCTGCTCAAAGAAGATTTGATAGAGCCGAAGAAACTGGCCGGGTATCCCCGACCTTGCCAATAACCGCCCTAGATATTTCGATTCGGGCCGCCATGAGATAAGCCCTGGATGGTCGGTAACCCTTCCTTTACAGGATTGGGGAAGAGTTGCCCGTCACTCGGGTGGAATCAGGTGCTCGCTCAGGATGATCATCCTCGTCGGATAGTAAGAAATAAGTAGTAGATGTCGATGGGCTCAACGTGTGCGGGCACAAACACGAAGTTGTTCCCGGAACCATGCGTGTGCTTGCTCACTCGTGAGTCGAGAGTGCCAGACCATGAAATACGGAAACGACTTGATCTCACGAGGCGGTTCTACGACGCGCACGCCAGCCATCGCGGCGGTGACCTTTGCCAATCTGCGCGGCACCGTGAGGACTAGATCGGTTTGCGCGATGGCGAACATCGCCGGTACAAAGAATGGAAGACTGAGCGCGACAGTCCGCTTCACGCCAAGCTGCGCCAGTGGGCGGTCCACCAAGGTTTGTTGATTACCCGAGGTCTCAACTAGTGCGTGCGGAAGTTCCAGATATTGTTTCAGCGTAAGACGGCGGCTCCGAATCCGCTGCGCCGAGCCCACGAGACAAACAAAGTCCAAATTGAAGAGCACTTCACTTTCCAGAGCGGGGGGCGCTTCTTCGGCACTGAGAGCCAAATCGATTCTCCCGGCGGCGACTTCCTCATAGGCTTGGGTTCGCCAGGGGGATATTTCCAGTTTTACGTGAGCGGCAGCCCTCCTTATCCGAGCCACGAGCGACGGCAGCAGGATCATGCACGCGTTGTCGGTTAGCGCCACGCGAAATCGTTCCCGGCTTTGTGCGGGATCGAAGTCCGTTCCTCCTACGATCGCCTCAAGCCGAGGCATGAGCGCCTCCAACTCCCTCAGGACGCGTTCTCCGCGAACCGTGCGCTCATAGGCGCGGCCGCTGCGAACCAGCAGGGGATCTCCGAACATCTCGCGCAAGCGCTCGAGAGCTCGGCTCATCGCTGGCTGGCTCAAGAAACTGCGTTTCGCAGCATGAGTTATGTGGCGCTCCTCCAACAAGGCGTGGAGCAGGACTATCAAATTGAGATCAACGTTTCGCAGATGCACCTGACGCATGAGAGATATTCTAACAATGCATGTCACAAATGACACGTCTCGCTATCCAATGAAATGTCGAAGAACTCAGCAATGTTCGAAAATGTTCGAAACTACGAAGGAGAACAAATTATGCAAAGAACGGCAATTGTAACAGGCGCGTCCCGTGGTATCGGAGCCGCGATAGCAGAGCGGCTCGCGCAAGATGGTTTTTCGGTGATGGTGAACTATGCAGGCAACGAAGCGGAAGCCTCGGCGCTTGCCAAGAAGATCAACGCAGCCGCCGGGCGTGCGATAACGGTGCAAGCCGATGTGAGCAAACCAGCCGAGGTAGTACGTATGTTCGACTTGGCCGAAAAGGAGTTCGGCGGGGTCGACGTACTGGTCAACAACGCAGGGATCATGGCGTTGTCGACCATCGCCGCAGCGGATGATGCGATGTTTGATCGCGCTATAGCCGTAAATCTGAAAGGCACGTTCAATGGCTTGCGTGAAGCTGCCAAGCGCCTTCGCAGCGGCGGACGCATCATCAACTTCTCCACGAGTGTTGTCGGACTCAAGCTCGAAACCTATGGCGTTTACGCAGCGACGAAAGCCGCCGTCGAGACTCTCACGGCAATTCTCTCGAAGGAACTCCGTGGGCGCTCGATTACCGTAAACGCCATAGCACCGGGGCCCACAGCCACGGATCTCTTCCTGCACGGGAAATCGCAGGAACTCATCGATCGCATGGCAAAGATGAATCCGCTTGAGCGGATTGGCACGCCTCAGGACATTGCGGCGGCAGTCTCGTTCCTGGCCGGCCCGGACGGGGGTTGGATCAACGGCCAAGTGCTTCGCGCAAATGGCGGGATGATCTAAATCACGCTCCGTCTGTTCCAAGTCTTTCTTCAAAAAACAAACCATTAATTGAAAGGAGAAGAGCTATGGAGAAGGTAATTATCGTTACGGGGGCTTCCAGCGGTTTCGGTGCGCTTGCAGCACGGGCACTCGCTAAAGCGGGACACGTTGTGTACGCAAGCATGCGCGACACTTCCGGTCGCAATAAGGGGCAGGTGCAAGAGGCCGCGAAGTTTGCAGCCGACAACAAAGCGGACCTGCGCACCGTCGAACTTGATGTTTTATCGGATACGTCGGCGAATGCGGCGATAGCGAAGGTCATCGAAGACAACGGTCGTCTGGATGTGGTAGTGCATAACGCGGGCCACATGGTGTTCGGTCCGCTCGAGGCCTTCACCCCGGAACAGCTCGCGGAACTCTATGACGTGAACGTTCTGAGCACGCAGCGCGTCAATCGGGCCGCTCTGCCCCAGTTGCGGAAGCAAAAGCAGGGATTGGTGGTCTGGGTATCGAGCAGCAGCTCGGCCGGTGGTACTCCTCCCTACCTTGCACCGTATTTTGCAGCGAAGGCCGCGATGGATGCTCTGGCAGTGGTGTCCGCTCGTGAACTCACACGCTGGGGCATCGAGACTTCCATCCTCGTTCCCGGTGCGTTCACAGGAGGAACAAACCATTTCGCTCACTCGGGCAGGCCTGCCGATACTCGGCGTGTCGCTGAGTATGACAACGGACCGTACAAAAGCTTTGCAGATGATGTGATGAAGGCATTGGCCTCGATTGTTCCGCCGGACGCCGATGCCGCTGCGGTTGGGGAAGCAATCGTGAAAAT
>JBEKSZ010000336.1:0-2590 GCA_049516615.1 Candidatus Acidiferrum sp. | reverse complement strand
GCGTTCTGCACGGCAACAGCCCTAACGCCACCTTCTCATTCCTGAGCGGAAACGGAGCCGACCGAACGGGACGAAGTCGCATCGATTTTGCGCGATACAAAGGCGAGGCTGAAAATGCAGTTCTCGCAGCCGGCTTTCCAAGCGTCTACGTCTTCCGGCCTGCGTATATCTATCCTGTAGAGCCGCGGAAGGAACCGAATTTCGGCTATCGGCTGTTGCGCGCGCTCTACCCGGCCTTTCAGTTGCCGTTTCCAAATCTGGTTATCCGAGCCGACGACCTGGCTCGTGCCATGGTGGACGCCGCCATCCAAGGAACTGACCGCGAAGTTAGGGTTCTTGAGAACCGTGACATACGAGCCATGGTCAACCAGAGTCATCCATCGACGGGTCGACAGACCGCATCCGTCGCTGGAACAAAGTGAATTGGAAAGCGGCGCATCCATGAACCTGAATAGGCTTAGGACTAGACCGAACTGCCCTCTTACCGTCAGCAAAGAGAATCTCGCGAGACTAAAACCTCGCAATTTACCGATGGCCGTTCTATGGCTGCTAGCACCTTTCTTTTTTCCATCGGTAAACCGAGCGCAAGTTCCGGTCTATGAAGTCACCCCCGTAGAGAGCACCGTCAAGTTTGGTGTCGACTCTTCCGTTCCCATCAAAGGAACCTTCGACAAATGGAACGCAAGCATGAAGTTTGCATCTACGGACGTGAGGAGCGGCGTTTTGGAGATCGAGATTCAAGCAGACAGTGTAGACACCGGCAGTGGTCTAAAGAACAGCAAATTGAAAAGCAAGGATTTCTTCAACGTCAAAGACTCCCCCGTCATCACCTTCAAATCCACGAAAGTTGTTCAGACGAGTCCAAACACATTCGACCTCGAAGGAGACTTTACAATTCGCGGTGTCACGAAAACCGAAAAACTCACTCTTACGGATAACGGAAAGGGATCAACCTCCGGAAGCATCGAAGGCACAATGGCCTTCGATCGCAAGGACTATGGGATGAACAAAGGCATTCCCTTCATTAAGATCGCTAACCGTGTTGAAGTGAACGTCAGCCTGAAATGGAAGAGGATCAGCGGGCCTGCTCCGGTTTTCCAACAATAATTCGAAATTCGTCAAAACGGGAAGCGCCCTAAGCCTCGGTGAGCTGGCACTACGACGCAAAGGCTGAGGAGCGCGGACCGGAGAATGAGTGAATGCGACCGCGCCACTTCTTTGCAAGAAGAATCTATTTGGGGCGAACGGTACCTAGCCCCTAGTGCAGAACGAGGATGTCATCAATTCTCTTGAGCGGCGGGCTTTCAGTTGTGCTGCCCTGCGCAGTGCGGCTCGTCCATGAAACAGTCGTGCTTTCGCTGCAGAGACGGAGGTCCCCAGTGCTTCCGCAGTTTCATGCAGAGAGTACTCCTGCAAGTCGTGAAGTTCGACAACACTCCGAAGTGTTGGTCGCAGCTTTGCGATTGCGTCTCTCAAGGCTGTCTTCTGCTCGGCTCTTGCGCAAATCTCCTCTGGATTTGGCACAGAGTCGCTTGGTTCGACCGTGTCTGCGGAATCTTCCACCCCAACTTCCCGCGATAGGCGCTTTTTGCGGATTTTCATCAGCGCGGCATTAATAGCGATGCGGGTCAGCCATGTTGAAAATCTTGCCCTTCCGTCAAACTTCTTGAGGTGGACATAGGCACTGAGAAAACTCTCTTGAACCGCGTCCTGGGCATCCTCACGATGTCGAGTGATGCGATGAGCAACCTGAAACATCCGTTCGCGATGACGTTCGTGAAGCTCGCCAAAGAAACTTCCGTGGCCCATCTTGGCGCCCGCCACGAGCGCTTCGTCGCTCATAAATTGGGCAGCGTCGGAAGTGAAATTCCGGCTGCCTCCTCGATGCTCTGAAATTATTCGTGCGGCCGACATTGGTAGGCTCCTTTCCACTCTTTTCGTTGAGTTAGGATTGCAAGTGTGATTCCAAGATAATCTGCGGCCGTCTTACGCTAAATCGCAGATTGACAAGCGCTTACACGACGAGAGGCATGTTGTGTGTGACGTGAAATGGTCTGTGTCCAGCCATCGACAGACGCACGGTTCAAGCAACTGTGTGGAGCACGATGCAACGGTTTTCCAAACCGCCGCCCAGCGTTGATGCTCACGGTTTAGCGTTTCCCTAGACCGTCCTAGCTCTAGACCGCTACCTTAATAAGGAAGAGATCTTCGAGAAGAATGAGCCAGTTGTGTCCAAAACGTGGAAGAAGGGTTTAAACCGCCAAGACAGTCTGCAAGCGGGCGAACCTCCCACAGACTTTAGCCTTGGCGCTCCGCTTTTTCCATTGCTGCCTCCTCTCATCAACAAAACGGAATTCTTCAGCCCTTGCCAGCGTCGCGGGCTGGCAAGTCTCGCGATCGCTATTCGTCTCGCATGGTCAGCAAGAATTTTCCCCCGACCACCGGATCAATCCTCTCCGCTTCCGCCAGTGCCCACTGGCACCAACGTTCCAAATCTTCGCCCGAGGAAGCCACACTGTCCTTCTGTGTCGCACGAATCGCTTCTACGTATTTCCTAATCGCTCCGGCCTGCTGAAAAGCAGCGGCGCTC
>JBEKSZ010000335.1:0-2615 GCA_049516615.1 Candidatus Acidiferrum sp. | reverse complement strand
CTTCCGAGTTGCCCGTCGACCGCAAATCACTGGGACTGAACTCTCTGTTAAACTCTCCGGCATGCAAAGAAGAATCGGCAGGTCCATTCCACTTTTTCTGGCAGTGCTCGCCTTTTGCATCTTTGGTATATCACTCGCAGCACAAACGACGCCCGATGTGAATTGGCCATACTACGGAGGTGACGCCGGGGGGATGCGCTACTCGCGGCTGACCCAGTTCAAGCCGGAGAACGTATCGAGGCTCAAAATCGCCTGGGTCTTTCACACCGGTGATGTTTCCGACGGGAAACACGGAAAACAGAGAAGCGGATTCGAAGCTACGCCAATCCTCGTCGATGGCCTTCTGATTTTTGCCACCGGCTTCAATCGAGTGATCGCGGTCAATCCCGAAACGGGAACGCTCCAGTGGGCATACGACCCCAAGATCGATCCGACCTGGGACTACGGCGATGCTCTCGTGAACCGAGGCGTAGCGATGTGGTTCGACACGGCACACAGCGCGCAGACTGGAGCACCGTGTCGGCGACGCATTTACGAGGCATCTCTGGACGCCCGGCTGATTGCCCTCGACGCCGCAACGGGCGTCCCATGCGCCGACTTTGGCGATAAAGGTGAAGTATCTCTTCGTGATGTGCCACGGTACCGACCTGGGCAATATCATATGACTTCGCCACCTGCGGTCATCGACGACTTGGTTGTCGTGGGCTCTGCGATCAACGATAACAATCGCGTTGATATGCCAAGCGGAGTGGTCAGGGCTTTCGATGCGCGTACAGGGGCTTTGCGCTGGAGTTGGGATCCAATCGACAAGAACGACCAAGCCCCCGCAGTCGGCAGCGGCACAGCAAAGACGGGGCGGACTGGCGCCGGCAACGCGTGGTCCATCATGGCTGTGGACAATGAACGTGATCTGGTCTTCATTCCCACGGGAAGCGCCAGCCCAGACTATTACGGTGGATTACGCCCCGGAGACGACAAATGGGCTGATTCGATAGTAGCCTTGCGCGGAAAGACGGGGGAGCTCGTCTGGGGATTCCAGTTGGTGCACCATGATCTCTGGGATTATGACTCTGCTTCACCGCCATTGCTGGCGACACTGCAGCGCGCTGGCAAGCAGGTGCCGGTTGTAATCCAGGGGAATAAGACTGGATTGCTATATGTCCTGAATCGCGAGACGGGTGTTCCAGTTTTTCCGGTCGAGGAGCGACCCGTACCGCAGAGCGATGTTCCGGGTGAAGTGACATCGCCGACGCAGCCTATTCCCGTAGCGCCTCCTCCACTCGTCCCGCAGAAGCTTTCCGCAGATGCCATCTTCGGTGTGAATCCCGTCGATCGCGAAACCTGCCAACAGTGGGTTCGATCATTTCGCAATGAAGGCATCTTTACGCCGCCAAGTTTGCAAGGCACGTTGGTTGTTCCTGGAAACATCGGTGGCATGACCTGGAGCGGTTATGCATTCGATCCCGTGGACAGTCTGCTTGTGGTTCCGACGAATAATTTTGCCAATGTGGCAAAACTCATCCCGCGCCAGAAATTAGAAGAGGCTGCGCAGAGCGGTGAAGATGGAGACTATGCGCGACAGACGGGAGCTCCGTATGGAATGTACCGGCGCTTTCTGCAAGGTGCGTCGGACCTTCCGTGCTCGCCGCCACCGTGGGGGATGTTGAGCGCTGTAGATTTGAATCAAGGGACGATCAAGTGGCAGGTGCCACTAGGTTCGATGCAGTATTTCGGTGGAGGCCACGACCCAGTGCCTCCAGGATCGATTGGCTTCGGGGGTCCGATCATCACCGCTACCGGGCTGGTGTTTATCGCCGGCACGTTTGATCCCTATATTCGCGCCTTCGATGTCCAAACCGGAAACGAACTTTGGAAGGCACAACTTCCTGCAAGCGGGAACGCTACGCCGATGACCTATAGTGTGAATGGCAAACAATACCTAGTCATCGCTGCAGGCGGCCACCCGAAGATCACGGAAGAATCACTGAATGACGCATTGGTGGCTTTTGCTCTGCCCTAGCGGCCAACGCGAAGGCTTGACTCATGGATGGTCGGCCACCCGGAAGTAACCGCGGCAAAACGCAGGAGCCGCTCAAGTCGAGCGCGCATTGCGGAACCTGTGGCAATCGTAGCACGGCTGATTTTTTCTGTTCCGTTTTACCTGCCCGCATAGCCCGGCCCATAGGTACTTGCAACTAGCTCTCAACGTCCCCTGCCGCGATACGGCGTTTGAGTTGTTGCCACTCGCAACGAAAGCCCCATCTACCTGGCGTGAGCCCGCGCTCCTCAGACATCACTAATCTTCGAGCCGTCTTCCGCTGTGCTTGCTGACGTGCGTCCGCTCCACATGCCGACTCTTATTGAGCTCGATAAGTCCGCTCTTTTTCTGCCACTCATTTTCTCGGGCACTGCTTCGGGCTAATTCCTGCGTCCGGCAGCTTCACGTCTTCTGCTTTCTCGGTTCCGCCCTTACACCATTGGGTTCCCTCCGATAAAGCAGCCGTTCGCTTTGGAAGCAGAAGCCACTCGCTTCTGGGTGCCCCAAGAAAATGGGGCAAGAAAAAGGAGAAAATTCAGCTATGTCTTACCTCAACTCTATAACTCTCGTCGGGTTC
>JBEKSZ010000334.1:0-2649 GCA_049516615.1 Candidatus Acidiferrum sp. | reverse complement strand
GATGAAGCCGACCTATCCTTTCGTAGGTTGGGGAACGGCGTTTTTCGATATGGACAATGACGGCTGGCTCGATCTCTTCGTCGCCAACGGCCACGTCTATCCCCAGGTGGATACGATTCCCGGCGGCACGCCCTACCGGCAACCGATGCTGCTCTTCCGCAACCATCGCGACGGAACCTTTGAGGACGTGTCGCAAACGTTGGCGAACATGCCCCTGCAATCAAGGCGGGGCGCAGCTTTCGGAGACATCAACAACGATGGCAACATCGACATAGTCGTGCTGAACGTAGGCGAGCCGCCATCGCTATTAATGAATCGCAATGTCAGCACGAATCACCGCGTGCTGTTCAAGCTGGTAGGAACGAAAAGCAACAAAGCCGCAATCGGCGCTCGAGTCACAGTAAAAGCCGGAACGCTAGTGCAATTCAGCGAAGTCCGCGGCGGCGCAAGCTATCTCTCGCAGAATGACTTGCGCCTGCATTTCGGCCTAGCCGCAAATGACAAAATGAGCGAAGTAAGCATTCGCTGGCCGAACGGAGAGACGGAAGTTCTGCGCGATGTGCCTGCGGATTTTATCTACACCCTAGTCGAGGGCGCGGGAATCCAGCAGAAAGTGGCGCTGCCAGCTTTGCCGAGAAATGGAGTCAATGAGTGAAATGGCGATTTTGCGTCAACAATCACTTGCGACGATGCCAACTCTATGAGTCTGCGCCATTTTTAGGGTTCATAAATCACTCGATTCTTGCGCCTACGAAGGCATTCCTCAAGACGAGCCGACTTGGGCGACTGAGGTGTTCGAAGAAGGGCACCTGAGACAGGACCAGAACAACCCCGGAAGATGCCCGCCCTACGTAGTCTTCGTTAATTTCCTCCCGCGTCACCTGCCCCCGCTCAACGAGGCGGCCCACCGCCTGCCGAAAGACCTCAATCGGGATGAACTGCTGCCTCTCGCCCGATGTAAGTCGCTTTATGCCCGACCAGTCGACGGTCAACAGGGTGTTGGTCCTACCGTTTGGCCCCACGAGCGTTCGGCCCTCCAGCGGCATGACATGCCGCTCCCATACCTCATCGAACGTGGCGACGGCGCGGCCGACTTCTGCGGATTTAAGTGTCGCGTTCGGCGGCATTGGGTCACAGGGCGATAAACTCTCGACGGGGAGTGGGAGAATCCTGATCCGCAGTTTCGCCGCCACCTGCCTGGCATCCTCAGCCACTTCGCCGTCGGTGACGATCACGGCTTCGGTGCATCCGAAATAATCCTTTGCGCCGTGGAGCTGCATCACCATCGCTCGGTTCACCCTGCGCTTTGTGCCGCCGTACATCTTCGCTTGCACGACCAGCTTTTGGTTTTCCTTGCTGGCGAAGGCATCGACCCCATAGTCGTTGGAACGCTGTGTCAGTTCGACGGAGTAGCCTTGCCGGCGAAAGTAAGCCGCGACCATCTCCTCGTACGCTAGGGGCGCCACCGCAGTTCGACGTTCCGGATGACCCATGGCGATCACTCCTGAACTTAAATTACTTCGGTTTCCCGCGATCCACTGCGCTGAGGGTGAGGGCGTACCGATAAGTCAGTGCTTGAGATTTGCAAATGGGAGTTTGCCATACACTCTCTCGAATTCTTCCATAAGTGCCTTCTCCACCGTTCTGGGAACATCAAGCGTAATTTTCCAGCACACCAGTAGATTGTCCGAGTGGGCTAACTGCCAGATGTATCTTCCGCCGCTGTGTCCCGACCGCTTCCCATCGCCGTAGCACATGTAATCGTTAAGACGACTTCTTAGGGTCGCTTTTTTCCCCGGTCCTGCTTTGCCGACATTCAGGACGACCGCATCCTCCACCCACTTGCTCTCTAGCTCACCAACTGCAACCGTGGGGTTTTTCCCCTTGAAATGTCCACCGATGCTCTCGCTCAGAAAATCTGGACGTGCCGTGTTTGATCTCAAAATGAGGTAAACGCCGGGTTTAGTCGGCACTTCGCAGCACTTCGACTTTTGAAGCGCAGAGATGGTTACAAAGCCCACAAAGCCGCTTTGACGGATGGCGTCTATGCTGTCGAAATTCACAAGGTGTGCGTTGGTGCAGCGCCCCTCAATAAGTTGTTTTCCGCTACTGATACCTAGTGTAGCAGTGCAGCTTCGTGCGGTAACTTCTGTTACCAGGCCATTACACTCATCACCGGGAATTGCCAGTAGCTAGAGAATCCCCAGTCTGGAACTAAACGGAGGACCCGTCGTCCCGAAAAGATTCCCACGGCTCAACCTTGTGACATCTGCCCTTGCGCACAGCTTCCGTTTCGTTTCATCATTGTCCCAGCAGAGGAAGTACACGCAGCGATATCGGCTAGGGCGCTCGCGGTCAAGAATCGGCGCGTAAGTCCCATGTTTTCAAGATTTTGACTTATAAAGTCTTTGTTATGAAGATTTTGCAAGGAGTTTCGCCGGTCGAGGTCGGTAAGTTGCTGATTCTAGATATTTTGCAGAATTGGGGGGGGAGGGGGAGGGGGGCAGGGTAACTAAAAGATAAACTTGCAGCCCTAAACGATCCCCAACTGTTTCTGAATTTCCTCCAGCGGCACGCCCTTCGTCTCCGGAACCATGGTCTTCACCCAAATCAGTTGCAGAACCATCATGCCGGTAAAGAACAAGAAAA
>JBEKSZ010000333.1:0-2649 GCA_049516615.1 Candidatus Acidiferrum sp. | reverse complement strand
AGACTGTAGTCATCGCCAGTATCGATATCGGTAAACGGGACAGGCTGGTCTGAGGGGATGAAGAACGTCGGCGCGTCCTCGCTGCCGGTGTAAAGCTGGAGACCTAGCAGAGAAAAATCGTCGCTGACAACGGATGGGAAAGCAGCAAATCCACCACCCAAAGAAGTGCTGTAAAACGCCACCGTGTCGCTCGAAGGTGCCCCATCAATCATCAAATCGATTGGCGTCAGGGTGAAACCAAATCCGAGATCAACGTTTGCAGGGTCGAGCACGGGATTGACCGGCAGCAGAAATGTGGCCGTCACCGGGCCAGTGAGGTCGTAGAAGAGAAATTCCTGAGTGTCTGCTTTGACCGGGCCGCTCACGACCAAGAGGAAGGCAGCAAGGGAAACGAGTCGAACGATAGTTTTCATGGGGATTCCTTTCAGCGGACTGTAGCAGCCGACCCTCCACTCGCGGCGTAGCAGTGCATTTTGTGGTCCAATCCGAAGCCGGTTGAAGAAAGCCGATGAGCTCTAGTGTGGCACAGTCGGTATCGTCAATGTTTTCCAATGATTAAGCCGAGGGCCGCGGCGCTCATTCAGGCCACTTCGGGCCGCCCGGATTTGGAACCGAGTTCCGAGGACGGAAGGCTGCGCGGGAATCTATTTCAAAAAGGAACTGGGTGCGGCCCGGACACGACGGAGCGCCAGGACGGTATTATTGTGCCAGCGCTGTTAAAATTCCGCATGATTGGAGCCGTCTCAAGAAGCCTTGCCAATGCTCGCACGGCAAGGCTGAAGTCAAAATCTTCCATAGCAATCTACAGGCCTCAAGCCGCTCGCCAGTCGTCGCCTCCTTGCTCTGGATAATCTCCGAGAGAGCCTTGCGGATTATTCTCGTTATGCTCCCTGCCATCCGATTTTCTTTCGCGCGTGCATGTGGGCCCCACGCGCCCTGACTGAGGCCACGTCCCAATTTCTACCATAACGCCAGCGCTGGAGGATTGCCTTGATCACTCTTGGTCCCGATTCCGGGGCACAATCTCATCGAGGCGGGAATCATTGGTAGACGTAAACACATAAGGAAACCAGGATTCAGGGCAGGGCCAGGTTTCCGAGAGCGCGAAGTCTGACACCGAATGGCGCGTTAACCATCCAAATGCTGTGACGGGTCTTCTTGGAAAGCGTCCCCGAACCCCGTTTGAATCAAGCCGCCCGGCGGCGGACGCCAGGCGTGGGGCTCTCGGAGCGGTGGTTGCCTGTCCGGTGAGATAAATTTGTGTCACAAGGAGATGTCCCTGCAGGTTTCGGAAGTCCCGCTCACGGGGTCGAGCCTTATCGTCGGTCATGTTCAGCAGTAGCCGGTGCCGTCTGCTTCGCATCCCATTGGGCGCGATCAATTCCCTTCATCAGCAGCCAGAGCACCCAGTAGCACCACGCCAGAAGCATGGGGAGAAGCACGTAAGGCACGTCGTACTGCGGTACGGCGACAACCAAGATGTTCTTGGCGATAAAGCCGGCGCCCCCCAAGATAAAGAACGCACCGAGTGCGCGGGGCAAGTAGCCGGAACGTAGAATGAGGTACCCGCGCACCATCGCCGCGGTGCCATAGAATACGGCGAAAATCCCGTTGACGTACCCGTAAATCGTAAGGCAAAGATAAGTGAGCGCCGCCTTGGCCTCCGGCGAGATGACCCGTGCAACATCGGCATCCACTGCCGGTAGCGCAGCAGCAAAGTAAAGCATTTCTCCTGAAGCATAAACCGACGTCGCCATAAGCCCGAAACACGTAGCCAGCAACGCCAGATTGCGGCTCACCGGTCGGAGCAGCGCGTAGAGCAGGACGTTGAGCGTAATGTCGCAGGCAGCTTCGAGGAGGTACGCGGCAAAGCTAGCCCGAAAAAGTCCCAGCGAAGCAGCCACCCGTTGCACAGTCCCGGCCACGTCGTTAGCGATGAGCAGCGTATTTGGCACGTGGGACTCGCCCCATCCGCCTGCCACGATCGTGACAATATATAGGATCCCGATCCACCGCGCATACTGCTGTGCCGTGCCTGCGTTCATCGCTCACCTCGTGATGCCAATGGTACTATCGCCTCCGGCAGACGGTTCCTTAACCGAATGCGAATCGCTCCGAAAGGAAAGGCTGAGACTCACGAGACCGGACCTTGCCGCATCTTTCGAGGAGCCGGGATTTCCAGCCCGGGCAACACGGTCGCCCGACCTGAAGTCAACAATCCGTTCTCGATAACGAAGACTGAACCCTTCGATAAGCGTTCCGCGACAGCACAACCGTTAAACCGCAATTATGTCGAACTCAACCTGGGCTCCCAAAGGGAGAGCGACGACGGCCACGGTCGTCCGAGCGGGATAGGGCTTTTCGAAGTGCTTGCCATAGACTTCATTGATCTTCGGGAATTCTGCGATGTCAGTAAGAAATACTGTGACCTTCACGACATGAGAGAGATCCTTTCCAGCCGCTCGCAGAATGGCCGCAGCATTCTTGAAGATCTGTTCTGTTTGTTCGACGACCCCGCCTGCTACGAGTTTTCCTGAACCCGGGTCTTGTGCGACTTGGCCGCTGAGATACAAAAAGTGCCCGGTTGTGACGGCAGCTGAAAATGGACCAACGGGTGGCGCGATCTCGTTGGTAACTATTTCATTCCTG
>JBEKSZ010000332.1:0-4834 GCA_049516615.1 Candidatus Acidiferrum sp. | reverse complement strand
TAACTCTCGTCGGGTTCGTTGGTTCTGACCCGGAGCAACGTCAAGCGAAAGGCAACGGTTCGAAGTTCACCGTGCTGTCAGTCGCCACACAGCGCTCTTGGAAGAACGCAGATGACGAATGGAGCTCGAAAACCGAGTGGCATCGGATCGTTGTGTTCCGGCCACTTTTGGCAGAGCGTGTCGCTACGACTATCAAGAAGGGCGCTCACGTACTCGTCGAAGGCTCTCTCGTCAGCTCGACCTACGAACAACCGAATGGCAAAGGCAAGAAGTCGAAGACCTCGAAGATTACGTCGTGGTCAGTGTCTCTCGGCGAGCGGTCCCTCATGGTGGCCGTCAAGAATATCGCCAGGCGTCTCGGCGACGATATCTCGGAATCGAAGCCCATTCTCGACTCGCGCCTTCCCGATGGCAGCCGGGTCGCCGCCGTAATCCCGCCGTGCAGTCTCGCCGGCGTGACGCTCACGATCCGTAAGTTCAACACTCGCCACTTCGAGATGGAGGATCTGATATGCGAAGGCACTCTCGACCGCGCCCTTGCGAACCATCTCGAAGACTATGTGCTCGCACGCAAAAACATCCTGATTTGCGGCGGAACTGGCACGGGAAAATCGACTCTGCTTTCGATCCTCGGAAAATTCATTCCGCAGGATGAACGGGTGCTTGTCATCGAAGACACGGCCGAGATTCAATTGCCGCAGCAAAATCTCGTTCGCTTCGAAGCACGCCGCGAACAGAACGGCTTTCCCGCAGTGGCCATCCGCGATCTCCTGAAAGCAGCCCTTCGCCATCGCCCCGACCGTATCGTCTTGGGTGAGGTCCGCGGGAGCGAGGCGTTCGATCTCCTGCAACTCCTGAACACGGGACATTCGGGCACGCTCAGCACAATTCATGCTAGTTCCGCACAACAGGGCCTCGCGCGGTTCACCAGTTGTGTTTTGCAGAGCGGCGTCGAGCTACCTTTCAGAGCCATCAAGACAAACATCGCGGATTCCCTCAACGTCGTCATCCACGTCGAACGCCGGCCCGGCCGCCGATACATTTCCGAAGTTCTCTTGGTCAACAGTTACGATCCGGACGCGGACCTGTTCGACTATGGCGCCGTGTTCCTAGCCAAGCAGGACCACCCATGACAACCGATAACAAATTCGCGCCGCGCTCTCTCACGGCTTCGGAGTACGTACGGGAACTGTTCGGGCCTGAAGATAATGCCGCGATTCTCGTGCGGAAGCGCGCCACCGGCCACACCGTTCAAACCATCGCGAAGGCGGAGACGATCGCGAGCCCTCCCTTTCAAAACTGGCTCGCGTCTCAGAGTGTCAGTGGCTATGACGTGTTCCTCGGAATGAATCCGATCAAGGACGGCGCGTTCAGTCGTACCAAGTCACATATAAAGGATATCCGCCACGTCTATCTCGACCTCGATCGAGAGGGCGACCGGGCTCTCGAAGCAATTCGCAATTCAACCGAAGTTCCCGCACCGAATTTTGTGCTCGATACCTCTCCGGGCAAGCACCAGGTCGTGTGGAAAGTAAGCGGGTTCACCCGGGATGACGCTGAAGCTCTTCTTCACAACCTCGCCGATAAGTTCGGTGGCGACCTGGCGGCAACCGACTGGACGCGCGTTCTGCGCCTCCCGGGATTTGCCAATCACAAACTTCCCGAGGAATTCATCGTCCAAGCGCGCCAGGAAAGCGATGCGGTTTACACACTTCGTAATTTCACGATTCAGAATGACTCTCCCGAAACGCCTCGTCATTTTGGCGAAGCCCGAAAACGAAAGCGTAACGTTCCCCCTGACCGCAAAAGCCAATCGGAGCACGATTGGGCCTTCGCGAAGCGTGCCCTCGCGCGCGGTGACGATCCCGAAGTCGTGATCCAGCGCATCGCCGACTACCGGGCGAAGGACAAACCTGACCCCGCGTATTACGCCCGCCTCACCGTCATTAAAGCGCAGCTGGCGCTTATGTCGCCCGAAGCTCGCGGTCCCGCGGCAACACTGGAATCCTCGCAAGCAATCGATCGAGATCACTGAGGAAGGAGACTGTTCATGTCACTCAGGCAACTGCGGCAAGACGATGTTCCAGGCAACGCCAACGAAGGGCTCGTTGATGTCGTCGAAGCGGCGCGCATGCTCTCTGTGTCCGTTTCAACGCTCTACGGATGGATTTGGCAGAGGAGAATCGCCTTCGTGAAGATGGGGCGCGCCGTCCGCTTTGAGCACCGCGTTCTCAGAGAATTCATCCAGCAAAGCCGGGTCGAACCACGGCGCCTTCTGAAATCGTAGATTCACTGAGCCGTGCCAATTGCTACAATGGGCGCGCGGCTGGCAAAGGGTAGAAAGAGAGCCGCAATGGCAGTGTATCGAAGAAAAAATACGTGGTGGGTCAGTCACCACAATCAAAACAGAAGGAGAGTCCAAGAGTCTTCTCACAGCTCCATTAAGCGTGATGCGGAAAGGCTCCATGCGCTAAGAAGGTCGGAAGTCTTGCGGGGCGTTTACCGCGAGCCCGTACGAATAAGCCTGGAGGATTTTGCAAAGCGCTACATGGAATATGCGAAGACCAACAAACGTTCCTGGTTGAGAGACGAACAACTGCTGAAGCCGTTGACAGCGTTCTTCGGTGCCGAACGGTACTTGGCGGAGATTACGCCGCCCGAGGCGCCACCGTAAATCGCGAACTGGCGCTGCTCAAGCATATGTTCAATCTCGCCATCAACTGGGATCTTCATCTCGGCTCAAACCCTCTTCGAAAGGTGAAGTTCTTTCAAGAGATCAACACGGGTTTTCGAGTCTTGAGTCAGGAAGAAGAAACCAGGCTGCTGCGGAATGCCACACCCGCGATTCAGGACATCATTCTTTATGCTCTGAATACGGGAAGCAGAATCGGAGATGTTTTCTCCCTCCGCTGGCAGCACGTGGACTTCGATAAGGGCCTGATCAACATGTTCTCGCAAAAAACCCAGAAGGTCTGCGTCGTCCCGATCAACCGGGAGGTGCGCCGGATTCTGGAGTTTTGGTTGCTGGGGAGGAAGAACGAGTTCGTCTTCTACAACCAGAAAACAGGGGAACCATTCGTTGATCTCGATGCGGGTTTGCAACTCGCCTGCGAGAAGGCGGAGATCTCTGGCGTGACGTGGCATACGCTGCGGCACACTTTTGCATCCCGTCTCCTGGAACGAGGAGTGGACATCATGACGGTGAAGGAACTACTGGGACACTCGTCCGTTACCGTCACGATGCGTTATACCCATTCAAATCTGGCTTCCAAGGTGGTTGCGGTGGGAAAGTTGGGGGCAACTGCTACAATCCAGCTACACCCTGCACCAAAACGCAGCAGTTCGAATCCAAAATGTAGCAAATTGGCCGCTAACCTATAGATTAAGCTAGAATTAAAAACGGAGGAGTGGGTGAGCGGTTGAAACCGGCGGTCTTGAAATTTGCTAGGCTGTACTCCCGCCTGATACAAATCGACACCTTACGCCACACGATACCACATCAGAATGGGGCGTTTTGAGCTGTCTGGGCAGCGTTTTGTGCAACAGGGGGATTCGCGTCCCCGGCCGCGGCCGCAGGGGTGTAGACGGTAAGAACACCGACTACATCGCGACAACCGCGTGGGTTCACGCAGTGATTGCCGAATTACCAGACCACCCACGCCTCGGTGATGCGGAATCGGCTTGAAGCGCGTGAGAGCGAATTTTGCCGCACAGCAAGAAGTGAACAAGGACAAGAACCAAGGCTGGTAACGGTTTCGCTCGCCGCGTAGAACGCGGGTCAAGGCGAGCGATTGGGGGCCGTCCGAAGTGCAGCGGCCGCATTTCCCGCAGCGGTGTGCGATGTCGCCGTGGTAGGACGGTTGCAGCGCTGGTTTTCGCCACGTCGTGCGTTTGTCCAGAAGTTGTGGCTTTCCCATATTTCGGCAAAGCTTTTCATGCGAGGTCGGTCAATACGCTTTGTTAATACTCTCCCGCCAATATGGTTACCGCAGCGTCGACAGTCGCCGCAGCGTTACCTAACTGCTGGACCTCGGCTAATAATTCTCAGATCCGTTGATTGTTACGACGGGCACAGCTCGGTGCGCGCCCTGGCGGACACGACGGGAGCCGTCACCGACACGTACGACTACGACGCAATGGGATATGCGGCAAGCCAGGGCGCCTTGTCGGGCGGTGTGTTTCAAATTCTTGCGGACAGCCAGACATTGATCTCAATCGCCCTCATGGAGTGACCGATTTGAAGCGAAGCGTAAGATTGGAAATATCGAGGACCTCATCTCACGAGCGGCGCGCAGAACATCTCAGCAGGCCGGCACGGGAAGAGTATCTTTCGAATGATGGTTCTTTCTTGCTTCAGCTCTCGAAAGATTCGGAAATTCGATTTGGTCCTGCGTTCTACAAAGCAGCAATTCATGGCGGTAACGGAAAACTTATCTTCAATTTTGGGGCAAGGCGCTTTTTCTCCTATTCCGGATACGGGCAGAGTTCGACGAGTTGGACAGGACCATGGAGTCCTACATCGCCAAAAGTGGCGCTCGCGGAACTGCTAAGTACGCATGCAGAACCAGGAACCAAAATAACGCGTATGAATATTTTTGATATGTCGCGGCAGACGCCGATGTTCGCGACGGACTTTGAATCCCTTGTCACGCACAGGATGTGGAGTTCAGATGGACGGTTATACCTATTTCGCGACGTCTATTCGATCTACGCCTGCTCGGTCGAGCAAGGCAGTCTCATTCCGTTATCGACTTCGAAGAGCCCGCACTGTTTCCTGCTCAAAGATAAGTTTCTTTGCGTGATCGAGACAACAGGTGAAGTTTCCCTTTTCGAA
>JBEKSZ010000331.1:0-3026 GCA_049516615.1 Candidatus Acidiferrum sp. | reverse complement strand
AATAACGACGCACGAACTTGGCCGGGGAATGGAAGGTGAGGCCGGCAAGATCGTGAAACACCAGGATCTGGCCGTCGCAATCCGGCCCGGCACCAATGCCGATCGTGGGAGTTGCGACCTGGGCGGTGATGCGGGCGGCGACTTCGCGCGGGATGCCTTCCAGGACGATGGCGGCCACTCCGGCGCGGTCGAGCGCGGTTGCGTCGGCGAGCAGGGCGTCGATGGCGGGTGCGGTCTTGCCCTGCACCTTGTAGCCGCCCATGCGGTGCACCGATTGCGGAGTCAGCCCGATGTGGCCGACCACGGGAATCTCTGCGTCGAGGATGCGGTGGATGATGGGAAGGCGCGAGATTCCGCCCTCGATTTTGACCGCTTCGGCGCCGCCGTCTTTCACGAAGCGCACGGCGTTCTCCACCGCTTTGCGGCCACCTGCGTGATAGGAGCCGAAGGGCAGGTCCGCCACTAGAAATGCGTGCTTCACGGCGCGGCGAACCGCGCGGGTGTGGTGCAGCATCTCCTCCACGGTAACCGGCAGGGTGCTGTCATAGCCGAGCACGACCTGGGCGAGCGAGTCTCCGACCAGAATGAGGTCCACGCCCGCTTCATCGGCAAGGCGCGCGGTGGCGTAATCATAGGCGGTGAGCGAGACGATGGGTTCGCGCCGTTGCTTTTTCTCCGCGAGGGTTTGCACGGTGACGCGCTGGCGGAAATCGCCGCTGGTAACGCTCATGGACTCCTCCAGTGCGGCTCCCCGCAGGCGCCTGGTGGCGCGGGGAGCCGAACAGACTGGCCGCGCTGATTGTAGCCGCTGGGAGAGAGCCGAGGCAACCGAAGAACGGATGTGCGGCAGCAAGAGCCTGAAACGAAGACATGCGCCCCTGAAACCGGCGCAGGGTCGTGAGAAGCGGTTAGTTGGTTCCGCGCTTATTCAGCGGCTCACTGTACTTTTGATCGGTCAGGCAAACGTGGTGCTCCAGCCAATCACGCAAAAAGTAAAGGACGTCAATCGTGACGCTGGTGTGGCCGCTGCTGTATTCCTCCGCGAACGCCTCGACCTTTTCGGTGAGTTCGCGGTGCTCGGCCACGTGTGCCGCAAGGCCGTCGAAGTCGGCGGCCCGCATGGCGGCTTCCTCGGCGGCAAAGTGGTCCCGGGTGTATTGCAGCAACCGCTGCAGAACGTTGCCAATCACAAGCCGACCCTGTCCATGAGCCATCGCGTCGTTAAGTTCGTTCACCAGAGAAAAGAGACTTTTGTGATCGGCGTCAAACTCATTCACTGAAACGGAATAGTCCTGCTTCCACTCGAAAAGTGCCATGAATCATCGTCCTCGGCAGTCAGATCTCGCCTATCGTAGGGACAGCTCAACCCAGAACTGCTCAAACCACTCTAAATGCAGCGAGCGCAATTCCACATTTCATCGCGGTAAACCGAGATGAAAAGCCTTCACATTGTCAAATCGGGAATCGATGCGCGCGGAGCTATTCGCGTCCGGGGTCTTGCTGCCCGAGCGGAAGGAAGTATTGCGTTCCTTTGATCGGTTCGCTGACCCGGCGGAGCAGGACCTGGAGATCCTCGCTGCGCTCCACGAAGTCGATCTCAGCCGTATTGACAACCAGCAGATCGCTGGCCGAGTAGTGGAAGAAGAAATGTTCGTAGGCTTTGACGACCTCTTCCATGTACTCGTCGCTGATGTCTCGCTCGTTCGCTACATTCTTGCGGCGCAGGCGCTTGCGCAAGACGTCAAGCGGGGCCTGCAGGTAAATAACCAGGTCGGGGGTGGGCAGCTCGTTGCGCAGAAGTTTGTAGTAGCGGTCGTAAACGGCCAGCTCCGCATCGCTCAGATTGAGATTGGCGAAGAGCTTGTCCTTTTCAAAGATGTAGTCGGTAACGATGATCTTTTGCGCGCTCCGGGCCGCCGCCAGCGGGCGAAGCTGTTCAAAGCGGCGGATAAGGAAGGCGAACTGGGCCTGGAACGCCGCTCCCGGGTCCCCGTCGTAAAAGGCCGAAAGGAACGGGTTTTCCTCGGGTTCCTGCACGAGTTGACCGTGCAACTGAGCGGCTAGAAAACGGGTCAGTGTGCTCTTGCCGACGCGAATCGGACCTTCTACGGCGATATAACGGGGTGCTTCAAAGAGATTGGCCATGGTCGAGGTCGCCGTCGATTACGCGTGTGAGAAGCTAAGGGGAAGAATAGCGCGGGGCGTGCGTCGGGAGCAACATTGTTTGGTTTGCCAACATGGTTCGCCAACAAGGTTCGAAGGAGAGCGGGCGAGCGACCGCTGGTATATGGCGGGTACGCGGCTACAGATGCCACTCCGGCCGCCGGCGCTCGGCGGGAGGAGCCGGAGAGGGTAGAATCATTGCGATGATGGCTTATATTGCGGGAGCGTTGGCGGCGGGCGCCGCCACTTTTGCCGGAGCACACACCATGGTTCCGTGGTCGCAGCTCTATGGCAAAAACTTTAACGGCATTCAGGAAGGCCTGAAGGTTCTGGCGCTCAGCTACGACGACGGGCCGAACGATCCGTGGACGATGAAGCTGCTGGAGGTGTTGGACAAGCACCAGGTACCGGCGACGTTCTTCATGGTGGGGCGGTATGTGCGGGAGCGTCCGGAGATTGCGCGCGCGGTTTTTGAGGCCGGACATGCGGTGGGCAATCACTGCTTCACGCACACGAACCTGATCTTTGCGGGTGAGGCCAAGCTGCGGCAGGAGCTGGAAGAGACGTCGAAGGCGATCGAAGAAGCCACGGGCGAGCGTCCGTTCCTGTTTCGTCCGCCGTATGGGGGACGCAGGCCGGGGACGTTCCAAGTGGTCGAGGAGCTGAAGATGTTTCCCGTGATGTGGCGGGTGACCTGCTTTGACTGGGCGGCGAAGTCGCACCAGGAGATTTTGAAGCACGCGCGGCAGCAGATCGCGGGCGGCGAGGTGGTTCTGCTGCACGACGGCGGCCACCTGCGCATGGGCGAAGATCGCAGCCATACGGTACGGGCCACCGACGAGTTGATTGGCGAGTACAAGGAC
>JBEKSZ010000330.1:0-3103 GCA_049516615.1 Candidatus Acidiferrum sp. | reverse complement strand
GGAGGTGACATCACCATGAAACAATGCTGGAATTGTGATAGACCAATTCATAATCGAATTCATGAATGAGTTGATCAGCCATTTTGGGAAACCGTTTTCAAAGAGTTTAGTGCGCCAGAAGTCTCGCTTCAGTCCAATGGCATACGTATCTTCCGGCAGCATCGAGTTCAAAGCTGCGATCACTTTTCCCAGTGTTCGCTCGGATAGTTCGGGCACGAGACGAATAATATCAGGGATGCTGTTCGAATAGTTTGCCCGGGTGGCATGGCGGCTGCCCCTAGGCGGAGTGCCCCGGGGGTGAGGTTTTCGCGTTACACATTGTAGCGTTCTACTGAGGCTGCACCGTTCGCGACGGCTGGACGGGAACCTACCCGGCGGGGGTTTGTGCGGCTCCGGCATCCCCGGGGGTCTTAAAAAGGTACCGGGGAATAATTTTCCCCGAGAACCAGAGCAATCTCCAAGGGACCAGCAGAAAGCAGCGAGCAGGTTAACGGCGCGAAGGTTCGGAGTGTCGGCGGGAATCCTAACGGTGATTTCGTTGCATTGCTTGCTTGCAGGAGGGTTGCTGGTTGCGATTGTTTACGTCGAATTTGTCCTTCGACCCCCGCCCCTTCGGGCTGGGAATTCGAAAGCGAATCCGCTTAAGTTTGCGCATCCAGTTCAGCGTTGAACGCCGCTTGTTTCGCCCTGCGTTCCTTCAAACGCTTACTGAGCAACGCTGGAAATATCTCCAGGCTCGCCGCGACCTTGCGAACAGAAGGCGCGGAGGATTTCACTGCCGCGGAATAGAAAAAACGGGGGAAGTGAAGCGGTAAGGGGGCTGAAGGTCAGTCGAGGCTGTCGTGAAAGTCCCTAGCTTGCACGTTGAAATCGCCATGTAGGGGACAATTCATAACGATGACAGCATTGGGAGCGAAGCTCACGACTTCGCTGATGAAGGAACCCCGGTCCCCGCTTTTGAACGCGATTCGTCTGCCACACGTCGGGCAGGAGGCGTTCGCTGAACCACCCAAAGCAACGTTGCTCTGGGGCACAGGAATTCCGAACGCAAATTGCAACTGGACTCCGGGCTTCGGTTTCGCGAGTTTGGATTCCTCAAGTAGCTCTCGGGCTTCTCGGTTCGCGACTCGGGCCATTTTCCAGCCGGCCCAGATAAAACTCAATACGCAGATGATTTTTCCGAACTTCCCGGGTACCTCTTCAAGATGGCTACGCCATTCCTCGTCGTAACGACCCTGATAGTCCTTGGGCAGAGTTCGGACCGCAGCCCGCAGTGTCCGTTCTGAGACCCAAGGCAACCACGCCTTGAATTCGTCGCCTAACAGGCCAATCAATATGGAACCGACGAAAGAACCGATGATAGTCACGAGCCCTACGACTGAAGCGCCCATTTGGACCTCCCAATCGCGGACATGACATTCTTGAATTCGGCACGGGCGCTCTTTGCACCCAAAGCTGTCACGCTGTAGAATCGACGACGGGGCCGCCCAAGTGTGTGCGGGTCTCCGTCCTCCCAGGCGCTCTGGACCCACTTCGCCTGTTCGAGGCGCATCAGGATTGGATACAGCGTTCCAGATTGCAGCTCCGTCGCTCGTGCGATGTCTGCGCCCGAATGCTCTGCCTTCGGGTTGGACATCAACACACCCAATACTTGAAGGACTTGCGTGGTGACTCGTGGCTCAACCCGACCCATGATAGAGACTCTACATAGGGTAGAACCGCGTGTCAAGCCGAAAATTCTAGCGGCTTGGTCGGAGTGGCCACTGGCGGGTCCGTCCATGGTTCGACAAGCGCGATACTGTCGGGCAACCACGGCAAGCTCATCTCTGCGATGTCAGCAGACGATTTGATGATGCCAGCTTGGTTGCTGAGAAAAGTCTCGTGCGTGGAACCTGCGCGAACCCACAGGTCTACAAGACGATTCTGAATCTTTCCGACCTGACCCTGGTACATGAAGAACGTCATGTAGAGAAACGAGAAACCGATTATGGGGGAGATGATTCGCGGCAGGTACGGCACGGCGTGGGAAAGAGCGTCAAACATCCGGGCATCTTATTCAGAGTGTTAAGACGGCTCAACCAGCCAAAGTTTTTACCAAATCTTTCACCAAATCCGGAACTTTTCCTCCAAACACGGACGCGCTCAACAGAGCGAGACCTACAGCGACCAAAATGCTGCGACGGCCCTTGGTGCCGATGTCCTGCATGCGGAAAAGCGTGCGGGTGAGAAGGGGCCAGAGAAGGCGGTGAATCAGCAGAACTGCTGCCAGAAATACGAACAAAAAAGCTATGGCAGCATCGAGCAGGTTTGTGACAGCAATTCCCTGAAGTAAAACAAGCGTCACAACTTCATTGGAAAGCTGGTCTGGGCCTATTGGAGGAGCCGGTAATACAAATAACGGACAGACAAGCAGTAATGCAAAAACTATATTCAGAAGAACGGTTCCGAACACCTTTATACTTGAAGTCATATCCTGGACTAGGCGAAGCAATTGGCGAGTTAGGACGATGAACGCAGCATCACACACAAACCCACCAAATAATTGAATAGCGGTCGAAAGAATCCACGTAGAGTTGAGCCTATCAGCAAGTCTGGAAGAGAAAAAGTGTGGCTGTGCTTCAAAGGCTTGAGCGAGAATAATCACAAAGCTCAGTGCAACTACGGCCCAACGCAACCGCGGACTCTCGCGTATGAATATAATTGCAAAGGTGCCGACCAGTGCTGGCACCAAGAGCCGGATATCGAGATTCAGGTCAAGCCGGGAAAGATATCGCGCCCACTCGTTTTCTTGCCAATAATTGAGAGCGATGGTCGCGATGTCCGACAAGCTCCACGTCAAATAGCAGCAGCAGAAAGAAACTGATACAGATTGTAGGGATATTAATTTGTGACCGAACAATCTGTCGAGTAATTTTGATTCAACTCGGGCAACTCCTGTGACGAACGCCGCATGGCGTGACAAAACCGAATCCTTGAAATAGTCCGCCTTCACCCATAAATCTTCAATCTTGCTTTGTATTTTCTCTTCTTGGTCTGGATACAGAAGAATCGCACTCAAAACGCAGAACACACCGAGAAAGACTTCGAATGCTCTGGCGATAAG
>JBEKSZ010000329.1:0-3170 GCA_049516615.1 Candidatus Acidiferrum sp. | reverse complement strand
TAAAGTTAGGGATTCCGCGCCAGACACTCGATTCGAAGATTGCAAGCCTGGGCATCGATAAACGGCATTTTCAAAATCTAACTCGATATGCTCAGTTACTCAGAGCCTCGAACTTCGTGCCCGCAACCGCTGGCGAAACACGATAGCGTGTATGAGGGGACCGTCCTTCATTTCCAGCAAGCGAGATACCTGCTCGCCATTTCTTTGAGCTCTACTCGATGATGTTTGTGAAGGTTGCCCGCTTGCCGGCGATGAGGTTGAGCTCAGCCAACTGGAAGCGCTCATCTTCCGACGTGACGAGTTCGGCTCCACGGTTCAACTGATTGACGATCACGAATACCGCCTCCTCACGCTTTTCGGGCGGAGTGTGCGCCTTAAGCAATCGCGCAGTATCAGTATGATCAAAAGCAGCGCGGCCCCGAGCATCCCAAGCGCTTTGAAATGAAGGACCATTGCCGCTCCCATCCCAGCACCCAAGACAAAAGCAGCCCAAATTCCGCAGAGAAGGCGCATTTTGGGGTCGGGAGCTCTCATCGGCGGAGGCGCCTCTCCAGAAGCGTATTTTTCAGCTTCGGTAGAGATTAGGCTTGTAATCATCCCGGTGAGATACGTCGTGTGAACGCTAATGCCACCGACGCGACGAAATGCTCCATTTTGCAGCCCGAGCGCCAGAGAGACAAAGATCACAAATATCGCAACTCCGTGGGCCACATCTGATGCCAGCACCAAAGAAGCAGCTAGTATCAGAATCACTTCCATTCCCATGACCCTAGGAAGAAACAGCGCCGATGGCCACGCCTTGGAGGGGCGGGCGATCAGCACACTGAGGGGAACCCCTATCAAAAAAGTGACAATGGCCGAGAGATGTCCGATCGTGGCCCGCCAATCGTGAGCAGTCACAGCAATTGCCCCTAGCACCAAATTGCCGGTCACATGTCCAGTGAACGTCTTGGCGAGCACGAAGCCAGCGGCGTCGCCATATCCGCCAACAAAAGCAAGCCCAAAGGAAAGCCAAGTGTCAGTCAAGCGAATGTTTGTAGGCACAATTTCCCCTTGGAGATTGCTCAGCTCCCATCGTCAGATCCGCGTAGCGATCCGACAGGAACCCCGTCTCCGACATTGCGCAACTTTTCGAGACACAGAAGCCTCCGTTCGGAAATGAAGTTCCGACTTTTACAATCAGACTCGATACGCTACGTGAACGGAACGGCTTCGGGCTCCATTTACCTGCTTATCCAAAGTATTGCCGGCACCGTAATCGCGAGGGCGAGCGTTGAGATCAAAAGCATAGACGCCGTCTCCGACTGGGCCGCCTTATATCGCGCTGCAAAGAGCACGGCCACGGTAGCCAGAGGAAAGCTGCAACATACCAGTGCCTCACGCGCGAAAGGGCTAATGACGTGTAAGAGATGTAGTAGCGCGAACAGCACCGCGGATTGGACGGTGATTCGAGCAAGTGAACCCGCGAAGACTCCAGGCGAAAGGCGCACCGGATGAGATGCCAAGACGAGACCTACAGCAAAGACCGCCACACCAGAAGTGGCAGAGCCAATCAACTCGAAACAGCTCGCCACCACAGCTGGAAGATGGATACCCGCAAGGACAACAGCAATTCCGAGAATCGGCGCCCACAGGAGTGGTGATTTCAGGCCAGCATTCAACCCCGTTAGAACGGCGCTCGGCTTTGAAGGGCCCGTCGCAGCCTGCTGATTCTTCGCCGCCGCATCCATCTCCAGCAGAATGACCGCGGGCGGTACCGTTAGATTAATTGCCAGAGCCACGAGTCCCACCGTCCCCGCGCTGGTAGGACCCAGGATTGGTCCGAGAACGGCCAGGCCAAATACGGGAGTGGCGGATGTCGACAGCATGAGCGCATAGATGATCGAAGGGGTGCCGTGCAGAGACTTCACGAATCCTAGTGCGAACCATGCGATCAAGAAAAGTCCGGCATGAGACAAAATCAAGGCCAGGACGAGACGACCCTGCTGTAAAAGGAGATCCTTGGGGATGTCGGTCATGCTGACAAACAAAGAAGCTGGGAGCGCGAAGGACAGCGCAAGCTTGCTCAGCCCAGCGGCCTGGTCCGAATCGAAGACATTTCGCTTGCCCGCGAAGTATCCCAGCGCGAGAACAAAAAATACCGGAAGTAGTGCGCTTACAAGGCCGCCGATGTTCATGATTGATTCCCTTCTACGCTCCCTAGTACTCGAACTTCGTTCTGAATCCGAAAACGACCGCGTGCTGCGCGCCGCCTCCCACGTTCGCGTAGTACTGGATGACCGGCTGCAAAAGGAGCATGGGTAACACATCCAGCAGAGCGTTGAATTCAACGCCCTCCTCGGTCTTCCAGGCCGGCGTGCCGGGCGGAAGAAACTGTGAGCTCAAGCTGTTTCGCACATAGCCAAGCGACATGGTGTTGTGGATGTGCACGCGCAGCGGCTCATTGAAACGCAGTCCCGCAGTCAGCAAAGTGTTGTTGCGATTGACGCTCCCGGGACTCCAGTCATACGCAAAAGTTCCATCCAGTCCTTTGTCGCCGTTCGGGTCCACTCTCCAAAGCGCTTGGCTCGCCATCCAATACAGGAGGTAATTTCCCCGCTGCGGTTTCGCGCTCGTCGGCGAAGCGAACTTTCCCGGATTGTAGGAAGCGCCGAACTGATACAGACCGGAATATCCCTTTCGAGTTTCCACGTTGTCGAAGGCGCGGACTGACGACGCCTTCTCGCCCGGAGTAAAGCCAATCTCCGAAACACTCATTGGAGTTCCATTGAATTGGGGAACGAGGCCAGTGGGGTTTTGCGAATACGGCGAGCTCACCGCGGCCAGCACCATCGATTTCAGGTAGAAGTTCTGGATGGGTACAACCCGGACCTCCAACGCTGGCGTTGAGGGAGGATCGAAAGACTCAAAGTCCGTGAACAGATTACCCAACGCGTAGCCCATCGGCTCGAAGATGAAGGACGCCGCGTAGTGCTGGGCTCCGTAGAAATCCTGACCCGCGAACTGACCCACGCGCACAGTAAGACGCTCACTCAGCCATCGCTTTTCGATCCACCACGAATCGAGTCGGCATGTATTCCCGCTGGACATCCCGCTGGGGCTGGTTAGAAGACCGAGGTACGTTCCGAGATTGCCGCCGCCCTGCCACAGTGCGGTTGCATGGAAATACA
>JBEKSZ010000328.1:0-3180 GCA_049516615.1 Candidatus Acidiferrum sp. | reverse complement strand
AACTTCAATGCCAAGCCGCGCTTCTTCGCGACGCCAAATTTCGTATATCTCCGCTAGTTCCGCGTCGAACCTGTCATCGGTTCCTGCGCGCAAGATGCGCACTTGGAGCGACGTCATCACCGCGTGATTAGCGACGAAGCCTTCTCTTTGGAGAACAACCCTCAATTGGTGGACATTATCGCGCAGTTCTTTGTTAGTGATCGAGTCGCGCACTTGTTTCAGAGCACCATGCAACACCGGTTCCCTAGACCGGCGCACCAAGCGCGACAACTCAGAATCCACCAGTTCAAAATCACTCGGCCCAAGCGCTTCCTGTGCCAGTCTCAAGAAACGAAGGGGGTCCTCAGAATAGCAGCGCAGAATTTCCTCTATCACGCCCGTTCCGCCCAGCGTTTGTTCAGTGATCCAAATTTCCTCAAACTCTCCACCGTCAGGCTGGCCAAGTTCTGGCGGTGGTGCGCCTGGGTGAAGATCAAGCCAGAGAGCCTCCACGTCAACCTGTGCGGAAGATCGTTGGGCCGCTTCCAGCAGTGCTCCGCCCAAAGTCGCCCGAAAGCGCTCGCGCGCCCACTCGTACCATCCGGTGTCGGGTTCTTGCCATAGCACGGGAGCAAGTTCGGCGATGCGAGAGACAATATCAGGATTGCTCGTGAGTCCTTCGAGGCGCTTGCGCGTTTTTTGCTCGGGTCCTTTCTCGCCTTCGTGTTCTTCATCCAGTCTCACGGTCTGAAAGATGACATCCAGAACTCGCATCATCTCGCCGCCTAGACCGCGTAGGACAAGACTGCTATGCGCTTGCGCCAGAGTAATTTCATGAGAGAGTGCCTCAGTTGATAATGCCGACACGTACATCTGATATAGCCAGTCGATTTGAAAGTCGTTCGCATACTCTTTGAGTGTGGCATCGCTGCGTAAGCGATTCCGGAAATACGCGACACGAAACGAGCGGATCTTCTCCTGATTAGGATCGTCTGGCCCAACGCGCAAATTGTCCGGGTAGCGGAACCGTACTGCTATGCCATCCACGTCCTGCACAAAGCCCACAGCTGCTAGCTGGGTTGTGTCACCCTGACGGAACGTAATGGAAATATTCTTCTCTGTGCCACGGCCGCCGGTCAGGCCAACATTTGCTTGCGCCCCGATGGCAAATCGCCGCACAGTTACGTTGGAATTCTGAGCATGTATATAGAATTCAAGGTGGTCGATCACCCGTGACCACGGCGAATTCCGCGGAACACTATGACGAGTACCAGCGACCTGAACAAAGACTTGGCTCCGCCAGTCGAGGAACCCCTTAGACGTTGGTCTTACATTACTCGGAGCTGCTGCGGGTCGGAGCTGCAAGGGTCTCATACATGGGACACTCACTGCGTTTCCGTCCTTCGACGTTTGGAACTCACCGAGAAACTCAGATTCGGTGCACAACGTGGACACCGAGAGATCTTGTTCTGTCGCGGTCAAATTCTGAGGCGCAGTCCAATGCAGCACGTTCGTGTATGGTGCGAAGCGGCGGGTCACGTTACCTGGGGCCAGAATCTGTAGTGCCTGCAGGACAGGCATCAAAGTAGTGTCTCCGCCAGTTTGTGGAACAATGCGCACCTCTGGCAGTGCAAGATCACTAAATAACGTAGGCGGAACGAAATCCGGTAGGGGAACGTAATCTGTCCGAAGATCGGATTCAGAATCATTGACTTCGAGGGGAATCCGTCTCCAGTCAGTCTCTAGACGTCGGAGTAGAGTGGGTATCACGCTCATCATTATCGACCGTGGTGGCTCCCACATCAGCGCAATAAGTTCATCCCTGTCGATTCTCAGAGCTGCCTTAAGATAAGATTCCAGTTCAAGGCGATTCTCCGGAAACTCGATCAGACTCTTCAGAAACTCGCGAAGCCAATTCTGGCGAGGCTTCCATCGTTCCCCTGCCGGACCTGAGCAGTCCATCCACAGGCTCCCGACAGGAAGTTCCCCGGGCATCTTGCGTGCCAGCCAGTCCATCAGCGCAAATACTCCCTGCATCCTCAGCACGTATCGATTGTTTACAGGTAATGAACGAGCCGAGAGGGTTGGACTGAACAATTGATCGTAGGTTTCGTATGCAAATCGATCACGTCCGTAGTCAGAAAGCGACACGATTACCCAAGGCCGCATTTCCGGTCGTCGCCCGGCTCTTCCTTTGCGCTGCAAAAAGGCGGCCATGTTGCGAGGGGCCTTGTGCTGCGCCACGGCTCCCACATCAGGGTCGTTATAACCGACTTCCAGGGAAGCCGTCGCCACGATGATGTCCGCGCTCCGATTCACGCCCGTATCCTGCGAACTCGTACGATCCACTGCCAGCATGCGGGACAAATCGTGACCAATGTCCTCGCATAGCTTCCATGATTGCCCCTGTCTAAATCGTTCTCTCGCTTGAGGCCGTGAGTGCTGTCGGAAAGAAGCTAAGGTCATCCGAGGATGGCTTGGTCCGTCGCCCTCCGCATCGCGAAGGTCGAAGTAAAGGCGGTTTACAACGTCTAGATTATCGGCAAAAAAGTATGCTCGTTGTCCGAAGCGCGTCGGGTCACTACCACTGAGTTTCTTTGGGTCCAATATTCGGCGCAAAAGCATTGCAGTTTGAATGGTCGTAGAAAGTAGAGCAGTCGCGGAAACGGGATCACCACGTAGCGCAAGTTGATATTCCACTCCTTTTGGTTCCATGTCGTCCCCGGCAACAGGCACCACACTCGATGGTCGCAAACCGGTGAGTTGTGCAAAGAAATCCCGCGCATTCTCTAACGTAGCGGACAGTCCCGTGAATTGAACCTTTTTCCGTACCGCCCAGCGCCAGCGTCTCAGCAAATACGCAACCTGCGCACCATGTGACCCTTCGTAAGTGTGAACCTCATCTAACAATACAATCCTGGGTGCATTTGGTTGCCCCACGCCGAACAACGAGGCGCGTCGCGAATCGCCCATGCACCGATTGAGCATTTCGGTGGTGCTGAAAAGCATGTCCGGCGGACGCCTATCTAGAGATGCGCGCGTGAGCGCTAGGTCCCCATCAATACTCACGAAGTTGCACGACAAGCAACTGAGTACCTCTCTGCCAGCGTGAATATCTCCAACCTTCCATTCCAACACTCCCCCGTTGCATCGAGGACAACGAAGACTTGGGCAAATGTAGCGGCCATTTGATTTCCAGGA
>JBEKSZ010000327.1:0-3211 GCA_049516615.1 Candidatus Acidiferrum sp. | reverse complement strand
CCTGATCATGGCCTTCTGGCAACAAGCCGCGCTCTTTCCTGTGTAACTATATTATTCAATGCTAAATAGCACGGTCCAAATCGCCCCAATAAACAAAACGCAGAATCCCAGGGAGTCCACACGAAAACGTCTATTAGCTTTATTTCTTTTAGTTTTATCGCCTCCCAGTTCATTGCAACTACCTCTGCCCAACCCAAGAGCACTTGCAAAACGAAAGGTATCCGCCAGCTCGTCGCTTTCACCTAGTCGGGAAGGTGTTTCTGCTCCTTGAGGATATCCGCGCACTCCGTCGCCGCCTTCACTCCCAGCTTTGCCAACTCTTCTTCGCCCTGGGTGTACCTGGTATAAAGCGCACCCGCGTTTTCGCTGACGGTGTAGAAGATCGTGGAGACGTTGGATAAATCCTTCGCGAGTTCAACGTCTGCTTGCACTTTCTCTTTGTCGCCGTCTATGAGGCCGACAGTTGCGCTGTTTGTCGCGCCAAGGGAAGAAAGCAATGCATTCCGGCACGCGTCATCCAGCCACTCAAAGAACGCAAAGCCCATAGGACTATTGAATGCTTGTGGATCCTTCCCAAACCCAGTAATCGCAATTTCAATTCCACGGACCGCGTCCCGGTCCTTTGCCACGGCGTCCGCACCCGCCTTTCCCAACATCTTTTCTTCCATGTCGATCAACGGCTTATACTCGGCCACTGCGCGTTGGGCTTGCGTCAGTACCAGGCGCACTTCGTCGTCAGTCGGAAAATTGGTATCTCGATTCTGAGCGTGCACCGAACTGGTGGCGCACAAGACAAGCAGTATGGTGGCAAGCGAGCGAGCTAGTCGCATTGGGTTCTCCTACGACACATTTATTGCTGATTCTTTTTGAACATGTACTGCCCCAGCGTCAGTTTCTTTTCGCCCAACTCGGCTTGTAGCGGCGTCGGTACATTACACTTCGAGTCGGTCAGGAACAAGCATGCCTCTGGGGATTCTCTTATAATAGGTTGCGCTTGTTCGTTTGATCCCAACGCTCAACGATGTCAGAACCTATGGCAGCGAGGAGATTGTTGGCCATGTCGTCGGCGTTCCCGCTGATGTACTCTCCAGCACCCAACAGCGTCTTGAAAGCCGCCCCGTTGTAGTGCGAAACGTACATGCAAATGAAAGGCTGCTCCGGCTTGTCACGGTGCATGCAGTCAATTATCACGACGGCTTTGCTGGCATCATCCTTTGAGACTGTCCTGAACGGTTTCGAATCGTCGAGCTTTTGCGTCAATGCCTTCGTGACGGCGGTCGAGTCGCTTCCACCTGTGATAAATATTGCAAACTTTTCACTCGGCTGTTTGTCATTCTTCGTTTGCGCGAAAGCAGTGCTCGCTAAGGCCATACTTGCTAACAGGATTAGAGCGAGGTCGCGGAGCGAGGGCATCGGTTCCCCCTGGACTACGTGCAGGAAATGTATCCCGGCGACAACCGGAGATGCAAGTACAAACCAGAAGCGATTAGCGCCCGGCGGTGATCGGTCACTTGAAACTTCAGTCCGCCAGAGCGTTTGCTTTTGCTGCGATGGCATAAATGATCGTGAAGAGGTCCGAACCTTTCAGATCACTGTCGAGCGAGACTTGCCGAGCGACATCTTGGTTTTTCCTCTTGTCGTACAGTGACGGTCCGGAGAAACTCAAAGACAAACGCAGACGAAAAACGAGAAACCGCTTCACTCGGTCTTTCCAATGCATCGTCGGCTCCCGCAGATATTCATTCACCGCGACGTGGTCGGGAATTGGGAAGTAAGCCGACAAGGTCTTCCCGATTACCGCTTCGAGCGCTTTTTGCGGGAAGTAATTTTCAATCCCATAGCGTTCAAGCACCTCCAGCAGGACCCCGAGGTCCGCCAACCTTTTTTTCTGGGTTCGACCTATCGCCGTCAGGGGCTTCGTATTCTTGTTCAGCTTCCTTCCGACGTCGCCGTCCATAACAACGAACGCTTCGTGGCAGCCTTGCTGAAAGTAGCTTGCATCTTTGCCGCCCAGATTCGGCCAACCGCCGACAAAATCGAAAGCCAATTCCGGCAAGTTCGGGACTTGCGACAAAAGTTCTCGAAAGACTAGGACGTCCGTTTGACCCTCGCAGACTACCTTTAACCGCCTTAGATTTGTCGAACCTTTGAGCCTCCTGAGAATCACCGCAAACGGTGAGCTTTGCACACTCTCGGCCCTGGCCAAGCGTTCTTGTTCTATCGCAACAGACATCTGAGCGCGTTTCCATTCATCGGGTGCCAGGGATATTTGTTTCTTAACAACCGCCGCCAATTTCGTTCGATCAATTTGTGCGAGCGTTTCCGTGACGAGGCCAACTTCACCTGGCAACGCAAGACTTAGAGCTTTTGCTCTCAACGCAATCAATTTGTCGATAGCGAATTCCGAACGAATCTTGCCAATCCACCCAAGAGGGAGATTGACGGGAGGGTATCTCTCACCGGACTTTAGAGTCTCGTCATCCCTGATCAGCTCCGACAGCGCTCGCTCGATTGTTGGGCGATGTTGACGCTCCACCAGGAAGTTGAACGCCGCCTCTCGAAGCCCCTCCGAAGCCCCCTTGGCCGAAATGTCGACAAGAAAATCTGTCTCCACTGCGCGTTGTCCGAGAATATGCAGCGCGTCGATCTGGGAGTTCGTCTCCACGGGGTCCCGAACTGCATTTTCGAGGCCTTTTCTAATGGAGTCGGACCACAGCTCAGAATCACGCAGGAAGCCAATTGTTCCACGCAAACCTTCAGCTGACCGCGGCTGCGTAAGAAGAGCTTCGACCGCCAATTTCGCTTCGTTGCTCAATCCGTGTTTTCGAAAATAGTTTGCAACAAGTTTTTCGTGCCACGTTGTGATTGTAAAGACCAGGGGTTTGTCGGGGGACAGTTTCAATTCATACTTTTCGACCAGCTTCAGAAGGAGACCAAGAATTCTCGGATAAGTCACAGCCTGGTCTTTCCAAACAAGCTTATTCTCTAGATCCATTTTCTCGAACTGCTCCGACAGTTGCCCGGCGAGCCAGATCTTGTATTCGGCGGGTAGGTCTGGCCAGTAGTCTTGACCCAGACGTTGAAAGGCAGCGACCGATCGTTCAAAATCCTCTGCATTTAGTAAATCATCCTGCCAAGATTCGATCTGCGATTTTCGATTTTCTTGCTCGCGGACGCGCTCCCGTTCGTATGTTGCGGTGTTTTTTTCAAG
>JBEKSZ010000326.1:0-3285 GCA_049516615.1 Candidatus Acidiferrum sp. | reverse complement strand
GCGGGTTGTTGCGAATTGATATGTAGCCTGCAAAATAACGATATTCTAAGCAGTCGCTGCCCCGGGCAGAGCAGGCGCGTTGGGCGCCGAGATCCGCGCTCCGCGCAATGCAAGCTGCAAACGCTTTATGCGGTTATAATCGCTGTTCATGGCCAATCGTGCTTACTTGCGCGTGTGGACGCGCGATTTCACGGAAGAAAACTTGATTGCGCAGTTGGCGCGATTTTTGACTACGGCGCCGCTCTCCGCGTCGCAACCCACCTTCACGGAACTTACCGTCCAGCCGATCGATGCCACGGAGACGCCGGTTGCGTATTGGGATTTGCGGCCCACGAAATTCGGGCCAGCGGAAGTGGCCGCGCTGGCCATCCAGCAATTGAGTTTTGATTCCGCCTACCAGGTGGCTGGCAAATGGGATTTATGGGGTCTGGAGATTGAAAGTCTTAAATGGCAGCACAAACCGGAGCCACTGCTCCTGACTTGCCAAGGGCTCGACTATGACGGCGGCATCGCGGCCACCGAGGGAAATTTCCTGGTGGATTTGGGTTTCGAGCATTTTTTCACAGGCCATGCGGGACTGCTGGCACCAGGGGCGGCGGCGAATCCGTTTGCTTCAAGCGACCATCCCGTCGAGCATACCTTCCGGCGCTGGATGGCTTCAGGCGGCAATTTGAAGGAATATCACGCACGCACCCGCGAGAACATCCAACAGCTGTTTGCCTGGGTCGAACGCATCGAAGGCGCGTTGCCCGTCGGGCGCAGCGAACTGTGGAGCGAGGGTGAAGAAAATTTCGAGGCGCGGCTCGATGCGATTCTCGGTCAGCGTTAGTCTGGCGTTGCTGCTGTCCGGCACCGGCTCTTTCAAAGCGCAAACCCCAGCTAGACAGCCGCCAGCGACAACGCGAAAGTTCAACGAACTGACGCTTGCCGGGCTGCGTCCCGGCCGCGACAAATCCGGCAAAGCGATTCGCCTCTACGGGAAACCGGATTCTCGCTCCCCGGACCAGCAGACGCTGGACTGGTGGTTTAAAGCAAGCACTGGGGCGTTCCACCTCAGCGTCGACCTGGACAAGACCGATGTGGTGCAATTCATTCGCGTGTCACACGACGACGGTCCGCACGGCCTGATGGTGCCTAGACACAGTGCATTCCCGATCCGCGCGTGGGAAAGTGGACGGGGACTCGCAGTCGACACGGCCGGCTCGCGGGTTACAGAACTCTACGGCGAGCCGGATTCGCGTAGTCCTTCCACTAAAGATGGCCGAAGACTAGAATTGTTGTATTACGCCTTTGACTGGGCGGGCGCCGACGTGCCGCAAGTAATGGAAGTGGTTTGCACGGCAGAGGATGATGGCTGGCCGGGGCGCGTGGTGGAGATTACGCTAGCGGCGCCGAGTTTGTAGCTGCAGAATACAAGCCCAAATGACAAACACCGCGTCTGACAAATTGACCCGTGGGGTGGCCGGAAGCAGGCGAGCGCATGGCGGACCCGTCCGCGCGAGGCCCGGCCCCGCGTTGCTGGCTTCCGCGGCGGTCGCATTTTTCTTCGGTCTCACGGGTTGCGGATCGGGTACCCCGGCGCCGAACTCGGAACCTTCTCTTCCCGCGGTGGCGGCGGCCAAGCCGGCCGCGCCGGCGGTGCCCGCGGAGATGCAGGCCGCGGCGCAGACCTTGTTAGGAAGCGAGGTGCAGGTTTTGGTTTTTGGTGATTTGGCCAAGAATGGCAATCAGCAATTTCTGGCGGCCAACGTACTCCCGAAAACGCCGACGAATACCATTCCGGGTACGGTGGTGTCACGCGCGGTGATCGTCGAAAACAAGGACGGCCGGTGGACGGAATTGCTGCACGTCGACGAGCACCTGAAAAACCAGAAGGGTCTGCTGGCCGGCACGCCGCGCGAAGCAGTCACCGGCTGGCGTCTGCAATTTGAACAGGATCCGGTGAAGGGCTTGCAGCTCTATTTCACTCCGGAACACACCGGCGACGTGCACGTGTTACCCATTGGTGTCGGATGGAATCCGGCGGTTGAGCGCTATCAATCGCTGGATCGCACGTTTCAAAAATATTTGGGCGAAGCGCCAGCGGGTGGCGAAACGCCGAGGTCCACGCTGCGAAGATGAGCGCGCCGTCCACAGCAAACGAGGGAAACGCCGCGGGCAAAAAGTCTGCTGGCGTGAAGCCGCGGAAAACCTCCGCTGCGCAGAACCTCGCGGGATTACGCCCGTATTTGCGGAAGTACCCCGGCGCAATTGCGCTGGGAATGACCACGCTGCTGCTGATGAGCATCGTTGGCAACGTCATTCCGCTGGCGACTGGCGTTTTAACCGACACCCTGACGGGCAGCGCACGGCCTTTTGCCCATGCCGTAAACGAAGGCGGAGCACCCATGATCGGCGCGACCTGGCTTTCGCGCGCAATCCCCTTCTATCAGGCGCACAGCCGCCATACTTTGATGATTTATTGCCTGTTATTGGTGTTCTGCGTGGCCATCAAGGGGGTGCTCTCTTTCACCACGCGGTGGGTCTTGATTGGCGTCTCGCGGGATATCGAATTCGACATTCGCAACGACCTGCTCGAACGGCTGCTGGTCATGGAGCCGGAGTTTTACGTGCGCAACCGCACCGGCGAACTGATGTCCCGGGCCACCAACGATTTAAACAACGTGCGCATGGTCCTCGGTCCGGGAATCATGTACAGCGGCACTACCTTGGCCACCATGGTACTGGCGCTCGCCGTCATGATGAAACTCTCGCCGGTACTGACCTTGTGGGTCATGCTGCCGGTGCCGGTGGTCTTCGTGGTCGTGCGACATTTCGGAAAAATCATCCACGAACTGTACGAAAAAATTCAGGCTTCGCTGGCCACGCTTTCCGCCAAGGTGCAGGAAAATCTGGCGGGCGTGCGCGTTGTGCGAGCCTACGCCCAGGAAGAAGCAGAGATTCGCGGCTTTGACGAACCCAACCGCGAGTACGTAGCGAGCAACGTAAAGCTGATTCGCAATTGGAGCATGTTCATGCCCTCGCTCCAGGCGCTCATCGGGGTGACGTTTCTCATCGTCCTCTGGCAGGGCGGCCACCAACTGCTGCGCAGAGAGATCTCACTGGGCGCGTTGATCGCCTTTTACACCTATCTAGGACAGCTGGTCTGGCCCATGATCGCCCTGGGCTGGGTTACCAATATCTTTCAGCGCGGCGCGGCCTCCATGGGCCGGCTGACGTATATTTTGCGCGCCAAGCCGCAGATCGACGATCGCCACGCAACCGTCGCGGCGAGCCTGGTGCCGC
>JBEKSZ010000325.1:0-3318 GCA_049516615.1 Candidatus Acidiferrum sp. | reverse complement strand
GAACGCGTCGCCGGGGTTGCTGGTGGAGATTGATTTGCCGGTTTAGGCAGTAACTGATCTTACGCATCGCCGATTCCGAGCCGCGGCCATAGGGAGCGGTCTGCATGAGTTTTGTCGCGGTAGGGACGTTAGTTGACCCAACGCCCCCCGCACAGATCCGTACGTGCAGGATTGCTGCATACGGCTCCTACCGCGGATGAATGGCGTCGAAGCGCACGTTTGGATGCGGATGTAGGATCTTCGCACTTGGAATCCATCGATCGACCAACGGCCAGAACCGTTCCCAAGTCATCTTGTCGCGCTGGCTTCGCCGCCGAAGCGCGCGGTACCAGCGCCAGATTACCTGAGCCCGAAAGGTGTTCAGACTATCCATGTTGCCAGGAATTGCGTGATAGTTGAAGTAGCCTTGTACGACCGACTTCAACCACTTCCCGACTTCGACGACCGGCTGATGCCAGCGTCGCCGAAGCTCCTCCTTCAGCTCACCGAGCTTCGCAGAGAGTCGCTTACGAATCGTCTTTCGCTTGACGATGAACCGGCCGGTTTTCCGGGTCGTCCCACACAAGTGCGTGAAACCCAGAAAGTCGAACACTTCCGGCTTGCCCTCGCCTCGCTGCTTCCGGTTTTCGGCGGCCTCGCGCCCAAACTCAATCAGGCGCGTCTTGTCCGGGTGTAACTCCAGCCCGAACTTCTCGAGGCGGTCTTTCCATTCCTGGAGAAACCGCTCCGCGTCGGCGCGATGTTCGAATCCCGCGACGATATCATCGGCGTAGCGGACGACGATCACGTCGCCCGTAGCCTGATGTTTACGCCAGTGCTGGACCCACAGATCGAAAACGTAATGCAGGTACACGTTGGCCAGCAGCGGTGAAGCCACTGCCCCTTGCGGTGTCCCGACTTCCGTCTTTGACCACTTCCCTTCCCCTTGTACAACCATGGTCACGCCCGCCCTCAGCCATTTCTGGATCAGGCGAACGATCCTTTGGTCGGCGACGCGATGCTCGATGAACTTGACCAGCCATTCGTGCGATAAATGATCGAAAAAGCCACGAATGTCCGCATCGAGAATCCACTTCACTTTCTTCCGCATGATTCCCACCCACAAAGCGTCCAGCGCCTGATGCTGGCTGCGCCCCGGACGGAAACCATAGGAAAACCCCACAAAATCCTCTTCGTAAATCTGGTTGAGGACCGTCACCACGGCCTGCTGAACGACCTTATCCTCCAGGGCTGCGATGCCCAGGGGACGTTGCCGCCCATCGGCCTTCGGAATGTAGGCTCTCTGGGAAGGCTGCGCTCGATACGTTCCCCGATGGATTCGGCTATGCAGATCCGCCAGCTTCTCATCGAGGACCGTCTCATACTCTTTCCACGTCATGCCGTCGATTCCAGGCGCGGCTTCTCGCCTCAGGGCGTAAAAGCTCACCCGCAGCAGATCGACGGTAACGTGGTGGAGCAGCGCGGTGAACCGCGTCCGCTTGTCTTTCCGTGCTGCTTGACGCACACCCAGCAAGCCGCTCCCCGCGCTGCTCCGGCTCTGTGTCCGGGGCGCAGGCGACTGCTCGATGTTCTCCTTGGCCGGTCGCCTTCCCTCCATGCCCTCCGTCAGCGGTTGCCCGCCGTTGTTCGAGCACTTCGTTGGTAGTACGCAACCGTCCGACTCCCCACCGGCGTGCATGTTGGACTCCCGGCTCATGGCCTTCTCCAACCGGCCCGCCGCAACTTCCGCAACGGGCACCCATGGGGTCTCCCGGTTCTCGCGCGTGGAGTTTCCATGCATGCCAGGGGTCTCAGACTGCGCGGAGTCCGCCGAGTGCTCGCGTTAGCGCACCCGTTGGTGTTGCCTTCCGCCATGCTGAACGACGTCGGCACTCCGGTCGCGATTATTTCGCAGCTCGATACCCTGCCTGCACTTCCCCCTGTCAACGCTTCGATGGCAGCCTTACGGCTGGCCACGCATGACTCGGGGCCAGGATGGCTCGCTACGCCTTTCCTGTATGACTCTTTCATTCACAACTCCACGCCGGTTTTATCGCGGCGCACTCAGCATCCTGCTAGCGAAGTCTTCGACCTCAAACCGACAAGCAAACAGCCTCGGGATTCCGTAGAATCTCGGACATGGCGACCATTCCTGAACTGTTAGACGGACACGTCACGCTGGAGGTGGAGTGTCTAGATCGGCTATACCTGAACGGGTATATCGGAGGTCTGGCGACGCCGGGCGGGCTGGTGACGTTCATGCGAGTGCAGTTAGACAAGCCAATCCCGTCGCCGATATTACTGGGACAGGTATCGGAGAAGTTCCGTGAAGCCGTGAAAGCTCAGGCAGCACGGGGTGGATTCCGGTGTATCAGTTTCAGCACAAGGAACGAAAGGATGACATTGCCAACGACTTCCGACGGAAGCGGGGAGTGCGGGATCAGATCGTTTTCTTCGGGGTGGCGCAGGAGAAAGCGAAAGCGTTCATCGGCACGAAGGTCAACGGTCAGTTTCAGTTTAATCGTGACAAAACGGTTTACGTCAACCATTACTACTTCTACATCGACGATGAGGACTTCGAGCCGCTGTTCCTCAAAGTCTGCAGTTATGCGCCCTGGGGAATGAAGCTGTGTCTCAACGGCCACGAATGGGCGAAGCGGCAACTGGAGAAGCGCGGAATCGAATACGAAGCGCTCGATAAGGGCTTTCTGTCCTGCGCCAACCCGAAGAAACTGCAACAGATCTGCGATTCACTGGGACCGGAACAGATCGACCGTGTGTTCCGCAAGTGGTTGAAACGTATTCCGCTGCCGTTGCGGTCGGAAGACGGTCGCGCCGGTTATGACTGGGATCTCTCCATCTGGCAGATGGAAGTGAGCCTGACGCAGATCTTCGACCGGCCCCTGCGCGGACGGGAGTTCTTTGAAGAAGTCATCCGCGACAATCTGGATCTGGGCCGACCCGACCGCGTGCAACTTATCTTCGACCTGGTTATGACGAATAAAACGCCCGGCGAGTTCAAAACCCGTGTGATCCAGTACGGGGTTCACCCGAGCCTGCACATCAGCTACAAGAACTTCGACCTGAAGCATATTTCAAAGAAGGGCGCGGATGCCGGACGGAAGGCACATTCCGCAACCCCCACGATTTTGGAGTCAACAAGGGCTTGTCTAACCTGCCGTACCTGCAAAAGCTAGCTTAGGCACTGTTAAGAAATAAACGTTTCACGTTCGTGGCAGGATCTCGTAGTTCCATTCTCCATGAAACTGCTCGCGTCGAATGTTGATCAGGTCCAATTCCTCATCAGGAACCTTGATGCCTGCCGGATAGGAGCGGTCG
>JBEKSZ010000324.1:0-4500 GCA_049516615.1 Candidatus Acidiferrum sp. | reverse complement strand
GCGTGCAATTCCAATCTTGCTCTCGGTGTCGATTTGTTGGCGAGACACAAAAGGAACAGCCTCAGCACGGCGAGGGAGAGCGCCTCCGTGTACCCGTTGGATCTTTCCCGAACTCGCCAGTTCGCGCAGATCTCGGCGAATCGTGTCTTCGGAGACCCGGTATCGACTGCTAAGGTCCGCGGCGAGGACTCGGCCCTCGCTGCCGAGCAGCTCCAGGATGTACTGGTGGCGTTCTTCCCTGAGGGCGATTTGCCCTGCTTCCGCTTCTGGTTTCATTCTCCCCATTGTGCACGAATATACTTGGTTGTGCCTGTATATGCGTATATCATCCGACTTGTGCATGATATTGCCAAACGCAGCGCTACACAAGGACTTTCGCATAAACGTCTCGTTCGAACGGTCGTCTTCGATTACGGAAACGTCCTGGGCCTCGAGCAAACGCTGGAGGATATGAAAGGTATGGCGCTCGTGTGCGGGATTCCCCATGAACGATTCTCGGACCTTTACTGGAAGCTGCGGTCGCCCTACGACCGGGGTGCTATCGATGGACCTGCCTACTGGAGAGCGGTAGCCGGCCAGCAAGAACTGGGATTGAGCAGAGATCAGATAGCAACGCTAATCAGGCTCGATAGTGAAAGTATCAGTCGGCCAAATCAAGACGCTGTGCAATGGGCAAAGCTGTTGCACGAGGAAAGCGTTGCCTTAGCCCTTCTATCAAACATGCCGCTCGAACTCAGCCGCCATGTGACCAAGTCCTTTCCAACCCTCTCCGCATTTGAACACTTGATTTATTCCTGCGACCACGGGTCCATAAAGCCGGAGCCGGCGATCTATCGAAATTGCCTCGAGCTACTCAAAGTGGTCCCGCAAGACATCTTGTACTTCGATGATCGCGCCGAAAACGTCGAGGCGGCAGCTGAATTAGGAATTAACTCTATACTGTTTGACACGGTTGAAAAGACTGCATCAAGAGTCGAAGGCCGATTCGAGATTCCTGTCCCGAATTATAGCCGCTATCGCCAATCAAGTTCACACGACAACTCAACAGATCGGCCCCCGGCTCAGATTGAATCTGATTGATGGGGCAACGAAGCCTCCAACGGATACGCGTGAGCGTGTCCTTAATCTTTCTGATCCACGGATTGATTATCGCAACCTGGGCCTCCAATCGGTTCTGTTCTCGCCATGCCCGTCGCTGGATGGCTGATTAACAAGTTCGACAGTCTGAGCATCGTCGTTGGGTCGACTTTGGGATTTTGTCTCGCGCTGCCGTTGATTGCCGAATCCAAAACGGTGCTAACACTGTCGCTCGCTCTTCTTTTCTATGGAGCGACGGGTGGTTCGATGGATGTAGCGATGAATACTCACGCCGTGATGCTGGAGAAGCGATACCAGCGTCACATCATGTCGTCATTTCACGCCCTCTTCAGCTTGGGTGGAATGGCCGGATCTGCTTTAGGGGGATTGGTTGCTTCACGCGTGGTTCCGGCCGGCATTCACTTTTGGGTAAGCGGTATAGCGCTTGCTGCAATGTCCATACTCGCATTCAGGTGGCTTCCACTTTCTTCAGCATCTGAGGGCGCTCGGGAAGCGGAATCCAGAGGCACGATGACCTGGTCTGTCCCATTAGGCGCGCTCGCTCTTCTTGCATTTTCAATCATGCTCGTCGAAGGTGCGATCGCCGATTGGAGCGCGATTTATCTTCGTACTTCGGTTCTCACCGGACCAGGATTGGCCGCTCTCGGATACGCGGTGTTCTCAGGCGCTATGGCGGCGGGTCGCCTGACAGGCGACTATCTCACCGGAAAGCTTGGACGTGCCCACCTCGTATGTTATGGAGCTCTTTTGGCCGCGGTAGGGCTTGTCTTCGTGTTGTTATTCGGCAATGCCGCGTGGGCGTTGGTGGGATTTGCGTGCGCTGGAGCAGGTCTGGCGACGATTATTCCCAATACCTTTGCCGCTGCAGGGAACCTTGGAGGCCGTGCACCCGGTCCCAGCCTCGCCGTAGTCACGATGGCTGGCTATATTGGTTTCCTGGCGGGTCCACCCCTGATCGGGTTTGTCGCGCAGCTTTCGACCATCCATAGTGCGTTATGGATACTTGTGGTTTTGAGCGGGTTGAGCGCTTTCGCATCCACCGCAATGAAGGGAACTTCGCCTCGCAGAAAAATGTCCTGACATCCACTCTTTCAAAAAATTGCCGCTCCGTTGGCGCCCACAGCAACGGCAGCGATACGCTGGTCAACGCATTCCCACATCGGTGTCGCCGCGAAAAGCGCATCGAATTCGGGTGGCAGTGGCCGAAGCCGACGCAAGCTTGTTTGATCGGCAGACCGCAGAACGAACACCCAAGTTGACGGTGTATCGAGAAGACCTCATTTGCAACCTCTCGTGCAGCGAAAGTGCACCAAGGTTGGCAACGTCTCCCTGAACTCCGAAAACATTGGCACCCATCGTCCTCGCGGCCTCGTCGAGTTCCTTCTGGCGACGGCCCGTTATGAAGGCGTGGCACCCTCGTTGACGAAAAGTTTTGTCGCAGCGTTATTTGCTTAGGGGGACGCGTGAGCGCACTCGCACCATGCTTACCTCGCGTCGTGACAATCAGGCCGGCTTTCGACAGTTTGGAGAGGGATTTCCTCACAAATGTGGGGTCTGCATTCTCGCTTTCCGCGAGAGTTGAGGAGGGGATTCCTTCGCCGTTATGAAAGCCAAGAGCGGCCATGAGGTGTGCTGCGACCGTAAACTGGACGCTTTTGACTGACATGCCTTCCTCCGGCACGATATGTGGTGCTCAGCACCACAATTGCTTACGGCCTTTCCGGCGACTCCAACAGAAGAACTGAAGCTGTCAGATCCTGCGAGTACCTCCTGAGCCGACCATAGAAGGTTGCGACCACTTGGCGTCCATATAAGCGATGAAGTGAGCGTCCTGAGTGAGGAGGGACATCTGCCCTCTCGCGTCACGCCGGTCGGTATTCCAAACCATTGGGGACGATCGGGAGTGATCGGATCTACCGCTCGATAAGGCACGGTTGCGCAGACCGTTGTAGGAATCTTGAAAGCATGCCGCCGGTCCCAACGACGATTTCCCAAGACCGTTCTCGAACCCACCGTCGCCTTGCTTTAGGCGGTCTTTGACATGAACCGGCGAAACAAAAAATGGGAAGCGTACTCCTACGATTTGCGCGGCGCGAAAAGGCGGCACGTCCGTGGGCCGGATTCCCGCAAAGGTAGGTTCACTTTGGTCTCTCCGGGTGTGGGGGCTTCGACTCGAAATCTGTGGACAGGCTGAGTTCTTTCCAGGACCTTGCTTCTTCTAGGCGTGCGAGGTCGTTTTTCTCCGCGCCGTTGTACGCATCGCTACCGAGCAACAGTCGCAAGGGAGGTTTCTGTTCCTGCGTCAGTCGCACGATCGCTTGCGCCGCCTTTTTCGGATCACCGGGCTGCTTACCGTTGTAGTCGCGTTGAAACCTGGCGGTGGCTCCCACCGTCGAGTCGTAGTCGGGATTTCCTTCGCTCAGTTTGGTGGAACTGCCGGCGAAGTCCGTGCGGAAGCCACCCGGCTCAACGATGGTGACCTTGATGCCTAGCGGCGCCACTTCGCGCGACAATACTTCTGAGAAACCCTCGACACCCCATTTCGCAGCCGCATAGGGCCCACGCCCTGGAGGCCCGATCCTTCCGCCCATCGACGAAAACTGAACAAAATGACCGGTTTTCCTTTGGCGAAAGTACGGAAGAGCGGCTTTCGTCACGATGATCGTCCCGAAGAGATTCGTTTCGATTTGTGCGCGAAAATCCGACATTGGCGTGTCTTCGACGGACGAGAGATTGCCGTATCCTGCGTTGTTGATAACCACCTCCAGCGAGCCAAAGGCACCGATCGCCGCCTTCACTGCGCGCGCTGCCGCGGACTCGTCGGTCACGTCCAGCGCGAAGAGCTTGATCTGGTCACCGTGGCGCTCCGATAGGTCATGTAGAGACTCGATGTCCCTGGCTGTCGCCAACACTTTATTGCCCGCCGCAAGGCCCGCTTCGACAATCGCGCGACCCAGACCGCGAGAACTGCCCGTCACGAACCAAACTTGCGCCATTCGTCCTCCTATTATTGGCAATCGGTTCCTCAGGATATAGAACTCATTGCGAATTCGTAGCTATGTCGAAATCGCACGTGCCGCGCCCCGCGCCACCAGCATGCAACTTGTGATCAGATATCCGGCGTTGGTTTCATCTATGAATTTCGGTTTGGCCGTGCGACCGCTTGAAGCGGCTTGCATATTCGCCGGCAGTAATGCCGAGAACACGTAGAAACGTTCGGCGCATGGCAAGAGGCGTCTGAAATCCACAAGCATCCGCGATCTCCTTGAGACCCATCGCCGAGCTATCGATCATTTGCTGTGCCGCCTCCACGCGCATGCGATCGACGAATTGCCCTGGATTCATTCGCGTTTCGCGGAGACAAACACGGGTGAAATTGCGTGAGCTCATTCCCATTCGTTT
>JBEKSZ010000323.1:0-3344 GCA_049516615.1 Candidatus Acidiferrum sp. | reverse complement strand
GTCCCGCTCCCAATGCGCTTACGCCTCCAACCACGACCGCACTTTCGAGTGCTCCCACAATCCAACCGACAACTGGACCTGCCGCCAATATTGGCCCAAGGCCCGGGATCATGAAAAAAGCCGAACCGAAGAGCAGTCCCCAAAATCCTCCCCAGAAAGCGCCCGCCTTGCCCCAATACTTCATGCGCTCGCCCGCGTTGTAGTAACCCACTGCGTGCTCCTCGGTGTGGTAGCCCTTTCCGACGATCGATAGGGTATGCATATCGACGCCGTCGCGTTGCAATTCCTTGACCGCTTGATCTGCTTCCGTGTGCGTTTTATATATGGCAACAACTGAATCGCTTTTGGACATTGGAAATTCTCCTTGGGTGCCTGGCATACTTCTCCGTCAATCACTCTCGCTCTCGACTATGACACTGCCTGCTTTAGGAAACTGTGCGGTATTGGACAGACGGAGGGCACGTTGATCTGGATAGCGACATTGTTTCTCGTTCCTCATGTGGCGCGACAACCAACGGGGCCGCTGATTCTACGACGTTGGGCTCTCTTCCACCCGAGCGTCGAGGAAACGTGCCGAGCGATCATGAAATCTTCATTGGTCTTGACGATCCGAACTTTGATTCGGCTTGCCTCGTCCGAAATCACATCCGCGTTGCCGTGCCCAATTGCACAGCGCATGCGTTTTTCCTCTGCAATAATCGATTTCCGTCTCTTGTTTCACCAACAGAAAGCGATGCCTGACTTGCCTCTGAGCGAAGAATAATGAGGAAAACTTGAAAGCTGCTATTTGTTCTTCAGTTCGTGCCGCCACTGACCCGTTCCTACAAATCGCGGACGTTCCCCGGCCCGAGCTGCGAGCGAGGCATGTCCTACGCGCTCGTGCGAACGGATTTTGTTTTTCCCTTGCCTGCTGGCTTGGATGATAGACATGCCTCTCCCTTACTGTGCGCTGGCATCATCGGATTTCGTAGCTTGCGCGTTGCGGGCGTTGAATCCGGGGAGCGCGTCGGCCTGTTTGGTTTTGGCAGTTCCGCAAGTTTGACTATCCCTATTCTGAAATCTTGGAAATGTGAGGTCTATGTCGTAACGAGAGGACAAGCCCATAGAGACTTGGCGGCCTCACTCGGCGCGGACTGGGTCGGAAAAGAAGATGACAAACCGCCAGTTCCCCTCGATCGCGCGATCACGTTTGCTCCGAGCGGCAAGGTTATTGTCGATGCTCTCGCCAGCCTTCGCAAAGCGGGCATCGTGGCAATCAATGCCATCCATTTGGACCGCATCCCTTCCTTTGACTACGACAAGCTTCTTTGGGGCGAACGACAAATACGCAGTGTCGCCAACATGACCCGTCAAGATGCGCGCGACTTCCTGGAGGTCGCAAATACGCTACAGATTCGTCCGCAAATAACGGCCTTCCCACTAGAAAACGCAAATGAAGCGCTTCTCGCCATAAAAAACGAAACTGGCTCTGGCTCGGTGGTTCTCATTCCTTGAAGACTCCCCGCGCCCATGTGTCAGGCATTTCAAATCCTAAAAGCAATGCGCGCTACTGCCTTCTGGATCATGGTTTCTGTATTTCGTGATTCCCATCGACGCGGCAAGATGAAACTACTGAAACCTTCGAATCGCTCGGAATTTCAAGCCAGTCTTGCCTAATAATAAGGTCCCATGAAGACACCGGTCGCTCACGCTCCATCGGTCTCAACTACTAGCGCTTGGCGTCCCTTACGCATCAGGCTTTTTCGGAACCTCCTGGCGGCCGATCTAGTTTCGGATATCGGGGCGTTCATGCAAAGCGTAGGTGCGGCATGGCTCATGACTTCGCTGACCACGAGCGTTACGTATGTCGCTTTGATTCAGACCGCAGCTGCTTTGCCATTTTTTCTGCTCGCACTTCCCGCGGGCGCTATCGGCGATATTTTCGACCGCAGGAAGTTAATACTTGGCACGGAAATCTGGATGGCCGCTGTATCCTAGCAGCTTGTTGAAAAAGTCAGTTCCGCTGCAACTTTAATTTAAAAAGCTCGTCTTAACAAAAGAAGGTCAAGGAGACGAGAGAATGCGTGGCGACGATAACCTGCAAGAAGGAATATTTAGCTATATTTCTCCCGAGAAGCGCGTTCCGGCGGATCATCCGTTGCGACCTATCCGCAAGATGGTGGATGAAATTCTGAAGGAGATGTCGCCGCGGTTCGCCAAGCTGTACTCCCACGTGGGACGTCCGTCGATTGCCCCGGAGCGGCTGTTGCGGTCGCTGTTGTTGCAGGTCTTCTATTCGGTACGCAGCGAGCGCATGTTGATCGAACAACTGCAGTACAACATGTTGTTTCGGTGGTTCGTAGGGATGGAGATGGATGAGGAGGTCTGGAATCATGCCGTGTTCAGCAAGAACCGGGAGCGTTTGCTGAACGAAGAGATTGCCGAGGGCTTTTTCCAACGGGTGTTGGAACGTGCCAAGCCATACATGTCCGATGAACATTTCACGGTGGACGGGACGTTGATCGAGGCCTGGGCGAGTCAGAAGAGTTTTCGGCGGAAGGACGGGAAGGGGAAACCGCCGGGCCCGGGAGGAGAGGTCGACTTTCACGGAGAGAAAAGGAAGAACCAAACCCACCAATCCACAACGGATCCGGACGCCCGGCTATTTAAGAAGTCCCGCGGCAGCGAAGCGAAGCTCGGCTATCTGGGCCATGTATTGATGGAGAACCGCAACGGGCTTTTGGTGCAGACGTTTCTGACCGAGGCCCATGGCCGAGCGGAGCGGGAGGCGGCCATGCTGATGGTCGAGGCGATCCCTGGCGGGAAGCGCGTGACTTTGGCAGGAGACAAGAACTACGACACCCAGGAATTGGTCCGCGAGTTGCGCCGGATGAACATCACCCCGCATGTGGCGCAGAACGATACCAATCGCCGGAGTGCAGTGGACGAGCGGACCACACGGCATGCCGGATACGAGATCAGTCAGCGCAAGCGAAAACGAGTAGAGCAATCGTTCGGATGGATGAAGATGGTCGGGATGCTCAGGAAAGTGAAGCTGCGAGGGATCGACAAGGTGGGGTGGCTCTTTACCTTCACGGGAGCTGCTTATAACCTCTGCCGATTGCGAACCCTGATGGTCAGAGCATGAAGCGGAGTATTGTTGCGGGCCCGTTCAACAGTTAGCCGGGCCAGAATCAGTTCTCCACCACGCCGCAAATAATACAATTTGAAGCAAAAAGGCCACTCGGACGCCGATTCTTCAACAAACTGCTAGATCTTGACGAAATATTTCCGCCCTGTCTTCACCGATGCCGAGTGCAAGCCATCTGAAATTCATCTCTTATTTCCTTTCACAGTGGCGACGT
>JBEKSZ010000322.1:0-3368 GCA_049516615.1 Candidatus Acidiferrum sp. | reverse complement strand
TCCAGGTCTTTGCAAATGACGTCGAGTTTCGACTGGGCTTGTGAATCAATCATTCCTGCGAAATCGTTCACCCAGCCACGGGGTGCATATTGGTCAATTGGGTTTGGTTTGGCGTCCTGGGGGACGCTTGCCCTGCAAGGTAATGAAGGTAGACACGAAAGAAATATCCAGAACAGCACCACGCTTACTCGCATGCGCAAAGACTCGACGCAGAATGCGTTGGCCCAAAATAACGCCGACGACCAACCAAACTCGTCGACATAGAAGTAATTGGCATAGCGCCATCAGAGCATGCTTGACGTCGCCCGGCAAGCGCTCGGTAAACGTCGTTACCGCGTGCGCCGTGAAAGGTGGTGGTCCACAGCGGGAGATAAACCCGCCCGGGAACTGGTTCGCTCCATCCGGTAGCAATCAGAGCAGCAGGGGAGGCAACGAGACTGCTGAAGCCTCTGGTGCAGAGAGTCGCTAGGCGACTTGGTGAGCGTGCAGGCCGTAACGTGAGTGAACGCTGAGCAGGCCTCGAAAACGTTAATGCAGGAGCCGACCCGCCACGGTTTCGGGGAAGGCCGAAGTTGATGGAATGGTACGAGCGAACAAGTTCCATCAGACCTGCCGGGGTAGTGGCGACGGCATGTAGGCACAGTGGACCATACGCAACACGGGAAGTCCCAGCGGTGATCGCAGTATTTGATCAACCGGCAACTCGTGAGAGAAAGGCCGGGCCGTATGGGATGGCGGAGAGGCTCGCAGTACCGATGAAGCCGGGTAACTCCGGTGGAGGGAAGGGGCCTCAGTTGAAGGCGGACGCAAGAAGCGACGATAGAAAGGGAGATTGGCGATGAGCCTGATAACTCCCGAGTTGTTTTCAGAAGTTGCAGACGGCGTCACATGCAATGGCCTCGGCGATTGTGTGAGTCTTCTCCGAGAGCCGGATGCGGCAAATCCGCACGTCCGGTTCGATGAGCGGGGTGTGGAAACGGAAGCATGGTGGGGCTAGTGAGGCACCGGCAAACGAAAGAGCCGGCAACCGATAGGCTTCACCTAAACCACCGCGCCACACCTCGACTCCACCCAAGTGGTTTTTGGCCGAAATCCACATGTACGGTTTCCCGCCTAATCGGGGCTTACGCCCCATGTGCTATAGTCTCGCTGCCAATGCATCTCTCCCATACTAAGTCCATCTCGTGCCCTGCTATGTTCTTTCTCTTCGGATTACTTCTTGCCTCGGCGCCTACATCGGCGCAAAATTCCTCTCCTCAAACCCCATCGCCAACCTCGTCAAAGCCCGTGAGGCATGATTCCGTCGAGGTCATAGCACATCTTTCTCCGGAAGAAGTCGAAGGTGGAAAACTCAACGATGCGTACGAAACAATATCCCAACTCCAGCGGAAAGGGACCTGTTCTACGGAAATTATCCAGCGCTACCGGTCCGAAGTGATTCCGCTCGCTGAGAAATTTCCTTTCAACGTGCCCAAAAACAAGTTTCTCTTCCTCGCTAACCGCGACATCGGGAATTGCTACATGGCGCAGGGGCGTTATGAAGAAGCGGAGGAAAGTTTCAAAAAGATTATGGAGTATTTACCCGTCTGGCCGGGGACGGATGATTCGGACTATCCGATCAATTTTCGACAAATTGCAACAGCGCAAATGGGACAGCATCGTTGGGAAGCTGCGGAGGAGTCTTTAAATAAGTCTGTTGCACTGTTCGACCTGCTAATTGAGAAAGCACTCAAATCCGAGAGCGAATTTGGTCGGACGGAACATGCCGGAAACTTGCTTGGGTCGAAGGCCAGAAGTCTTTCTTATTTAGCGATAGTGTATCTGCGTGAAAGTCGGACTACCGAAGCTCTGAAAGCTGCGGAACGGGCGTACGAAGAGGCGACCCGTCCGCATGTGCAGGCTACATTCGCAAATGAGGTCCTAAAGGTGGGAATCTCGATTGCGCAGCAGAGTGGCGATGAGGGCGCGATCGCACGGTGGTCACAACGAAATCCGCGCTAAATCCCGATTAACGCTGCCATTACCGGACAAGTGACGCCGATCCACGATTCCACAATTTCCGGTTTTCCGACTCATCAGGAGTCGAGACCCATGCCGCAGCGGGTTCCGTCGTGCCGCTATGGAAACAGCCAGATCACTTCGTACACGGTTGGGTTCAATTTTTGTAGAGCCGGATGGCCGGAAGAAAACACTCGGTCTCCTTGAAGCGACCGATACTCCGGTTGCTGTGACTGATGTGGCGAGCAATTCAGACGCAGAATTACGCGGCCCGCCCGATTTGCCTCTTGGCCCAACTCGTTTTCCAAAGCCCCGCCGCTCCACGACAGGACGGTACCGGAGTAGTCAAATCCAAACCCCGCTAAGCGAAATGGCCTCTTATTGAGTTGTTCCAGCCGCTTTAACGTTGTGCCCAGAGAAATGCCATGGGCCGTCCCCCAAACGCTTTTAGTTCCCGAAATTCGAACGTTCTTCGGACCGCGCTTCTCGACTGGGTCCTTCCAGAGAATGTCGAGCCGGCGCAGTGGGTCGGCTGGAAACAGCTCGGTACCGGGTTCAGTCTCGCCCTCACCGATACCGACATCGTGGGAAACCACGTTTTTATCGCCGTAGATTCGCACCAAATCAGCCTCTGACGATTGTGTGGAGACGGCACTTCCTGTTGCCCCGCCTGGGAGGATCAGCCATTTGCGAGGGATGGACTCACCCGAGCTAGGCTGTCCGCCCTGCGCGAAGGTGAAGAACGCCGAAAGACTGAGCAAAGAAAATGTGATGACCAGAGTGCGCGGTTTCAAGGTGGCCTGCCAAGACCCCAAGTCTCTCACTGAGGCGCAGATTCTTTCAAGGAGCGGCGCAAAATCGCGATTACCGCTGCCGGACATGTGGAAATCGATCTTGCTGTCCGCCTATTCCAACAAACCGTCTGCGTATAAACGTTCAAGACCGATCGGAACTGTGATTATTCCCTCGCCCTTTTCCGCTTCATCGGAGAAAAGCCTTTCGATCTCGGCCTCTCTCACCCCGTACTTCATGAGCCGTTTCTCAATCCACGCCTTGTCCGGGTTAGTGAAATTCAATGGGCTGTCGCTGAAAACGACCCACTCACCGTCCTTAGTTCGATACAAATGCCATGTCATGGGATTTTTCGCTGTTTGCTTTCGTACCCAAAGCCGCCACGGACCACCCCGCAACGAGCATTGAAGTCCGATATTGTACGATTCGCACACGCATGCCACAGTTTAACGCCGCCGCCGATTCGTATGCTAGCAGGTACCGATAGACGCCGTTACCGCCCAAGTGGTTTTTGGCCGAAATCGTGTACGGTTTTGCGACGCAATATAAAGGGCGCCCCTTTTGGAGTAGGTTTTGAG
>JBEKSZ010000321.1:0-3370 GCA_049516615.1 Candidatus Acidiferrum sp. | reverse complement strand
TCGACTTCTTTGCCATTTGGCGTCGCGCCCCGGGTTAGTTTTCACTCGTGAAGAGCTGCGTCAAGCCGTTTGGGGTTCCGAAAAGTCCCTAAATTCCCGCTCCATCGACGTGTCGGTCCGACGGTTGCGGGAAAAGATCGAGAGAAAGCCCAACGATCCGGAGTTTTTACGAACGGTGCGTGGCGCCGGGTATGTATTTGAGCCGGAACTCGATTCCAAGATGTGAGAAAGACGAACAGAGCTGTGAAGAAAGCGAACAGTGCTTGTGGATCGAGGGATGATTTTTTCCCTGTAGGACTGCCGGCACGAGGTTTATAAAGCCCTTTCCAACGCTAGCAGCGAAGCTAATTCCAAGTAAATCAATCATTTCGTTTTACTACGCTTTTATTCAGTCTCTCCGCGCCATAGAGCAGCCAATGGGAATCACGCGTGCTTATCGCCTGCTTACGTTTCTGTACGCGTGAAAGGTCTCTTTCCGAGGATTGCTAGCGTACCGAAGCGCGTCGCTTTCAGGCGCGATCTGCGGGAGTCGATATCGGTTCGCCGACGCTTCCTCTGCGGAATCGGTTGGGCGCGCAGGTTGGATTCTCTCTCGAGTCATCCGGCTCGAAGGCAGTGACCTTCGCGGGTCACGCGCTTGTGGTGTGTAAGTATTAACTATATATAATATTATCGTATAATTAATTAACAATTCATTTCACCGTAATCCTGCTCTTCTAGCGTTAGGTGTTGTCGCGCCAATTTTGCAACAGAGAGAGAAGAAATGAAAAAACTTGCATCATTAGCTTTGTCCCTTTTCCTCACCGTCGGGGCGGCATTTGCCGATTCACCGAAAGACCCGCCTAAGGATTCATCCGAAGGAGTATCAAATGAGGGGAGCGCCGCGAAAGCTACCATCGGCAAACCCGATCCGTCCGGAAACAGCGCGACACTCGCAATTGAGATCGACGAGTTGCGCCAGGAACTTCGCACGCAGCAAGGGCAAATCCAGCAACAACATGAAGAATTGGCAACCCTGAAGGAGCAGCTCGCCAAACGGGATCAGGAAATCGAGGCGATTCGGGTCAACTCCCACGCGTCGGAAGCCAGGGCCATGGACGCGGTAGCGACTTCCTCCCGAGCTCGGACCGCCACAGACCTAAATACGTCTGTCGCTGATCTGACTGCGAAGAACGCTGCCGCGGCAAACACGCCCGCGGTAAACGCGTCCCCAGCACTTCCTGGCGGGCAAGCTACGGATCAGGATAAAGGCCCGCTGAGCATCCGTTTCAAGGGAATCAGCATTACACCAGGCGGATTCATCGCGGCAGAAACGGTGAATCGCCAGCGCGCGGAAAGCGCAGACATCAATACCGCCTTCAACGCGATTCCCTTTGGCGGGAATTCCGTTGGCAAGTTCACGGAAATGAGTCTCACCGCACGCCAATCCCGACTGTCGTTGTTGTTCGGCGCGAATGCGGGCAACACAAAATTGTCGGGTTACTTCGAAGCAGACTGGTTGGGCACCGGGGTCACTTCCAATAACCGCGAGAGCAACTCGTACGTCTTTCGCGAGCGGCAATTGTGGGGCCGCGCGGAGTTCGCCGACGGTTGGGCATTTTCCGCGGGGCAAATGTGGAGCCTAGGCACGGAAAACAAAAAGGGCATTGCCAATCTGGATGAATGGATTCCTCTGGTGGTCGATCCGCAGTACGTGGTGGGCTTCACGTGGCAGCGCGCTTACGGCGCTCGGGTAGCCAAAAATTTCGGCGATAAACTGACGCTGGCAGTTTCCGCGGAAGGCCCGCAGGCGACGGTGGGAGGCCGCGGCTTCAGCACCTTCACCAACACCTCAGCGACCGGCAGCGTTACGACGGATCAGAACTCCTTTGTCTTTGCTCCCGGCTCCGGCGCCGGCCTTTTGAACTTTGTAGATACCACTGGTTACGCACTCAATAAGACACCCGACTTCATCGTGAAAGCGGCGCTTGATCCCGGCTACGGACACTACGAAGTCTTCGGGCTGGTGAGCACGTTCCGCGATCGCGTTTTCCCCTGTGCCGTCGTCGGCACAACCGCTGGGAACTTCCCGACTCCTGCCACCCCAACGGTCCTGGGTTGCCCCGTCGACGGCAGTACGACTCCCAGCGTAACTGGGGCCCATAACGATTCGCGCACCGGCGGCGGCGGCGGGTTTAGCGCTCGCTTCCCGTTGTTCGCCAAGAAAATCGATCTGGGCATCAAAGGCAGCTATGGCGATGGGATCGGGCGCTACACCTCCGCCCAACTTCCGGACGCCACGCTTCGTCCAGACGGCACACTAGCACTCATCCATGGGGCAGGTTGGCTGGGAAGGATTGAGTGGCACGCCACGCGGAAGTGGGACCTATACGCTTATGTCGGTGGTGAATACGCCGCGCGCACCGCATACGTCGGATATGACTCTGTGAAGGTTACAAACACTCCGGCGATCCCAGGTTGCGGCGGGGTCGGACAGCAGCCTTGCCCCGGCGGGGGCACTCAGCCGGGCTTTCCCGGTCTCACCACAACTTCCATCACGCTTAACGGCATCGGCGGTTACGGTTCACCTTTCTCCAACAACACTGGGTGCTCGACAGAAACTCTGCCGGGCGGTACGGGCGCTCCGGGCACCGGAGGCACATGCGCAGGCGACACCCGGTACATCATGGAAAGTACAATTGGTTTCTGGAACAAGCTGTACTCCGGAGAAATAGGCAAAATGCAGTGGGGTATTCAATATTCCTACTTCTACCGAAATACCTGGTCCGGCAGCAACGGTCTGACCGGCACGATCAGGGTTGCCCCGCACGCGGTCGACAACATGGTGTGGACTTCGTTCCGTTACTACCTACCGTGATCTGACCTCTGGTGAGCGGGGGCGGCGGCGGCCCCCGTTTACCTCCGCTCGCGAATCCGCGTCAATCCACGATTCGATGTTCTTCCATTTTCTTGTACAGCAATCTCCGGTTGATCTGTAGACGGTTCGCCGCCTCGGATTTATTACCGCCGGTTTCCTGAATCGCGTTTTCAATTAAACGTCGCTCCAGTTCTCCAACTGCTTTGTGAAACGGGAGCGAGAGTAGATCGATACCGACGGATTGGTCCGCGGTACGATGCCCGTGCCCATCGATGACCGTCGCAAAATGCTCCGGCATCAACACTCGTCCCCGGGCCATTAGCACTGCCCGTTCCATCATGTTCTCCAATTCACGCACGTTGCCCGGGTACAGATAATTCCGCAGCATGAGAATGGCCGCGTCCGAAAAACCGACAACCTGCAAGCCATTTTCCTCACTGTAAAAGCGCAGAAAATGCTCCGCTAATAGAATGATGTCGGAACGCCGTTCGCGCAACGGGGGTATGGCGATGC
>JBEKSZ010000320.1:0-3413 GCA_049516615.1 Candidatus Acidiferrum sp. | reverse complement strand
GTTTGCGTTTGACACCCAGGCGTCCATCGCTTTCGGCCAGAAAGGTAGGTTGAGAAGATGGTGACGCGACGCGAGTTTATCGATGCCCTGGCGGTCGGTGCGGCCGGGCTGGTTCTGGGCTCCCGGGCAAAAAGTTACCGGCAAATTCTCGGTTCCAACGATCGCTTGAATTTCGCGGTGATCGGCCTCAACAGCCGTGGCTATGCTCACCTGGCGGGCCTCAAGGCCAACAAAGGTACGGCGCGGATTTCCCATGTCTGCGATGCGGACGGCGACATTCTCAAAAAATTCGCGGAAACCACGCAACGCGAAATGGGCGAGGCTCCCGCGGCCGAAAAAGACTTTCGCAAGATTCTCGAACGCAAGGATGTGGACGCCGTCAGCATCGCCAGCCCCGACCACTGGCACACGCCCATGGCCGTCGCCGCGCTGCAGGCCGGCAAGCATGTGTACGTGGAAAAGCCCTGCAGCCACAATCCCGCCGAGGGCGCGCTTCTCGTGCAGGCCCAGGAAAAATATCAAAAGCTGGTGCAGATGGGGACGCAGCAGCGTTCCTCGCCGCACACCATTGACGTCATCGCCAAACTTCGCGATGGCTTGATCGGCAAGCCCTACTACGCGAAAGCCAGGTACAGCAACGTGCGCAAGTCCATCGGCACCGGCAAGGAAGCGCCCGTTCCCGCGCCGATCGATTGGGATTTGTGGCAAGGGCCGGCGCCGCGCCAGCCGTATCGCGATAATCTCCACCCTTATAACTGGCACTGGTTCAGGATTTATGGCACCGGTGAATCACTGAACAACGGCACGCACGAGGTGGATGTTTGTCGCTGGGCGCTGGGCGTAGATTATCCGAAAAGCGTGACCGCCACCGGCGGGCGGTATCACTTCAAAGACGACTGGCAATTTTACGACACGTTGCTCACCAGCTTCGCTTATGACGACGCCATGCTTTCCTGGGAGGGCAAGAGCTGCGAAGGCATGCAATTCTACGGACGGGATCGCGGCTCAGCAATCATGGGCACCGGCGGCTCGGTGGTAATCGATCGCGATGGCTATGAAGTCTACGACCTCAAGGGAAACAAGAAAAGCGAATTCAAAGCCGGCAGCACGACCTCCTCGGCGGATCTGCAAGGCGCGGATTCCATGACCGACGCGCATTTCGCGAATTTCATCGCTGCGATTCGCAAAGGCGAAAAACTCAACGCTCCGATTGCGGTCGGTAATGTCGCCGTCACCATGCTGCAGCTGTCGAACATCGCCTGGCAAACCGGGCGCGAACTGCATCTCGACACCAAAGATGGCCGCATCCACAATGATCCCGAAGCCATGAAATTGTGGGCCCGCGACTACGAGCCAGGCTGGGCTCCGCATCTCTAGTCAGCTCGGGTAGCCGCTCAACGTTAGCTCGGATCACGCAATCGGCTTGCGCGCCCCGGCCCGGTAACCAACTCCGAAGAAAGCGAGTGACAACCTTCCTGTGACGACAAATCTTACTCGCCGCAACTTGCTCCGTTGCGGAGCCATGGCCGCCGCGGCCATGGCTGGCTCAGGGAAATTGCTGGCCCTCGCGCCTGGCGACGCCGCCTCGCCCATCCGTCTCGGCCTGGCCAGTTACACGTTTCGCAACTTCAACCGCGCGCAGCTGATCGGCTTTGCGAAACAGCTGCGCGTCCTTTCGCTGAATCCCAAGGACGTCAAGGATCACCTGCCGGCGGATGCGGAGAAAGAAAAAGCCGCGCTGGCGGATTACCGAGCGGCAGGCCTTACCCTGCACGCAGGCGGAGTGGTCTATTTCGACAAGATCGATGACGCGGACATTCGCGACAAATTCGAATACTGCAGGCGCGCGGGCCTTGGCGTGATCGTAGCCGGCGACCCCGCGCCGGGCACGCTCCCGCGCATAGAAAGGTTCGCCAAGGAATACGACATGCGCATCGCTATCCATAACCACGGACCGGAAGACAAGCTATGGGCTTCGCCTCGCGATGTGCTGAATGCGGTCAAAGGCATGGACCCGCGCATGGGTTGCTGCCTCGATGTCGGCCATACGGTGCGCGCCGGGACGGATGTCGTGCAGGCAATCCATGAGGCGGGTCCGCGCCTGTTCAATGTGCACATGAAGGACCTCAGGGATTTTCACGACAAGGAAAGCCAGGTTGCGGTAGGCGAAGGGAGCATGCCGGTTAAAAGAATCTTCGAAGCCCTGATCTCGATAAAGTACCCCGGCTTTGTGGATCTAGAATACGAAGTGCATCCCGATGACCCGATGCCCGGCGTCATCGGCAGCTTTGCTTATATGCGCGGCTTGCTCGCGGGAATGTGAGCAGCGCTTCGGAATTTTTTGCAGGGCAGGCGCGTCTTAGGAACCGAAGCGCTGGCGCGCTTCTTCCACAATTTTCACCCCGTTGCTCGAGCCGATGCGGGTCGCGCCAGCTTCCACCATTCTCAGCAGGTCCTGCAGGGTGCGAATGCCGCCGGAAGCCTTTACGCCGATCTCCGCGCCCACCACCCTGCGCATCAGGGCCACGTCCTCCACGGTTGCGCCTGCACTCGCGAAGCCCGTCGAGGTTTTTATGAAGTCGGCACCGGCGGCAACGGCCAGGCGGCAGGCGCGGGCTTTTTCCTCTTCGCTCAGCAAACACGTTTCGATGATGACTTTGCAAATGGCGTCCGCGTCGTGCGCGGCGTCGCAAACCGCGCGAATATCCGCGGAGACCACGTTGTCGGCAAGGGATTTCAGTCCGCCGATATGGATCACCATGTCCAGCTCGCGCGCGCCGTCGGCCAGAGCGGCCTGGGACTCAGCCACTTTTGTACTCGTGAGATTTGCGCCCAGCGGGAAACCGACCACCACGCATGCCTTTACCTCGGAACCGTGGAGCAAAGCCGCGGCGAACGGCAGGTAGACGGGGTTCACGCAAACGGAAGCGAACTTGTAGGTGAGCGCTTCCTTGCACAGACGTTCGATATCCGTGCGCGTGGCCTCGGGCTTCAGAATCGTGTGGTCGATTAACGCCGCAATGCTGCCTGGATCGTCGAGAGCGTTGGTCATGGAGCTGCCGGGGCCTCTTTGGGGGACTGGGGAAGTTTTAGAATACCAACGTCGAGGAGATTCCGGTAGCGCTCAGCGTAATCCAGGCCGTAACCAACGACAAACTCGTTAGGAATGGAGAAGCCGGTGTAGTCCGCATGCACCTCCGCGATGCGGCGCTCGGGCTTGTCCAGCAGAACGGCAACCCGAAGATTTTTCGGCTTGCGCTGTTGAAACACGCGCAGCAGATATTGCAGAGTCATGCCGGTGTCGAGAATGTCTTCCACCACGATCACGTTCTTCCCTTCGATGCTGGAATCGAGATCGCGGGTTAAACGAACCTGTCCGGAGGAATGGGTGTTTTTGCCGTAGCTGGAGACGG
>JBEKSZ010000319.1:0-3480 GCA_049516615.1 Candidatus Acidiferrum sp. | reverse complement strand
CGGATGCCAAGGTGGCTTACTCGCAGGTGGGCATGGGGATGGGCCTGTGTTTCACGTCGCTGGAAACCGCGCACCAACAGGTCCTGGATCGCTGGGTTGGCGAATTAAGCGGCGAGACTCCGGTGATGTTTGAGGAATTGCATCCGGAAGAAGCCATCGTGGCCGGAACATCGCCGCCAATGCCGGTCCCGCAGAAAGCGCAACAGCAAATGTTGACCCGGCCGATCGCTGCGAACGACCCCGCGCTGGTGCTGGCCGAACTGATTATCGCGTTGCTCGGCAGGGGCGCGCTCGAAGCCGCCGAGGGCGACGCGTTGTTGCACAGATTGTTGAAGGCCGTCCCGGTGAGGTGATTTTTTTCGCAAGGCGTATGGCGCGGGGTTTTTATCGGCATATTTGGGAACACCTTTCCGTAAAGCGCGGTCGCCGCCACTTTGCCGTGGACTGCCGGGGACAAAAGATGATAGGTAAGCCTTATCGTGCGCGACTTAGGGCCTCCCCGCGTCATCAATATTGAAGACTTGCGCCGCTTGGCGCAGCGGCGTCTCCCGAAAGTGATTTTCGATTATTTGGATGGCGGAGCGGAAGGCGAGCTTACGCTGCGCGAGAATTGCCGCGTCTTCGCGGACGTGACGTTTCGTCCGCGCCAGGCGGTGGCCGTCGGCAAGTGCAGTCTGGGCGTGCGGGTGCTCGGCCAGGATATTGCGTTTCCCGCCATACTTGCGCCAGTGGGCTACAGCCGGATGATCCATCCGGGCGGTGAAGTTGTGGCGGCGCAGGCGGCTGGGGAATTTGGCACGGGCTACATTCTTTCAACCATTTCCGGCCACAAACTAGAAGACGTCAAGGCCGCTACGCGCGGCCCGGTGTGGTATCAGCTTTATTTGGTGGGCGGACGCGCCGCGGCTGAGCGGGCCATGGAACGCATACGGGCGGCAGGCTTTTCCGCGCTGGTGATTACCGTCGATACCCCCGTGGCGGGAATGCGGGAACGCGATCCGCGCAACGGCATGAAGCAGTTGCTGGGCGGTTCGCTCCTGGCGAAACTGCCTTTTGTTCCGGATATTCTGGCGCATGCTGGCTGGCTCAGTTCCTTGCTCCGCGATGGCGGCATCCCCAAACTTGAAAACATTGTATTGGAAAACAATCAGCCCATGGCGCTGGTCGATGTGACTGCGGCGCTGGCCGAATCGGTGGTCGAATGGAGCGATTTGAAATGGCTGCGCAAGGCCTGGCCCGGGCCGATGGTGGTGAAAGGCATTTTGACTGCGGATGACGCGCGGCGGGCGGTCGATGAAGGGGCGGCGGCGATGATTGTTTCGAATCATGGGGGGCGGCAGCTCGACGGGGTTTCCGCGACGCTGCGCGCACTGCCGGAAATTGTTGCGGCGGTCGACGGGCAGGCGGAAGTGTTGATGGACGGAGGAATCCGGCGCGGCGCGGACATTGTGAAAGCGATTTGTTTGGGAGCCCGAGCGGTCCTGTTGGGACGCGGATACGCGTACGGACTGGCGGCTGCCGGGCACGCCGGCGTGACACGGGCGCTGACCATTTTGCGCGAAGATGTGGAAAGAACCATGCGGCTGCTCGGATGCGCGTCGGTGGCGGAACTGAATTCCTCATGGGTGGAATTTCCCGCGAGTTGGCGGCGGTCATTTTAATGGACTGCGGCCGGTTGCAGGGTTGCGTTGCGGGGGCCGCCGTCGCTCTAAGTGTTTTCGCCATTTCCCTCGCAGAGTTAGCGCTTGACAAGATTGCGCAGACAAAGTATCTCAACACACGGCAGGAACGGATTTACGGGAAGGTCCGGTCGAGGGGATCGGTAGCTTCTCCGGGCAAGTCGTCGGCCTGGCGCCAGCCGGGCGTTCACGCAATCTCTTGATGCCTTATTGGAGGAACCGCCCGTGACTTGGACGCAGGTATACGATCCGCTCGGCCATTGGTGGTTGTCCACGCTTGTGGCGGCGCTTCCCGTGATTGTGCTGCTGGGATTGCTGGCCGGATTTAAGGTGAAAGCCCATTTGTGCGCGATTGCCGGAGCGGCCACGGCGGTTTTGTGTGCAATTTTTGTTTTCCACATGCCGGCAAGCCTGGCGGTCACGAGTTTCGGGTATGGCATGGCGTATGGGCTGCTGAAGATTGTGTGGATCGTGGTGGCGGCGGTTTTTCTCTACGACATCAGCGTGGCCACCGGACAGTTCGAAATTATGAAGCATTCGGTTGCGGGAATTACCCCGGACCGACGTTTGCAGCTTTTGCTGATCGCATTTTGCTTTGGTGCGTTTATCGAGGGCGCGGCGGGATTCGGCACGCCGGTGGCGATCGCAGGCGCGTTCATGATTGGGCTGGGATTTAAGCCCTTTCATGCGGCGGCGCTGAATTTGATTGCCAATACCGCGCCGGTGGCGTGGGGCGCAATCGGCACGCCGGTGCACGCGCTGCAGGGAGTGACGGGACTGCCCGAAAGCGATTTGAACGCGATGATCGGGCGAATTTTGCCCTTCACGGCGGTGATCGTGCCGTTCTGGCTGGTGCGCGCGATGGTCAGCTGGTCGGAGACGTTCGAAGTGCTGCCAGCGATCCTGGTGGTGGGCATTAGCTTTGCGGGGACACAGTTTTTCTGGGCCAACTACATGGACAGCAATTTGGTGGACATCGCCGCCGGGGTGGTTTCGCTGGTGGTCACCCTGCTCTTCCTGCGCGTGTGGAAGCCGAAAAGGATTTGGCGCTTTGAAGATGAACGCGCCGAGGATGCCGCGAAACTGGAGAGAAAAGAGGTGGTGCGGCACTATAGCGGAGGACAGATTGCGAAAGCGTGGATGCCCTTCGCGATTCTGTCTCTTTTTGTGCTGCTGTGGGGGCTGCCGAGCGTAAAGGCGGCCATGGGCCGAGCCACAACCCCAGCGTTCAAGACCGGGGGCTGGGAAGTGCCATATCTGCACAAGGCGGTTTTCCGCGCGCAGCCGGTGGTTGCAAAGCCCACAGCGGAAAATGCAAAGTTTGATTTTAACTGGCTGACGGCTACCGGAACGGGATGTTTTCTGGCAGCGTTGCTGGCTGGGGCGCTGCTCGGGCTGGGTCCCGGCGCGATGCTGAAGATTTTCGGTACTACCGTTGTTCGCATGCGCTTTGCGGTGATCGCCATGGCTTGCATGCTGGGTTTAGGTTACGTGACGCGTTATTCCGGCATGGATGCGGTTTTAGGGTTGGCATTCACACGCACAGGATGGCTGTTTCCGTTTTTCGGGGCCTATATCGGGTGGCTGGGCGTGGCCCTGACGGGCAGCGATACGTCGTCGAACGTGTTGTTTGGAGGACTACAGAAAATTACCGCGCAGCAATTAAATCTCAGCCCCATACTGATGTGCGCCACGAACAGCGCGGGCGGGGTGATGGGCAAGATGATCGACGCGCAATCGATCTGTATTGCCACGGCAGCGACCAACCAAGTTGGGAATGAAGGAGTGATATTCCGATTTG
>JBEKSZ010000318.1:0-3627 GCA_049516615.1 Candidatus Acidiferrum sp. | reverse complement strand
CGTGACCGGCAAGACCAAGTTAACCGCGATTTTCATTCCCCTGGAAACCGCTACCAAAGATTCCGACGCCGACCACGTAGCGCAGTCCCAAACGCAACCGCCGCAAACTAGAAAACCAAACTAGGAAGCCAAACTAGAAAACTGAGGACGGAAACGTGTGAAAAATTGCAGCCTCGCAATTTCAACCGAATCAGCACACAAGGATTGATCGTCTAAAACCGCACAAACGAAGGTCCGGCCAGTCGATCCGCGCTCGCACGTTTCGCTCATTGCAGGCCGCAATCCTGCATCTTTACCTCGCACTCCGCGTTCGCGTCCGCCGCGGTGGCCGCGCGATTCAGCGGCGTGGCGTGCGTCACGCCATTCTGATCCACGAAGTAACTCCGCAACGCAATTTTCCCGTATTCCTCGGGCCGCGCCTCCAGACGGAATCCCTGGTAATACCAGCCATCCTTGTCCGTAGCCGTGTAAGTAAAACGATAGGAAGCGAAGCTGAAGCGGTTGGTCCACAGCGAGAGCACCGACAAATCCTTGGCCTCAAACCCCGGAATACACAGCAATCCATAATCACCCTTCTGTCCGAGGATGGCGTGCAGATTCGATGGGTATCCGCCACGCACCATGAAATCCCGTTTCAAACAAGCAGCCAGGTTATTTATCAACGTCAATGGCGGACTGAAGGTGAACGGATGTGCCCCTTCCATCCGCAGAAACACGCCCGATTCGTTCACTTGCAGGTCTGGCAGCGAAAAAATTCCTTGCGGGGGTTGTTCGCCCCGCGAACGTGCCGTGAATCTATCATTGGGCCCGCTCCTTAAGCTGACGCTCACAGGGTTGCCGCTCGCCGCGCCGCCTCCGGCCGCGCCCTCGCTTGGCGCGCCAGCCTCAGCTCCGCCGCCACCAGTCCCTTCGCCGCTACTTCTCGTCGCTTGATACTCGAATTGATGCCCGTCCAATGCCGGTCCGGGTCCGAGCGGTACGCAAGCATTTCCCGCGGTTTCGAGTTCCTCGAGCCGACTTGGAAACCCCTGCTGTGGATGCGCTTCCGCATACTCGAATGCGCATCGCGCGATGGTGCGCACCATCTGCTGCGCCGCATACGCTTGTTCATACTCATGCGACTGCGTCGCCGCCATCTCCCGCGAACGTGGTGGCAGCGTCGGATAGGTGCTCTCCTGCTTCGCCTGTAACATTACGATCGTGGCCACAAACGGCAGGAGCACCCCCAGCCCCCAGGCACCCGCGCTCTCTAGCGGCGCTCGCCCCAACAGCAGGCTGGCGCGGATGGCGCAAGTCAGCAGCACGAGCACAGCGAGGATGCTCGCCCCGGCCAGCTCGAACTGCCACCCTGCGTGAAAACCCAGCAGAAGCAGAACGTATGGGGCCCCCAAAACTCCCAGGATCGGCAGGATCTGCACCCCGGCATAACCCAGCCCCAATCCCACTCCCAATCGCGGCTCGTCTTGCGACAGCAGATACCATGTCACTACCAGCGCAGCCAACCACGCAAGCCATAAGACATATCCGCCGAAGGCGTTGTGCGAGAAGCTCGGCAAAGAAATTTGCAGCAGCGTGAACGCCACCGCTTGCGTCGCCAAGGCGATACGCATTCCCCAAGTCCATTTGGACAAGCTGTGCCGCAACGCCTCGTTCCACGCCGAAAATCGCGACGCGGATGCGTGCAGCGACTGGCCCGCCTTGCTCGCCTGCGCTCCGCCACTGCCCGGCGCATCTCCCCACCGCCACATCAAACGCGCCACTCCACCGGAAAGGCAAGCCCCGGCAATCGCCAGCCAAAGCTGCGCAGGGTCTTCTTGGCTGGCTAGAAGGCCGCGCAGTCCCATCGGCCCGCTGCTCAGAACATAAAGCAGCCTTGGGACCAGCGTTTGCAGCGCCACCAGCAACTGCAACACCGCGGTAACGCCAAACGTTTTACGCGCCCACTCTTTCTCCCGCCACAAACCGTACGCCAGTCCCGCCGTGGCCACCGCCAGCACGATGTGCACCACCACCGCCACCCCGCGGGCGTTCCGCATCAACCCGTCGGGCACGCCCTTGACCGACGTTGCCAGCACAAGCCGCGGCACCGAGCCCAAATTCGGAAAAATATCCGCGCTCCGCTCAAACCACCGGAGGGGCAGGGAATTCGGCGCGCCAAAAAGAAATGTCGCGAAGTGGTACGCTTCGTAGAAAAATCCCGCAGCCACACACCCGCAGCCCGCCACCAGCGCCTTCCAGATAGGGCTCCGTCTCACGCGAAAACTCCTTGTGAGAGGAGCTTAAAGCCTCCCCTGACCTCTCCACGCAGTTTCGTCTGGTTTTTTACTCAACCAGTACATAATCAACTGAAGACACAGGCCCGGTGATCCTTTTCGTTTCTCAGTCAATTTCTCGCAGCAACAAATTCTCCAATTTAGGGTTTGTAAACACAGGCCCACACGGTCCGGGTAGCTCGAAAAAAGAACGCTATTATTAATTGCATCCCTATTCAGGAGGAACGGTTATGTCTTTTTTCTTGGGATTTCGCAGGCTTTTCCTTGCCGCCGCACTCACCGTGCCCATGCTGACCCTCCCGGTCGCGCACGCTCAGATCGCCATCGGCATCGGGATTTCCGTTCACGTCGCTCCCCCCGCTTTGCCGGTCTATGTGCAGCCCCCACTGCCCGCACCAGGCTACCTCTGGACACCCGGCTACTGGTCCTACGGTGACGCCGGCTACTACTGGGTTCCCGGCGTTTGGGTGCAGCCTCCGAGAGTCGGCGTTCTCTGGACCCCTGGCTATTGGGGCTTCGTTGGTGGCGCTTACGGTTGGCACGCTGGCTATTGGGGCCCGCACGTCGGCTTCTACGGAGGCGTTAACTACGGCTTCGGCTTCGGCGGGGTGGGCTTCGCTGGCGGCGAGTGGCGCGGTGGAGCGTTCGCTTACAACAGCGCTGTCGCCAATTTTGGCAGCGTCCACGTCACCAACGTTTACGAGGACCGCACCATCGTCACGCGAAACACCATCGTCAACAACGAGCACGTCAGCTTCAACGGCGAGGGCGGTATCTCCGCGCATGCCTCGGCCAGGGAGCTAGAAGCCGAACACGACGAGCACATCCAAGCCACCGCGAACCAGACGGAGCACGAGCACTTCGCTTCGCAGGACCGCTCGCAACTCGCTTCCGTCAACCACGGAACTCCCGGAACTCCGGCGGCCTCCAACGTGAACGCCTATCATCAGGTTGCCCAGCAACACGCGCAGTCGCAGCCCATCTCCACTGCTGACCGCACAGCGGGCAAAAGCTACAATCCCAACACCCGCGAAGCCAATCAGGACGAGCGCATTGCCAACGGCCTTCGCTCCGGTCAAATGACCTCCGGCGAAGCCGCCCGCGCCGAGCGCACGCAATCCAAAATCGACCAGCAGGTCCACAACGACCGCGCTGCCAACGGCGGCAAGCTGACCGGGCAGGAAAAACAACAGATCAACGGCGAGCAGAATGCCGCCAGCCGCCAGATCTACAACGAAAAGCACAACGACAACACCATTAAGCCCAACGCCGTCGACAACCGTGAAGCCAACCAGCAGCAGCGCACCGCGAACGGTCTGCGCTCGGGTCAAATGACCTCCGGCGAAGCCGCCAA
>JBEKSZ010000317.1:0-3658 GCA_049516615.1 Candidatus Acidiferrum sp. | reverse complement strand
ACGCTATTCCTATCGGGAAAACATGCGCGTAACCGACCTCGTCTCGTCCTACAGGGATCTGCTGCCTGAGCCCGCGGGCAGGTATGCGGAGATCATCCGTCTAAATGCGCCCGATTTTCATCCCACGGTCGAGAGTTTCGATCTGGCGGATGCGCTGGCAAATCCCGCGCAGGCGCCCGTGCTTCATCCTCTCGATACGGTGCGAATCTTCAGCCGATATGATTTTGAAAGCCCGCCAACTGTTTCGGTTCTGGGCGATGTGCGAATGCCGGGAACTTATCGCACCTCGGGGCAAGTTCGCCTGGACGACGCCGTGCACCTTGCAGGCGGGGTTTCGCCGGACGCCCAGGTAACGGACGCTCAGGTGTTCCGGTATCTACCGGACGGGAAGTTCAAGATCTTCAGCGTCAATCTGGATCAAGCGCTGGCCGGTGACCCGACGGAAAACATTCTTCTGCAGGCCCGGGACCGCCTGCTGATTCACAGGAATCCGCAGGCTGTCGAGCCTGCCACGGTGTACATCGAAGGGGATGTGGCGAGGCCGGGACGATATCCGTTGACGACGAACATGAAGGCTGGCGATTTGATTCGCGTGGGCGGGGGACTCAAGCCCAGCGCAGATACGACGTCCGCCGACCTGACGCGTTTTGAGTACGGGCAACACCGGGATTTGACGGCGCAACATGAGGTCGTTGATATCTCCGCAGCGCTGTCTGGCGACGCGGCTTCCGATGTCGCGGTTCACAACGGTGACGTACTGACGGTGCGCGAACTTCCCGGATGGAACGATCTCGGAGCTTCGATCAGCGTGAAGGGCTCGGTAAAGAGCCCGGGAACGTACGGAATTCGTCCCGGGGAGAAACTTAGCGCCATTCTCGAACGGGCTGGCGGATTCTTGCCGGACGCTTATCCGTATGGCGCGGTTCTTGAGCGGGTGCAGGTGCGCGAATTACAGTCAAGAGATCAGGATCGCATCATTGTGCGAGTGAAAGACGAAGAGTCGCACCTCGAACTTCTGCCGGATACGGATCCGGACAAGAAAAGGGCGAAGGACAAGGCGCTCGAACAATGGCAGACCACGCTCGAGGAATTGAGCTCCAATCCGCCGCAGGGCCGAGTGACTATCCGCATTTCCGGAGACATCCGGCGCTGGAAAAATACCGTCGCGGATGTCGACGTGCGGGCCGGAGATACGCTGGTGATTCCTAAAAAGCCTAGCTATGTGATGGTCACCGGGCAGGTTTTCAATCCCACGGCGGTTTCTTACCGTCCCGGGAAGAGCGCGGAATGGTATCTGGGCCAATCCGGAGGGCCGACGCAATTAGCCTACAAAAAAGCAATTTTCGTCATCCGGGCGGATGGCTCGGTCTTGGGCACGAAGGGAGGCGTGTGGAGCGGAGATTCCCTCGGCGCTGCGCTGCGCCCGGGAGACACCGTGGTGGTGCCAGAAAAAGCCATCGGGGGCGGTATTCAGGTGCAAACCGTGCTCCTGGCAGCGCAGGTTGCAGCTTCTATTGCCAGTGCCGTGTTCATCGCGGTCCGTTACTGAGAGAGGGCGATTGTTGAACCACGGGCAGCGCGGCGGGCTATGGGCACTCGTTTCGTTGTTCGTGCTGATGGCGGCCCTGCTGGTCGGCTCGGCAAATGCGCAAGGGCAGCAACCGGATGCCGCTGGCGCAGCGATGAAACCAGGAGCGACGCCTGATGCGGAGTCTTCGAGCAAGACGGATAAGCCAGAGAAAACCCCGGACTATGACAACACGCTCGGACCGCATTTGCTGCGCAGATTCCTCTGGGATCAGGGCGCGATCTGGAGCAGCCCGGCGCGAATCCGTTTCGCGGATGCCGATTGGCTGCTGCCGTTTGGTTTAGCGATGGCCGGCACGTTGTCGAGCGACACGGATTTCAGCAAGCACCTTTCGAGCTCTCCGAGCCGCCTGAGCCGCAGCGGTAGTTTCTCAACCGATGCGCTCGTGGGGATGGGCGGTCTGGCAGGTGGAATGTATTTGTGGGGACACTTGATGCACGACGACCACCGGAAGGAGACCGGGCTCCTGGCGGCCGAGGCCGCGGCCAACAGCCTGGCGGTGACCTACACACTTAAATACGCGCTGCAGCGCGAACGCCCGCTCGCCAATGATTATCAGGGAGATTTCTGGAAGAGTGGCGACGGCTTCCCGTCCGAACACGCCGCAGCAGCTTGGTCGATTGCCAGTGTGATTGCCCACGAATACCCAGGCCCGCTGACCGAGATACTCGCCTACGGCGGGGCCTCGGCGATTAGCGCTGCGCGGCTGACCGCCAAACAGCATTTCCCGACCGACGTCCTGGTGGGCAGCGCGCTCGGTTGGCTTTCTGGAGAAATTACATACCGCAATCACCACGACCCGGAGCTTGGGGGCGCGAGCTGGCCAACGTTCGAGGAATCGCGTGAGTTCTTCGAAGATGATCGGCCCCGGAAAAGCATGGGGACGGCGTTCGTCGAACTGGACAGCTGGGTGTATCCCGCGTTCGACCGCTTGGTGGGTCTCGGATACGTCCACACCTCGCTGGCCGGACAGCGCCCTTGGACGCGAATGGAGTGCGCGCGACTGCTCGAAGAGGCGAGCGAAGAGCTGCCGTACGGCGAAGCGATGAGCGGCGCGGCAAGCGTTCTGATCGACGAGCTGCAATCGGAATTTTCCTACGAGACGCGACTGCTCGACGGCGGGCGCAACGTGACCGCGGATCTTGAATCGGTTTATGTGCGCGCGGTGTCGATCAGCGGCCCGGCGCTGACCGACGGTTACCATTTCGGTCAGACGGTTTCCTACGACTTTGGCAGGCCGTTTGAGCGCGGCACAAACGGGCAGGCGGGCGGGGCATTTCGCGCAGCGCTCGGCCCGCTCGTGATTTACGTGCGCGCTGAGGAGCAGCACGCGCCGGGAGCCCCCGCGCCGTCCGACGCGGTCCGCAACATCATCGCCCTGCGCGACATGGTGGCCGAGCCGCCCGACGTGCCCGTAGCGCCCATCAACCGGCCACAATTTCTCGACGCCTATGTGGGCGTTAATCTAAACAACTGGCAACTGCTGGTCGGCCAGCAAAGCCTGTCGTGGGGTCCCGGCGTGGGTGGTTCGCTGCTGTGGAGCGACAACGCCGAACCGGTGAACATGGTGCGGCTCGTGAATTCCGAACCCATCCGTTTACCTGGCATTCTGAAGCATTTGGGGCCTTTGCGCCTCGATGAATTCCTTGGAAAACTTCGTGATCACCCGTATACGCCGCACCCTTATATTTTCGGCCAGAAAGTGAACTTCAAGCCCTGGTCTTTTCTCGAGTTCGGCGTGGGCCGGACCAGTACCATTGGCGGCCAGGGAGGCGACCCTTTAACCTTCGGGAATTTCGTGGACCTTGTTTTCAGCCGCACCAGCAGCACCACAGAAGACCACTCCATTCCAGGCGACTCGCATTCGAACTTGGACTGGACTTTCTACGTGCCGAGAGTTCACAAGTATCTGGTCTTTTACGGAGAATTTTACGCGGACGATTTTCACGCTTTCAGGACCCCCAAGAACAATCCCTATCCTTATCGGCCGGGCATCTACCTCACGCGGTTTCCGGGCATCCCGAAGCTCGACTTTCATGCCGAAATCACGAGTACGGAAGGCCCGCGAAC
>JBEKSZ010000316.1:0-3866 GCA_049516615.1 Candidatus Acidiferrum sp. | reverse complement strand
CCTCGAAACGAGCGGTCTACTACGTGATAGTTGTGATTTCGTGTGCCTTCCAGGACACATTGGGCTCCGTCCATGTGGTAGCTCTTATCCTGTGGGTCCTCGGTTGGCATCTCCCAAAACTGCGCCTTCTGCAACAACATGGCGACTTTCTGCACTTGGTCCTTGCTGACCGCAATCGAGTCTTGAGAATAGAGACGCGTGCTTGACCCAAAAATACCAAGTTTCCCCGCCAGCACACCTGACCCATCCTCATTCAAAGCAAGTCGGACAGACAGAGTCCTGAAACCGTAAATGAAAAGAAACCGATATACAGATGTATCGCTAGTTCTGGTAGCTTCCAACAAGGAGGGTTCTTGCATCGCGGTCAACATACAGGAGTACCAGGTTTCTTTGCTCGAACTGGACTGACCAGCTGCTGCAAAGACTCCGACGGGGAAATATCCCTGTGGGCATGGAACGGGTATGGCTTTCTGCGAGTCGTTCTGTGCTTGGGACTTCGCGAGAATGCCCGAGCCACAAAATAGAAGCGTGAGTGACAAAAGTGCGTATCGCATCACAACTCCAACGCTAACTCAAGTAGAAGCCAGTCTTTCATCGCACCCATACTTTTACTCCGCGACCTCGCCGGTTGCGTGCCGCGCCGCAACAATATCATGAACGTGGCGCGCGTGATAACATCCTAGCCCAGCTCTCAGGGGAGAATAGGTACATTGAGTGAGCAGACGTTTCAGGTCGGTAGCGATTTCTTTGTTGCCGAAGATGCTCCCGACGGTCGATACGGTGCATTCTTCGAAGAGGATGGCGAAACCGCCTATTTCTACGCCGTCGACCTCAGCCGTTCGGACGACGCGATTCTCGACGCGGTTCACATTTACAACATCGCGAATGTCGTGGACAGGGAACGGCCCTCGACGCTGTCCATCGTATGGTCCGAAGATAGCACCAAATGTGCACTGCTAATCAACGGGTACCCGCACGCTGCATTTGATTTCGCGACAGAACGAGGTTACTGCCGTACAAACTTCCCTAATTTCGGCAATCAGACCATAGGCGGCTGGTCCAAGTCGGGTCACAGATGGTCAGATGATGCCGTCGCATGGCTCGGCCTCAAGGGAATGCCCTGATTCGGTGTCTCGGATTCGAGTTTTTCAGCACCCTCCCAGAATCTTTTCGACCGCTCCCGGCAACACATCCACGAGCAGATGCTCTAAGTATTGTCCGTTCGTATTCAACCGGACCTTGCAAAGCATGCAGCCGGGTGCAACGTAACCGGCATCGGAGAAATAGTCTTTGCGATGTCTGCCAAGCTCTTTTTGAAGTTCCTCGATAAATTCTTTGCGTTTCACCGGAGTCTCGCTTTCCGGCAGAGGAAGGGAGAAGGGAGAACTCTTTTTCGCACGACGCGAGCGCGGCGTCAAGCCCGTTTCGTTCGAGTGCTGAGTAACGCTCTCGGATGTTTTTGGCTGGATAACCGCTGCCATCCCATCCAGTCATCCGCCTAGCGGACGACGCCCCACAGCCTGTAACGCCGCAAGAGGCGAGGGCGGTGGTGAACGATATGGTTACGGGTGTGGAGGAATAAGCCTGAATCGCTTAAATCGAGCCGTAGCGTGTTTTTTGGGGCGGGAGGTTGTCCCCGAAGACCCTAGAACGATTCTTGACGTTCGGGCGAGTTTCCGCCCCTCGACGATGCACAACTGGGTCGGCCCGGCGTTCAGGGCGTCGATTTCGCCGTGCGTTCAGGACCCACGTTCGATCAGCGATGGTCGTCCCTACCGCGTCACCTGCCAACGCAAACGTGGCCCTTAAGGATGCATGGACTCTGGTGCTATGTTCGCCCCATGGAACCTGACTCGGACGATGAATTGATTTCTTCGATTGCGCCGGACTTGCCGACCTTTCAAGCGTTCGCTAGAATCCGACTGGGAGCGGGGTTCCGTTCATCGGCGCTACCAGCAGAGATCGAAATGCTATCTGTAAAACTGTTCGCAACTCTGGCGATTCTGCAAGTTAGTATCGCCCTACTCGAAAGTAGAACCCCCTCGAAATCCGTTGACGTTTATTTTCATGCGACATATTTTGTGATTGGGCATATCCACTTAATGGGGCTGATGGCCGTTGCGAGCGCATTTTTTGCGCTGGTTTATCTAACAGCGTCTCGGTGGGCATTGCACCCGTTAAACAATTCCCTCGGTATAGCGCATTTTGTCTTCGTGCTGATAGGGTGCGCCTCTCTATCTATCGCTTTTTTCTCAATAAGGTCCGCGACAGCGAGCGGCGCGCCGGTGAGCGGAGCTGTCGATCATTGGCAATTTCGCGCGCTCTTGGTCGGAGTGTTCTGTTTCTTGTTGGGCTGCGCCACGCTCGCGATGAATTGCACATGGACTGCCATTGCAGCACTCCGCGCCCAGTCACAGGTGCGTCCCGATTAGTCCGATTACCTGAGACTTGAAATCTACATGGACGGTTACGGCTGCGGGAGTTTGAACTACGGTTTCGGCGGCTTGGCTGGGGGCTGGACTGTCAATCGGAAGCATCGGGGGCGTCGGTGGCAGTTGAACTTCAATCGCGGGTGAGGGGCCAACCTCAACCATGTGTACGTCGTGTTCTCCCGGGAAAATCTGAGCTGGAGAGAGGCAATCAGACGTACCGACACCGCTGGGACAAGGGACGGGAATCTCTAGTGTAGTTTCGCCAAACGTCCAATTGTCGGCCACCCTAACATAACTCCGTCTTCCTTGCCCTTGTGGCTGGTCAACGATTCTCCAGGTTGGAATTCCGTAGCTCGCGACAATGCGAAGCTTTCCCTGCACACTTGCCTGAGTATCTCGTCGCCCGTCTCTTTCACGGGGAAAGTCTCGGCGATGCAAAGCGTATTCTGTTTTCTGGCTCCGGGTACTAACTTAATTGGCTCTGAAACGACCACGTCTGTCCACCCGTAAGCCGTTAGATCGGGTCCACTAGCCCGCATCCGCCGCAACCGCCAGCAGCTACGTTCAAACGGCTTAATCGAACGCACGCCGAGCAGCGTGCCTGTTTCACGTATTCGCGAAAACGCGGGTCCGATTAAGCGCTAGCGTTTACCGGGCAGTTGATTTGGTGCTTTGGTCTTTCTGCCCTTGTTTTGCGTTAGCATGAAAGAATCGTGGCCATTCTCCGCGTTTCCAATCCACCCTCCAACCACTGGTTAATTGGTGCAACTCTCGCAGGTTATCTTCTTATTGCATTCATACTTCGCTTCTGGGGCGAGGGTCTACTCCTCCCGGCAAACGACATCGGCTACGTCAACGCTCCGCCACCGGAATCGCATCTAGGCGTGATTCTTTTAGTGCTCGTCGGCGTTTTCGTAACACTTCTGGGAGGTCTACAAAGCGTTTTTTCCATTCAGCTCTCAGAGAAAATGACACGCTTTTCGCTGTGGTTGAATTTCCTCGCAGTGCTCTGTTTCGGTCTCGATGGCTTTGGCGCTAAATACACGGTGTTTCCGCTGCATTTCTTGGTGCTCTCTGTTTCCGTCCTGGCGTTCCCCCTCGGTCTGGTGCTCTCGGTTGTGAATATTCTTTGGGGCTGGCTCCGCCGGAAAGGGCTGCGCAATGTCGGACCGCGCGGCTAACTCCTGTGTGGTCGCGAAACCGCACAAGTCGCTTTTGGCCAAATCCACTTGGGCGGGAACGGCGTTAACCGGGCGGTGGTCATGCGCGATCAGAGCTGTAGCTGGTGTCTCGCACACCATTCCCGTATTTCTATTAGACGTTTTTCAATAATAGCGGCGGTAGCGGGATGCGGAGTTCCTTCGGTCTGCGACGCCACAAATTGCTTGGCAAGCCGGGAGGCATCTGCTCGTTCCCCTAAGGCGAGTCTAGCTT
>JBEKSZ010000315.1:0-3914 GCA_049516615.1 Candidatus Acidiferrum sp. | reverse complement strand
CGAGTATGTTCCAGCTGGAACATACTGGCGATTTGCAGTTGTATGTACAGGCGTTTCGGTTGGGATTTTGTGCTGAATGTTCCAGTTGGAACATTTTAAAATGGGAAAAACTTTTGGCGTAACTTGTTGATTCTTCGAGCGGGCTTTTTGACGGGTCAATGGATTCAAGGGGTTAGGCTGTCGAAGAAATGTCTACTTTCGAGGACGTTGGATGTCTACTTAAGTAGACTTGACAGAGGTGCGGCGTACTTTATAAGGTACGCGATTTTGATTGCAGCGCTGTTGGCAGTTGGGGCCGACGAGTGCTGATTACATAGAGTTACGGGCGGTCGGAAACGCCCGTCTGTCTCCGTGTTTCTGTCCACGTGTTTCCCACGCTGATCGGAGGCTGTTCCTCTTTACTTCGAGATTCTCTTTACACCCGCGGCAGAGTAAGCCTTCCGTTTTGTAACGCCACTCGATCCGTGACGCTTTCTATTGATCCTGACGCGGACAGTGGTGGGTTTAGAAGAGCCAACAGCGGCAGCGAACGCGGCGGGATTCAGTGCGCTGAGCACGGCGGCGGGATTCTTGTCGATGACAGCGAGCAAAGTGCGGGCTGGCGCTTCTGGGATCCTGCGCCCTCCCTCCCAGTGCTTGATGGCGTCCAGGCTGAACCCGAACGTGTTTGAGAATCTGGCTTGTGTCATGCCAAGTCGATTTCGGATCGCTTTCACGTCAACTCTGTGGGGCACATGTGCCTTGAATCCTTCTTGCTCCCCAGCAAGGAAAGCCTCAACGTCGTTCAGGCCATTCATCATCTGCTCGAATTGCGTTTTCATGCTATCTCCCATGAGTCTATAAAATGCCGTCGAAAATACTATTGGCCCGTGCCCTCAGCGCGTTGCGCTCTGCCATGGACAGATTTTCCTTCTCATTCTTGGGAAAAACCGCAATAAGAAAAACCGGAAATCTCTCGTTGCGCCATATATACACAACCCGGGCCCCACCGCTTTTCCCCATTCCTCGGCGTGCGACCCGGACCTTTCGAAATCCGCCCGTTCCCCGTATCAGGTCTCCACATTCTGGGTCAGCCGCAACCAGTGCAACGATGTCAGCACGCTCATCCTCGCTAAAGAGCTTGTTGGCAATCGCGAGGTAGGTAGGCGTCTCGACAACCGTCTGCACAATTCTTTGTACTCCATTGGACACCATCAGTCAAGTACAATTGTATGCCATTGGACACCAATGGTTAAGGAGACTTCAAAATGTGGTGTCCAACGAGATCAGAAGCCTGGGCCACCGCCCTCGGTCATCCCTTCGAATTTTCCTGGCTCGAGGTATCCCAAGCAGATGTATTTCATCCACTCTCCTTAGCTTCTATGGCTCTTATTTCCGGTGACGTAGAGTCATAGCTCGTTGTCCTGTTATTAGATGGTCGTTCGGGAGACCGAAAATCGACACGTACTCCATCGTTTTGGCCTCGTCAGAGGAATCTGTCACTGATGTGTCGAATGGCGGCCAGTACCCGCTTGGCGTTCACCCAGTTTCCCGCGGTTTCCCCCCAAAAGCCCGAGCCACCCGCCGGAAATTTGCCTGGCAGATAGTCGACTATTGACGCCGGGCCGTGAGATTTCGCCCACAGTTGCGGCACCCGGCCTTCATGTATCGGCACAATAGAAGGGTCGCCGGGCAGCGGAGTAAAATTCATGCTTGAGTCGCAAGACCTATGCGACAAGCTGGGGCGAATGGGAACAGGCGAAAAAAACACGGGGATATCCTACGAGCTTCTGGTGCGAGGAATCTTTCAGGCCATCCACAATCAGGATCAAGTATCGACTGTTTCTGTCGAACACAACAAGACCTTGCAAGGTAAGACCGTTACACATCAGATCGACGTTTATTGGAAATTTGAAAAGGCCGGGATTGCTCATGAGGTGATCGTTCAGGCAAAGGACTGGGAAAATACGGTGAATCAGGGACAGCTCTTGCAATTCAAGGGCGTCCTTGATGATTTACCGAGCCAGCCACGGGGGATATTCGTGACCCGAACAGGCTATCAGCAAGGCGCCAAGAAGTTCGCGGCCGAGCACGGGATTATTCTGTACGAGCTTGGAGAGCCCGAGAAGCGCCCTAACATTCAAATAAATGAACTGGGTTGGATTATCTATAAAGTGGAATTCCGGACCTTTCAGGTTCCTGGTCCAACGCCCGAGGAGGGATTAGTTGACGAACTTTCGATGGGCGTAAATTCCACTGTTTATCAGCCGGTCCATTCCGACTTCGCGTTTCAAATCGACTCGCCCTGGGTCGATGCAAATATTCCAGGCTTGGACAAATCCAACATAAAATTGAATTCATTACGTAAGGCTCAAGTCATCTTATATGGACCGAACCGGACACCAACCGGCAACCTGGACGACGTCGTCCGCGAAGAGCTAAGGGTTCTGAAGAGCGAAGGGTCGAATAAGAAGCATGCGGTCCATAATTTTGCCGGTGATACGTTTATTGCACCCCCGCTTACCGAAGATATTTTCTTGAAGGTTCTAGCGGTAGGGTTTGATCTTGAGATTCGAGTGACCGAATTTCCTGCACAATTCAACCTTTCCAGATTTGTAAAAATAGTTCTTCGCGAAATCCCATCGGAAAAGACGAGAACATTCCTGGCTCCGAAGCCCGGCTGACATTCTTTTGCAGCCGGACCGTTGCTGAGACGGGTGGCCACCCGCCTCAAAAGTACGGATGAGGGCGGTGGGGACCTAGCGGACGCGCTTAGCCGTCGTAGCATAATTAGCTTGACCGCTGTTACTTATAGCAGGACAATTCGGAGGCTTGGAGTCCCTAGGCGCTGGTAATGGGCCCGTTGTAACCCGATTTCTCGTTGAGAGTCTCTGGAGGGTTGTATGGCCACCCCTGATGACGCGGAGTTCCCGCCTGGCAAATCTGCCACTCCTTCGATAAACGTTAGCCAATTCGTAACGACGGCGAGCGAGCGGTTTCTCGCTGCTAGTGGAGTCTGCCTCATTATCGTTGCGGTGGCCTCCTTTGGAGCAGTGATTTTCAGAGAATTCAGGCACATTGCCGCTCCGCATTGGCAGGACCTTCTTGCCGAAGAAGCATCTACTTTCGTTCTCCTTCTCGTTGGAGTCGTGTGCGCGTTGTTGGGTCTAAGGCTGCTGACCACCACCCAGCACGCACTAGCTCGCACAATTCCGAAAGAGGATTTGCCAATGATCCAGGCTGCGGTCATTGCCGGCAAACCTGCCCCCATCGACCAATATGTGCGCTTACGGAGCTTAGCTGGTTGGGCAGGTACGTTCACGAAACTAGGAGTCACCGGTCTACCATTAGTTACCGTTGCGCTAACGCTCATTTTCTCGTTTATTGCGCTACTTCCTTTGGAACGCGCCAAGGATTTCCTCGATTTGGCGAAGTTGACACTCGGGGCGTTTATCGGATCTTTTGTCCAGCGTAGCGTAGAGTTGAAGAAACAAGACGCAGGGTCCAGAAGTGCAGCCCCGAGTGCGCCGACGCCGAGTCTTCCAGTCTGATGCATGGGCCCGGCGAAGGGACGGGCGGCCCACCTTTAACGATCCCCGCGTGCACCATTCCCACTGTGTTGGTAATGCCCGCAAGATCAAAAGCCCGGGCCACCCGCCGATTACTGCGACGCAATTCATGGCTGCGTCGCAGGCTTCGCGCTGAAGATGCCCTTGAAGCTTTCGCGGTACGGAAGGAAGACCAGTACCCACAGTACAGAGGCCACCAGAGCCGGAGGAATGCTCGCCGGCGCAAGCGTCAGGTGAAACGCTAGGATGTTGTAGAGCTCCGCCGCCAACACTGTGAGCGCAAGTGGCACGAAGTAGCCGGAGAGCAGCAGCAGTCCGCCGAGAACCTGCGCAGCGAAAAAGAAAGCGGCAAAGTGCGATGCGCTG
>JBEKSZ010000314.1:0-3932 GCA_049516615.1 Candidatus Acidiferrum sp. | reverse complement strand
ACTTGCACCGACATCAATCTTGTAGGTGGGTTGAGTGCCTACAATCTCTCGTAGTATGTTGAGGACCGTGGAATCTTTCCATGACCGTCTCAATCTCGTGCGACTGCTCGAATTATCCACCCACTCGATTCCCGGCGGTATCTCGAAATCCGATGCAACTTTTACGAGCGCCTCTCCAAAATTTCCGACGTCAAGCTGGTATCTGTCGATTTTCCTGTTGAGCTGTGACGTTAAGTCGCCAGAGACTTTTTGCTTAGCGCTCGCCAGTGGGACCTGGAGGCTGCAAAGGATGCATATGGAGGCCACGACGACGGCTTTTTGGATGTTACTGACCATTGACCGTCACATGATCACAAAAGTAGGAGTCGTTCTGAGTGACTACTGAAGCCCCTAGATGAATTGCTTGTGTCGCATTGGTCGGCAACGATCAAATCGTTCGCACCGCCGTGATACGAGAAAACGAGGTTGGCGATTCCCGAAAACGTGGTCAAGCCTGCTTCGGCGGCGAATTCAGATTCGTTCAGATATCGCGACTCGCCGACTCGCCAGGGCCTAGCGTTAGTGTTCTTAGGGGGTGAAACCACCGCGTGTGGTAGGGAAACTTCAGGAAACGCGCCCGCAGATTCAGTAGCAGCTTGGTAAACGCCACCGACACGAGCCCACCAAGCACGCCGAGAATCGCGTACGCAACGAACTCCCACGGACTCACCAACTGGTACTGCGGCACCTTGAACAGTGGATTGTTGCCCAGCAGCAATCGCAGCATCGCCCACGAAGTCGCCGAGGCCAGCACCACCGATCCAAGCACCGGCGCGTGCAGATCGCCGACAACTTCTTCCAGCGCAAACAAGACCGCTGCTAGTGGCGTGTTGAACGCCGCTGCGATCGCCGCCGCCGCTCCGACCGGAATCAGCGCTTTCACTTTTTCCGGACTCAGCCCCAGCTTGCGGCCCAGCAGGGACGCCAACCCCGCACCGACTTGCACCGACGGCCCTTCACGACCCAATGGAATACCGCTCGCCAAAGTCACAGATTGCAGAAGAATTTACCCATGAAGGTCCCAATCGAAATGTAACCGCCGCGCGCAAAGAGCGTGGCCTTCGTTTGTGGCACACCGCTTCCGCGTGCATCCGGGAAATACTTGAACAGCAAATAACCCATCGCCAGCGAGACCCCGATCGGTATTAGCAATCGACGCCATGGTGCTCCCCCCACCGGGTAAATCCGTAGAGCAGCGTGTTCGGTCAGCACGATGCATGCGACCACGACGAGCCCCACAAGGGCGCCGATCACGAGCGTTAGGGCTAGAAAAACCTGCTCTTCGCGGCGTTTGAGAAAGCAATCCAGTGGCGCGTAGGGACCTGCCACCATTTTGGCAAAATTGTGTCAACTGCTTGCGCGACCTTGGACATCAGGTTGTAATCCCACTTAAGAACGTTTTTTCGGTCTCATCTACTTTACGTCAAGCGGCTGCTTAATGCGCTTACCAGAAGTGTGTCGCAGCTACGCAAGGCCGGGTTGACATCGAAGACGTTTGTCACTTCCAGAAGTAGATGATCGCTGCACCTGCGACAATGAAACATCCGCCCAACAGAAGGCCAGCCGAGGGAATGTGCCGAAGAATAGGTAGTTCACGATCTGAAATGCGACGAACAATGAAGCGATATAAATTCCTGTCACTGTTGCCAATTCGACGGGCGCTAGATTGAGAAACAGGCCGTACATGGAGAGTAAGACAGATGCCAGTGCAAACAGCGCAATGCGGCCAGGCAGAGCGTATGGCGATCGCAGCGCAATTCTCACTACGGCGTTACCGACGGCCTCAAATATCGTCGCCGTGACCACGTAAGCCAGAATTTTCATGTAGAAATGCTCACGGGTCATGACTGCGGCCAATTTGTTTCGGTTTGGCGACAAATGAAGCGCGGACGTATGGTCGAGTCATGTAGAAAAGCAGAGCGCCGGCAATCGTGACGCCGACCACGCCTTGAATGATGCGCCCGTAAAAAATGTTGGTGACATCCCCCAGAACTTGCGTTCCGATGATTACCACAGCCAACTGCCATCCCCACCGTCTCCGCTTCAGCCATCCCGTACCAGCAATTGCCAGCGCAGCCGCAAGAGAAAGGAATAGGAAACCAATCCGCTCTCCCAACGGGGCAAGTTCATTGTATGCGCGAGGATTTAGGGTCCAAATTCTGTCGAGGGCGGTGCCGCGCCACACTAAGGTGATGCCTGCGAGGGACGCCATGACGGCCCCGAAGAACAGAAATATACCGATAGCCTTGAGTCCTCTGCGGGTCGCGGATTTGGGGGAGCTCGGCGAGGATGGATTCACGCGCTGACTATAACTTGGATTCTCCCACCTCAGTGCTCGATTAACGCGCTCGCCGGAAAAGTGAAACCCTGCCCTCGACGATACTATCGGCCCTCAAATGGCTCAGCTACCCCGAGTTCCGAACCTCGACGCGCAACGCGCGGCAACACAACTGACTGCGCGAACGGCGAAAATCTGCTAGCTTGTCTAAAGAGATGAGCGATGCACACATTAAGCAGGTAGTGGAAGATTCGGAAGTACGTTCCGTGACAGTTCCGGTCGGTGGAGATCGCGCGATCGGACGACTACTGAGCTGGTCGAGCCTGGTGATTGCGCTGTTGCAAAGTTTGTGTACCGCGGTGCTGGCGATCAGCGGGATTCGCGTTTTGATCGGGTTGACGGCGTTGGCCGCGGCGGCGGGATTCGATACCCCGGCTAGGGGATTTCATGCGGATGCGATTCGCATTCCGATGATGACGGTGGCGTTGGCCGGATCGCTTTTGAATTTATATCTAGTGTGGCACGCACGGCGGCTGCGGAATCGACCCGCGGCACAATGGCGGAGGGTGCCGCTGACCTCCAAAAAACTAGCTTCCGAGCGGTTACAGATTATCCTGTCGATTGCGACGCTCGCGCTGCTAGCGGCAGAATGGATTACGCACCCGATGATTCATCGCCCGCACTGACGATTTTTGTTTACTCCGTTGGATCAAAAGTGCTTGGGCTTGGAGGTTGGCTTTTCGCCGCGAGCAATTCTTTGTCTAAACGTGCGTGTAGCCGTTCGCTAAAGCCGATGGGTAGAACGAAGGTACGCTCGTCAGCGGTGAGGTACAAGATATTGCGAGTGGAGTCGAGAATGGCCGAACAGATTTCGCAAGTTTCGAGATGCTTCTCAATTTCCGCGCGAACCTCGGGGACAACGGCGCCGTCTATATAGTCTGAGATGTAACTCCAAACGTGTTCGCAGTTTAGTTTCATTTGGTGCTCCAGGAAAAGCGCTTGCGGACCGGCAGGGCTGATTTCAGGAGCGGAGCCAGGCGCTTTTGCAACAGCATACGGGCCCGGTGCAGCCGTACCTTTACGACATTGGCGCTGACGTCCAAGGCTTGGGCGGTTTCGCGCACGTCCAACCCTTCTATATCCCGCAAGATGAAAACTTGACGATAGATCATTGGCAGCGCTCCGACCGCGTCGACCAGTGCTAGGCGGATTTCTTTGCGCTCCAAGGCCTCTAGCGGGATTTCGCGCCAGTCCGTGAGCACGGCTGGGGTGAAGTCGCCAGACTGGTTTGGAGGCTGTTCGTCCAACGCTCCCACGGGAGCACGATTAGCGGTGCGGAGGCGGCGCCGACCTTCGTTCAGGGCGATGGCTACCAGCCAGGTGCTGAATTTCGATTCGGAGTGGAACGAGGCGAGGGCGCGAAAGGCTTTCAACATGGCCTCCTGGGTGACGTCCTCGGCTTCGGCCTCGTCTTTCATCATGGAGAGCACGGTCAGGTAGACCATCCGCTCGCAGGGGCGGATTAACTCGTGAAAAAGATCGGTGTCACCGGCCAAGATGCGCGTGACGAGTTCGCGTTCGGCGAGCCGTTCGGTCATGCTGCAGTCCCCGTTGG
>JBEKSZ010000313.1:0-3951 GCA_049516615.1 Candidatus Acidiferrum sp. | reverse complement strand
CAGGCGTATCAGCCTTGCGGCTTTCGCACCGCTGTCCCCATTGCAGGGCCACGGTTGCGGCGTCCTCTTCGGACGGCTCTAGATACTCGAAGAATTATAGCAGAAATTGCGTCTCCTTCGCGTCATCTCCGCTTTTTCTTCGGATTCAATCTCTGCATGGCCTCGACATTCGCCTCCGGCGTTGCCTTGACGTAGTGTTTCATCGTTACAGACAAAGACGAATGTCGCATCAGGGCTTGGATGATACGATCCTGAACTCCTGCCTCGTGAAGTCGTGTCGCGAAGCCGCGGCGGAGAGCGTGCCATCCGTACCACTGGACGCCGCTTCCTTTTAGCGCAGTCTTAATTCCCTTACTCCCGAGCGTGGCTAGGTCCAGTGGGCGCACGTAGGGGCCTTCAAAAATCCATTTGGTTGAAGGGTTCGCTTTGCGGTGTTGCTTGAGAGCTGTGCGCACGATTGGAAGCAGCGGAATAGAATCCTTCCGCGCCTTCGTTTTTGGCATGCCTTCGATGCCATGCCAGATCGTTCGCTGAACGTTCAACTGATCCTGAGCAACGTCCAACCACTGCAAGCCTTGCAGTTCACCAAGGGAGAGCCCTGTGTAGGCCGCCACGGTCACGGCAACTTGCGGCATGCCTTGCAACACGGAGAGCATCTTGTCGACTTCGACCTTGGAATACGCGTGTGTCGGGTCGCTCTCCTTGCCTTTGGGCACCTCGACCCCTTGCATCGGGTTCCCGGTGTCCAAGCTACCGACGCGTTTTGCCTGCGTGAATACTCCGCTGAGAAAACTCTTAACGTGAATCAGGGTCAGATGTGAAAGAGCGTGTTCGCTAGCAACGCGATTCAGCAAATTTTGCCCGTCTCTCGTGCGGAACCCAAACAAACGAATCCCGGCAACGTGCGACTGGACGTATCGCTTGTAAAGATTCCGGTAGCCCTTGACCGTGCTCGGACGCTTGTGCAGCTCGGCATGCGGGAGATACACCAAGTCGATAAATTGCTGGACGGTTTGCGGATCGGAAGCAAAACCTTGATTAACTGGTTGAAGGTATCGCTCGGCCAGTGGACGGACACTGGTCTTCGTGCGATATTGGTCCGTGTAGTCCGTCAGCTTGACGCTGACCTGTTCGCCGTTTGCTCTGTACCTGAGGTGCCATGCCCCGTGAAGCCGAAAGATATGACCTTTCTGCATGCGGATATCGTGCCAAATGTGCAACAAATGTGCAACAGAAATTTGATGTGCAACGATAAGTCTATTGTAATCAATACGGAGGAGTGGGTGAGCGGTTGAAACCGGCGGTCTTGAAAACCGTTAGACTCGAAAGGGTCTCGGGGGTTCGAATCCCTCCTCCTCCGCCATACAGAAAAAACCCTTTTAAATCGCGACATTTGACTCCATGCTACTGTCGTGCTCGACGACGGGAGCGATTGTGGCAGGTACTCTCGGTGGAGCTGCAAATGCCATCGGCCACGCGACATCGTCCCAGCAGCCTTCCCCGCCGCAGCAGTCGAACACTTTAAACTGCTTCACGAAGCAAGCGCTCCCTCAGGCTTTTGGATCGAATGGGCAGATTCAAAATACTGGTGTCCTAAACAACGGCAACCCGATTGGGGGACATGAAAACTTCCTATTCCAGGCCACCTTCAACCCGGAATCGCAGGAGGTTCGGCTTGGGTCGGGAGATATTGATTTCGGCTCAGATTACCGCCCTTTACCCTGCCGCTCATGTAGACGCGGACACCACAAAACCCATCCCTTATCGCACCCTTTACCTCTCGTTCCACTCTGGTCTGCTCCGCTCTTGTATTCCCTGTTCCCGTAGCGGGGGCTGACGTTCGGGATAGTTGTTTTTGGCGGTTTTTATTTTTGGCGGGGTTTGTCCGTTATGCGGACGGGTTTTGGTTGGCCGCGCCCCGGTTCCTACTCGTCCGTTTTGTGGACAGCGCGGCACTCACAATGACGACTCGTCCGCTCTGCGGACAACTCAACACCGTTCCTCAGACCTGCCGGGCCTCTCCGTTCACTCTTCGTCTCGTTGGACTCTTCGGTTTTTACTTGGCGGGGTCGGAACGCAGTTTTGTTCTTGGCGGGTGGTCCGTTTTGCGGACGAAAAAACCCGGCATTTGACCCACAGCGTTTATCGGCCAGGAACTATCGCAAATGACAACTCGTTAGTTGCGATTTTTCCATGCCATGCCCGAAACGGAAGAGATTTTACGTCTTCCCCGGTCAGTCCCAATCTCTCATAAGCAGGCGGATAGAAGAGACCTCCAGAGGAGTAATAGCATTTGAGTTTGTAGGCACCCGGCTTCACTTCGTACTTGGTAGCACCCAGAAATACGCTCAGGGGGATTTTTTGTGCAAACGAGGTCCTTGGGGGAAGTAATAAAAAAGAATTTATGACTATTTCCATTGGGGATTTTCGGGGTAACCATTCGGCTGGAACACGGTCAACTGCCCAAACCATGTGCGGCTGAAGTGGCCCCTTGTCGTTGCTCAACTCGACTTCCAAATAAGCCTCTGCTGCGCCACCAAAGAATGATGCTCCGTTAGGCACCAAAAGTGGTTCACGCCCAACGTTGCTAACTTCCAGCCTTACTTCGATCAAGTCGCCCGCATTAAATTGTTTCTTGGCAAGGTCAATATGCACACTGATTTCTTCCTTCGGGAGCCCGCTTATTTGACACGAGCCTAGCGGAGGCAATAGAAAAGCAGCGAGGATGAACAGAAATATTCGGTAGCGAATCGCGGAACTCCTCCCAAACTTCGAGCCTACCAAGGTATAACTTTTCGGCCCGAGAAACGAGCATGGCAGCCTGCAGAGACAATCCCATACCGAGTCCTTGACCCGCTCGTCCTTGGGGGTCTCGGTCTCAACTCGGCGAAAATGCGTTTCCGCTCTGCCTCTAATGCTGCCTCGTCATCCCACCAGTCTGGTTACGTTGGCGGGGTTCTTGGGTTGTCCACTTTGCGGACGGAACGCGGACAACCACAGTGTCCGGCTTCGGCATTGAATCAGGCAAGTGGCTGGCTTCGACAACGGGAAAATGAGATTCTCCGGCTATGGTCGAATCGGACAGTTTTAAACGGCTAAGGCGTTCTGGATTGGCGTTTTCGGTCGCAAGTCGAATCGGGATTTTCGCAGTGCTGGGTTCGCTCGCGCTTTTGACGGCTAGACCCTTTGGTGTGGTTCCTGTCATTTACTGGAGAATCTGCTTCGCAAGTTGCGCCCTCGCCTTGTGCATTCTCACGGCGGGATATTTACTGCTTTCCTGGAACTCTCCCGGCTATGGATTCAGTGGAAGCCGTATTCTCGGCTATCTTTTCTGGCTCTTGATACTCTGCGGGCTTGTATCCGCATCTTTTGAGTTTGCAGCGCGAAGTAAACTCATCGCCCTCGGCGCATTTTCAGTGGGAAGTTCGATGGTTGTGGGACTTACGCCACTTTTCCATTCCCGCCTGCTGAGTTCAGTTCGACGAGGGATTTGGTCCTGTAAAGTTTAGAGTTACCGGACACGACAAGAGTCCAAGAGTCAGCACCCACGAGCGCAGGTCCACGGTCATCGCGGCTCCCTTTAGGTCTATCTCATGCCGCGCGGCGCAGTGTGTGGCGAACGACATGTATCCCTCGCCGAGGTCCGCGCCTTTCCCCAGCCTAAACCGCCACGGACAGCCTCTCAGCCAGCAACGCATCGGTTGGTTTGCGCATGCGGCGAGTGAAGCACGGTTTGTTTTTGCCGGGGCAGAATTTCTAGAACTGTCATCAATTGCGGACACTCCCACTTCTCCCACTTCTGCCTTCCTTGAAAAGCGGAGAGACGTAGCATAGGCTGGGTCAGGAGCAGCCAGTGAAATTGACTTTCCGAAAGCAGTGGACATTCTGGCAACGCTTTAGGAATGTGGCAATTTTTTGGGGCATTCCGATGGTGTGCCTAGAATTAGTCGG
>JBEKSZ010000312.1:0-3967 GCA_049516615.1 Candidatus Acidiferrum sp. | reverse complement strand
GCTTCATATTTCTTGTTGGGGTTCTGTACCCCTACTCGGATGCCCTTCGCTACCATGGAAGAATAAATGAACTCTATTCGACTGGGAAAATTAACAAACAACCAGATGATTCAGCACTTAACGATGTGTTAGAAGTCGCTGACGACGCCATAAACACAGGCTTGTTCCAAACATCGGCCATCGCCGGGATCGTCGTTTTAATGGCTCTGGGCGTTGCCCTTGGCTGGTTCCCCCATTGACGGCTTCGAAGGTCCTTCCATGAGAAGGCCGGTATGAGCCAAGTGGGTTTTTATGTTTCTTCTCTTGTTCTTTTTGTAAAGATGTTTGTTCGTCTCTTTCTCCCTGTGAGTTCTTACCCTTGGGCCAAGCCGCTCCTGTCGCCACCCTTCCATCCGCACTCTTGGTTGAGCGATTGTCGCTCGGTGCAAGTTGGGTGTACTCGATTCATTAGGTGCTGCAACCTGATAATCGACCTCTGTTCCCCTTGCGGAGGAAACTGGGCCAGGACCTAGGCGCAGTCACCTGATCTCGGCGGTTGAGCTCGGCTGTTGGGATACGATCTCTCTTCTTCCTGGTACGCCCTTTTTCCTTGTTCCTCTGTCCTCTTGGAGCTTGAGCCAACTTGCGAAGATCCGGTTGTAATGTTCCTGTTCGCTTTCTGACCAGGCTCCCTGGCGATGCCCCCTGCGAAAGGGACCGCGCCCCCGATACATGCCAGCGCAAATCGCCCGATCTTTGGTCCGTTCCCACTTTCCAACGCCTCCTGAGTTTCTCGTGATAAGTCTTCGCGCTCGGCCACAAAGTTAGTCCTCTGAATTCAACCAGAATGTGATATTAACAATTTCATTTAGTCAAACTGGTGTAATATTTATGGTCAGAGGAAGCGAAATGTCTCTTAAATACACGATAAAAGTCTCCAAGGATCATGCGAACGTCACAGCGACGTGGGATATCGCCGTCGATATGTCCGATACCGAGATCATCTCCGCTTTTACGCTGACTGTGAACGGCAAGACGCTCAACACTCAGTGCTCTGGTGGCAACAAGGCCTGCAAGGCCGCCGACTACGCAACGCTTCCCGATCCGGATACGGATGCTCCCGTGAGTTTTGTCATCACGACCAACAAACCTGATGTGCGCAACGACAGTGACGTATTGCGTGGAACGAAGACCTACGATGATGTGGAATTTTCCAGCGACTAATTGGCCTTCGGGCTTTCCAAGATACTTAGGATTTTGTCCAGCCATCCCGTCCAAAATACCCGCTGAACTCTGCGCCTGCGCTCTCGCCGACAGAAGCGTATTTGGCGGCCGACTTGGAGAAATCGAACTGAGCACAGGCGCGGCCCGGTCATTGGCCCACTAGATCCAGGTGCGACCGTTTCCCCATTCATTCCTCATATCGCTTCACGCTCAGCAATGCAGTCTTTCCGCGAAGCATCCTGAGAAACGCCTCCTCGGCTTCAGCCTCAGTGGCTGAGCCTTTCTCGACCGCATCACCGTCGCGCCGCTGGAAGTCAGCAAGAAGGCGAGGGAGCGCGCACGGTGCGGCGACGAAGGCTATGCGCACATCACCGCGCTCAATGCTGCCGCGGCGGCAGAAGAAGGCCGCAGGCGGGGCAGGGGCGAGGGACGGTCACCTCATCCAAAGGGAACTATCCCGCTTTACGAAAATGTATTATGGTGATAGCACTTAAAAAGGTGCTTTCAAGGAGTTTGGCCCATGCTCGACATCACCAAGGATATTCAGTCACTGACGACATTCCGTCGCCGCTCCGGCGATTTCATGAAGCAGCTTAAGAAGAGCAAGCGCCCCGTCGTCCTCACGGTGAAAGGGAAGGCTGCTGCCATTGTGCAGGACGCCGAAGCCTATCAGCGATTGCTCGACATCGCGGCGAGCGCCGATTCCGAGGAAGCCGTCCGGCAGGGACTCGACGATGTGGCGCACGGGCGTACGCGCCTGGCCAAGGACATATTCGACGACATCCGCCGCAAACATGACATACCTCGTTAAGCTTGCCTTGCGCGCGGCGATCGATCTTGAAACCCTCTATCTCGAAAAGAACGCCTCCGAGTCGACGGCCGCAGCCAGCTGGTATAACGGGCTTGAGCGGGCGGTGGCGGGTTTGTCTGCACATCCCGATCGCTGCCCGGCTGCATCCGAGGCCCGGGCCGCAAAGCGCAAGCTGCGGAACCTGCTCTACGGCAAAAAGCCTCACGTTTACCGCGTCATCTATGAGGTTGACGAGGCGCGGCAAACAATCTGGGTGCTCACGGTGCGGCACGGTGCCAGACGAAAGTTAAGAGCGTCCGATGTCCCAAAGGTGTGACAGCGACGCAGCGCGGCTGGAGCGTCGAGAAGATCGGACAGAAACTGCTTAGGGGGCAGCGAGAAGCCGAGAGAACGGGTCAGATGCGGCGACCTCGCCAAACTCGCGCTACAATGCTCTGCATGGGCAGGAAGGTCACCTATCCGCCCGCCCCCTCAGACGCCGTTCATAAACCTTTTGCGGGAGCCTTGTCATGAGCGATCACTCCAAGATCGAGTGGACGGATGCGACGTGGAATCCGCTGCGTGGATGCACGAAAATTAGCCCAGGCTGCAAGCGTTGCTATGCCGAGACGTTCGCCGAACGATTTCGCGGCGTCAGGGGGCATCCTTACGAACAGGGTTTTGATCTGCGTTTAGTTCCTGACAAATTATCGGAACCATTCACCTGGCCTACCCCTCGCACTGTTTTCGTGAACAGCATGAGCGACCTGTTCCAGCCTACCGTTCCGGATGCCTATATCGAGGATGTTGTCCGTGTGATGGTCTCCGCGGACTGGCATACCTATCAGGTACTCACCAAGCGATCCGAGCGTCTGTACGAGTTGCAAACCCGCGCCTTCAAAAGAGCGCCGTAGGGTTTGCGTAGTCGCCTTGCTTTGGAACGTGATCCGTGTTTCCGGGAATCTTGCCGCTTGATTTTTGTAACGGGAATCAAGATGATTCACGGCCCCTAACCCTCCTTCATATGCATCTGCCCCGATTCTCATCAAGCCAGCGGCTTTCCGACTGGTCCGAGTGTTTCCTCGAAGCGCGCTGCCTCCGCTGCGAGCAGCGAGGGATGACGATGGCCGTCAAGGACTCATGCGATGGTATGAAAACAAGTCGTTCGCGGAAATTCTCGCGCGACTGCGCTGCAAATTCTGCCGGCGCAGGCCGAGTTCCGTCCACCTTCACGCATCGGCGGTTTCTGACCCGACTGCTCCCATGGCACAACATTGGGCACTTGCGACTCCGCTCGAGCTTTCCAAAGAAGGCGGCCTCGCGATACTTCCGGCGTGGCCGACAGAATGACCAAGGAAGAGATAATCGCCGCGATGCGAGCCTCGGGCCAGTTGTGGAACTGGAGCCAACCCAAGCTGTACAGCCACGACTACTGCCGCTCAGCGCCCGAAGCCGGACTCGACAATGAGGATCTTCGTCTTTACCGCCGGGGCCTGGACCCGGAAGAGATGAACTCGCTTGAGATCATGGTAGAGCTCGACAAACGCATGGCGGAAAATCGAGCGCGAAGATAAAAAAAGGAGCGTCGCAAGAGTTCGCGAGATTGACTTCGCCGGCTGCCGGTGTGTGGTCAAAGTTGACGTGGACGATTTGCCGGTGCCCCTTGGCCTTACCCTCTGCACGTGATAATCCAGTCTATAGCTTGGCAAATCTGGCACAATTAATAATAGGCTGATCGAGCTCCTGTGAAAAGGCCAGAACAACACGTTACTGACAGCGAGGCGGACGGAATATTCCAGGGCGTATTTGCCGAATGGTCGGTCAATGGCAGCAAGCGTGATTACGGGTGGGACTATGTCGTTGAGGTCTTCCGGAACGGAGAAAGCACCGGTTTCCTGTTTAACGGCCAGCTCAAGGGGTCGCGGCACACGGAATATTCGGCAGACGGGTCCTTCATATCGCAGGAGTTGGAAA
>JBEKSZ010000311.1:0-4049 GCA_049516615.1 Candidatus Acidiferrum sp. | reverse complement strand
CAAAGGGATGGTTCACAGGATCGGGCAAATCGGCTGCGAGTCCTGAGCCCGACATCCACACCCCCCCTCCGATGCCGTTCGGCGTGACACAATAGGCGCTGGTTTGTTGCAGCGTGGTGGCGTTGTAGGCCAAAATCCAGCCGTGCCATGGACCATTGTCGCCGTGTGCGCCGAAACCGATGTAGACGATTCCGTTAAGCAACAGAAGACCGGCGCGCTGATTCTCCCACATCGAATCGAAATTCAAAACGTTGCCGGAACTGCCGTTGCCGTTACCGGGCACGGACGCCTGGATTACCGTTGGGCCGCCAAATTTTTCTTTGCCAGTAGTGATGTCAAGAGCGTGCAGCCGCTGCATGTAGTTGCCGCTCTCGAGAGATTTGCTTACCACGTATAGCGTGCCCGAGTTCGGGTCGATTACCGGCGTGCCCGTAATGCCAATTTCGGGACTGATATCCCCTGAACTAACATCACCGTTCGGGACTGTGGTCGCGCCAGCGCCAGCCCCGTGGGCAGCGTCCAGCATGGTGACCTGCCAGAGCGGAGCGGCGTTGAGCCCCCCGTTGTTGTCAGCGTCAAAGGCGAAAACACTGTCGTGTTCGGTGGCCACAAAGATAACGTTGTGAACGGTGCCAGCTTGTGGTGTGCCGGCGCCCATTGTTACGCCTGGAAGATAGAGCGGTTGGGTATAGCCATAGCCATCTGTAGCCGCAGAAAAGAGCTTGCCAAAGGTGGTGGAGTTTACGTTGGCGGGGGTCAGGATGGTTTCATTGGTATTGGCACCACTTCGGGAGTTGTCATAATGCTGCGTGAGAACACTGGTCTGCGCCCGGATTTGCGACGGAATACCGAGAAGCGCGGGCGAGAGAAGCACAGCGAAGATGGCGAGCCGCGCAGCTGCTCCCAGTGCGAACGAGTGGCCTTGCGAATCGTGCGTTCCCGAATTTGTCCCCGAGGGCACCGCGTCGCCCCGACGATCTCCAGAGCTCTTGCATCCATGCATAGTCTTACACTCCATTGAATGACGTCGTCAAAAAGGAAGATATGGACGGCGGATCCGGGGCGATCTCGGCAGAGAAACTATCGCGGGCTGGGGACAGTCACCCGAGTGCGCAGAGTATACAGGGTTCTAGTATGGATTTGCATGCAAAACATCAGTAATTCTTGTGGGACGGAATCAGTACCAGCGGTACTGCCAAGGGCGTTGAACCTTCACGAGTGATCTGAACGGGAACCACGAAAATCGCGCTGCGGATAGGAGCCGAGGGGCGAGGAATGGAAGGTGGCGCGACTCGATCGCCCTTGGGCTGGCAACGTTGCGGCCACCGTCCGGTTCAGCGCGTGGCTTTGGCTTCCGGCTGGGCGAGAGCATCGAGCGAAGTGTCGCGATTCTCGTAGTATTTGTCGTAGTAGGAGAGGTAGTCGCCGCCCCGAACGCCTGCGATCCAGACGGTGTTGGTCTTGTACCAGTCGATGGTCTGGCGCAAGCCCTGCTCGAGCGGAATCTGGGGCTTCCAGCCGAGTTCGGTCTCGATCTTCTTGCAGTCGAGGGCGTAGCGGCGGTCGTGGCCGGGACGGTCTTTTACGTAAGTCAAGAGAGTCTCTGGCTTGCCCATGGCTTTTAGTAGGGCTTTGGCCATGGTGATGTTTTCGACGATGTCCGCGCCGCCGATGTTGTAGACCTCCCCGATGCGGCCGCGTTCAAGAACGGCGAGAATGCCGCGGCAGTGATCTTCAACGTGCAGCCAGTCGCGTTGCTGTTTGCCGTCGCCGTAGATGGGCAGGGGCTTGTCGTCGATGAGGTTGCTGATGAGCAGCGGGAGGAATTTCTCCGGGAACTGATAGGGGCCGTAGTTGTTGGAGGCGCGGGTGATTACACCCGGGAAATTGTAGGTACGGACGTAGGAGTAGACCAGGAGGTCGGAACTGGCTTTCGAAGCGGAGTACGGGCTGCTCGGGTGGATGGGTGTTTTTTCGTCGGAAAATCTGTCGGGAGCCATGTCGCCGTAAACTTCGTCGGTCGAGACGTGCACGAATTTGGGCAGGGCCAGTTTCTTGGCGATTTGTAGCAGCACGAAAGTGCCCGTGACGTTGGTTTCGATGGCGGCAGCCGGTTCGTAGATGCTGCGGTCCACGTGAGATTCCGCGGCGAAGTGCACGATCGCGTCGCAACCGGTCATGGCGGCTTCTACGGCATGTGCATCGCAGATGTCGCCCTTAACGAAGCGGTAGCGGGGGTCCTTGGCGACGGATTCAAGGTTCGCCAGATTCCCGGCATACGTCAGCTTGTCGTAATTGACGACGGAGTGCTTCTCGCCGGGCCCGAGGACCAGGCGAATGAAATTGGAGCCGATGAAACCCGCGCCTCCGGTAACAAAGATTTTCATGCGCGTGCGTCCTTGAGGGCGGGCGTTTTCACTTCCGTGCCGGGATTCATTTTATTTGCGCCCGTCTCCGCAACCAGGGTGTTGGCGCGCAGCAGGGACTCAAATTGACCGGCGTCCGTCCACCAGCCGTCGAGAACCTCGTAAGAAAGCTTGCCTTCGTCGATGTAGAAATTGTTGACGTCGGTGATCTCGAGTTCGCCGCGTCCGGAGGGTTTTAAGCGGTGAATTTTCTGGAAAACACTGGCGTCGTACAGATAGATCCCGATCACCGCGTAATTGGATTTGGGATTCTTAGGTTTTTCTTCGATGCCCAGGACGCGATTGCCCTGAATTTCCGCGACTCCGAAGCGTTCTGCGTCGTCGACTTCTTTTAGGAGGATCTTCGCGCCGTCTTTCTGTTTCCTGAAATTCTCGACCGCATGGCAGATGTTGTTCTCGATGATGTTGTCGCCGAGAACGACGCAGATGGGTTCGCCGCCCGAAAAAAATTCCGCCAGACCGAGCGCCTCAGCGATACCGCCCTCGCCCTCCTGATACGTGTAGTTTAGGTGCTTGAGGCCGAAATCGCGGCCGTTGCCGAGCAGGCGCAGAAAATCGCCGGCGTTTTTGCCCCCGGTGACCAGCAGAATCTCTTCGATGCCCGCGTTTACCAGGGTCTGGATGGGGTAATACACCATCGGCTTATCGTAGACGGGGAGCAAGTGCTTGTTGGTAACTTTAGTGAGCGGATTCAGGCGGCTGCCCGTACCGCCTGCGAGGACGACACCCTTCATAAGTTCACCTTTACCGCGCACGCCGAGGTCAGGAACGAATCGGGCGTGGCACGCTTTCCGATTATGGCTTGCGTAAAGCCGTGGCGCAAGAAAGCTGACAGACCACGAGGCACACTCAGCACTGGGAGTCTTAATTGCACTTCAGCTTCCATACGCTGCAGCTCGCGGACCCTCGCTGACGAAGCAAATCCTTTGCTTCCAATGCCTTGCACCTAATTCCTGCGGCGGGTCCCGGGCGGCCCGGCGGTTGCGCGCTCCGGAGGGAAAAGCCGTTCCTTCCGGCCCCCGTGTTTTCCCTGTTTTTGGCTCTACTGCTGCCCAAAAGTCGCTGTAGCCGCAATATCAGAATCCCCGCTTGACGATCAGGTAGGGGAGCAGCAGGCACTCCATGATGCCGGGCAGGGGATCTTTGAGGCTGAAGACGGCCTCCGTATCAAAGGTGCGCAGGGTGCGGAAGTACTCAGAAAAAGAGATACGGCCGTTTGCGATGTCGAGAACCGCGGTGGGGAAATCGGTGAGCATGCGCATCCAGGAGGCCCCGGCGCGCGCGCGCGCGGCAGTGACCGGTTCGCCGAGCTGGTCGCGATAGAGCATGTACGAGAAGTCGACGCCCGCCGCGGCGCCTAAGGTGTGATAGCCCCAGGTGCGCGCATTGATGTCGAGAAGCTTGAATTGGCCGTCACGGGGATCTTCTTTGAACTCCACTTCGACGAGCCCATAGTAGTTGATGCCGCTCAGTAATTTCTTCGACAGCGCTTCGATCTCTGGATGCTCGACGGTTTCGACAAACGTGCTGGCGCGGCCAAAGTCGTGCGGGTGCTGGCGGCGACGCCGGCTGACCCTGCTGGCGAGCGCTTCGCCGTCCTTAAAAAACGCGCAATAGCCGAAT
>JBEKSZ010000310.1:0-4054 GCA_049516615.1 Candidatus Acidiferrum sp. | reverse complement strand
GACGCACGCAACTGCTGCTCTCGGCAGAACGCCGCCACACTCTTCCCGCTCCGCTGCTGTTCGGAAATCAGCCTGCGCCACTTCGCCCATCTATTTTTGCTTCGTTTTCGTTGCGTCATCGCACAACTTTGCTATGCCACGACCATCTTCCGCAAGATGTGGTTCACGTAGCGCTCACCTCCGATGAATAAGAAATGCTTGACCGGCCAATCTCGATACGCTCCAAAGTTACATAATGCAAAAATAGGGCAGTTTCGCCCGCTCCTATCCATCCCCTATCCCTTTGCCGCGTTGACGGGATAGGAGATAGGAAGATTTGAAACTGCCCCTGTTTTTGCATAATTACCGCGCGACGCGCAGGCGTCATGCTGCAAGGTGACCCTTTTTTTAGCTGTGATTTTCGGTTTTTCTTGATTTTCTAAGTCATGGAACATCAACAACCTACAGGCCAAAGCGGATTTCGACGATATTGGATATGTTCAATATTGAACAGTAATTTAAGAAGAAAGACATATTATCTGTTGTGGTGTTGCCCATATTAGAACCATTACTTAAAGCTCCAAAGTCGGAGAGGGTAGTTTTTACGGAGTAGACCGATGATTATCAGCGAGAGGCTTAGAGCCATTCGAGAGTCAAAACAACTCACGCAAGCGGACATAACCCGAGTTAGTGGCTTATGCCAAACTCTGATCGAGGGTGTTGAAGAGAGCCGCATGGTCCCCAGCCTAAAAGTGTTGGATATTTTGGCCAGCGCGCTTTCGGTTCCCATCCACCAATTGTTCTTTGATGCTCATCAAGTTCTTCCATTGGAAAATCTCCCAGGACGCGTCACCGCAGACCAGATTGCGAACGGACGTGTTTCCGAAAAACGGACTAATCGAAAGAGCACTACACCAGCAATCCGATCAGCTAAGACTAAAACCAAGTCGTTTTAGTGCCTGCAGGCGACATCCTTGGCCCGCCAGGGATTTCCATGTAGATTAACTATTATTATATATACTTATCTATGTTACTGTGTCGTAGGTTAGATATTCCCGGCCAAGCCTTGCGATTGTTCCCTCACGTCTGAAATCGTTTGGGGGTAACTTGAGAAGATCCAACCCTTCCCAAAGCGCGGCTAAGTCAGTTGCGGTTGACTGGATCGGAGCACTACGGCCAGCTCAGCTGCGCGAATACTGGGACTATGAAAGAAATGTCGAGTGGTCTTACTGTATGTTCAGCATAACAGTGAATGAGGCAATGTGCTTTCGGAAAAAAGGTTGCCATGGAGAGTCGGTCCAGTTGGTTACGCTAGCGTACGAATTGTGTGGCTTGCTCGTCGAAGACCTAAACAGCATTCTTTGCGGCATGGAAGAACACTGTAAAGAATACAGAACGACGCCAAGTGTTGAACCTCTTCAGACAGAATTCTTTCGTAGTCGGCGGGCGCGCAACCTTGCAAGGCAGAACCGTTTGCTAGACCGAATTCCACAGTCGCGACCTGCAAAGTTCCTTGGCAAGTTGCGGTTCCTGAGAAAAATAGTCGCTGACGTTTCCGCCGACGTAGGGAATGTCGCCAGCGGTCTGAGAGACTCGGGCACTACTGACTCTGCTGAACCAGAATGGGCCATGTTAGACGCTGCTCACTACGACTTAACTACCTGTCTCCGCGAATTGTTAGTGATGTTGAAATGCTACCTCCGGATTCTATCGACTGAAGATCTAGCCGTGTTTCACACGACGATTGGCAGCTTCAAACACCCGCTCGGCCGCGCTGTGCCATCCTAAAAGCTCCCATTCGCGGTCAAAACACGAAGATTGGTGCTGGCTGGCGTGGGTTGGTGACCAAGGATATACCAGTCTAGTCTTCCGAAACCAGATATCCGTAAGGCGTGCTGGAGTTGACCGCATCCAGCTGAATTCCATCAGGAGCTAAGGCGCTCGGTGGACCCACCAGAGCACAGATCCGATAATCCTCCAATTGCGGTTTTTCCCGAGCGTGATTCGTTCGTATTCTCGATTCTCCCATTCCAAGAGTTGCAATCCGTGCACACACAGAAATCGCGAAACAACTAGTCCTCGTTGTTTTTGCCATGTGACGACAATCTTTCCGCTCAGCAGTTCCGGATTGGTTTGTGCAGAATCGACCGCGATGATGTCGCCATCGTTGATCAGTGGGCTCATCGAAATCCCCCTGACTCGCAAGCAGGTTGTGGACGCGGGATTGGGACACCAGCCGTTCGGAGCCGCGATTATATCGTCCGTGGGAACAGTGTCGAGATCGAGCACCTGGCCTAACTGGTCTCCCGCCTCACCTGCAGTGGCGGCGTATGCGGCGAGAACCGGAACGGCCACCAGCTTCACTGTTTCCGAACCGGATATTTCCTCGCGGTTAGTAGCTGGGATTTCAATTTGAGAGAATCGCGCAACTTCTGTCTTATCCGTGGGTTTCGCTAGCATTCGCGAAAAATCCGCGCTAATCAGCCCGGCCCGAGCCCAGAACCAGTGACACTCAGGATCGCCCGCCAAGTTGCCGAGTTGTATATACGCCTGCGCCGATGGTTCGTGAGTTCCGCGCTCCCATCGCGATAAGGCCATTGCAGAATAATGGAGCCGCGAAGCGAATGCTGCCTGCGTGAGCCCAAGAACTGCTCGCAGGGCAAGGATTCGTCTCGACCACTCTGGCGAGAGCGCTTTCATCAACGGCATAAATACCCACCAAAATCAACCGGCCTGAGAGTCTAACATCCATGTTAGAGGCTCTGCGGGGTGTTGTACAGCGGAGGCGGCTTGGCTTCCGCGTGCGGCTCGGCCGGGCAAGAACAATCCAGATTCAAGGCCATGTTCACCAGATTTTACATTCCACACGGCTCTACGCCTGACCGGCAGCAGTGGTTCAACGATCTTCAGCAGATATCTGCAACACCCGAGAATGCGGCCCGTCTCATGACGTTGATTGATGAGATCGACGTCCGGCATCTATTACCCGAAGTTTCGGTGCCCACCATCATCTTCCACGGCACTCGCGATAAGGTGATACCGGCGGAAGAAGGGCGCATTCTGGCTGCCGAAATGCCGGACGCACGTTTTGTTCCGCTCAACATGGGCAATCATATTCTTCTCGCGCAAGAACCGGCGTGGCCGGTGTTTCTGGAAGAACTCGAAGCGTTTTTAGGCTCGCAAAGCATCTGAGTCGAACCCGTCTCCCGGTGAAACTGGCTTGATGCCGAAATCAGCATCCAGCAACGTTCCCTTCGAAGCGTTCTAGTGCCTGGTTAAACGAGCTTAGCGGACAAGTGAAAATGGGCAGCGTCGGCACACACAAGGGGTGGTCCCTTTTTCGCGGCCATATCCGCAATCCCTTTGCCGCGTTGACATGAGATGGTGGCCCGGCAATACTGACGAGCGATGATCGGGCTATTGCGCGGGAAGCTGGCGGAGAAGCGGCCGAACTCGGTGTTGGTGGATGTGAGCGGAGTGGGGTATGTGGTGGCGGTGTCGCTCTCGACGTATGCCGGGCTGGGAGAACTGCATGCTGAGGTGACGCTGCTGATTCACACCCATGTGCGCGAGGACGCTCTGGCTCTCTATGGGTTCATTTCGTCGCGGGAAAAACAGCTCTTTGAGATGCTGATTTCGGCATCGGGCGTGGGGCCGTCGCTGGCCATGAAGATTTTGTCGGGCATGAGCGTAGAAGAACTGGTGCCCGCGATTCGCGGGAATGATTTGGCGCGCTTGACGAAGATTCCGGGAGTTGGCAGGAAGACCGCGGAGCGGATGGTAGTCGAGCTAAAGGATCGCCTGGAGGCCATTAGCGCCGAAGTGACCGTGGCGGGGAAGCCGAAGGTTGTAACCGGTGGCGTGGCGGTAACGGATGTGGAGGCGGATGTAATTTCGGCGCTGGTGAATCTTGGCTATGACGGACGCGCGTCGGAAGAAGCGGTCACAGAAGGCAAGAGGCTCGCGGGAGCTGGAAATTTTGAGAAACTGCTGCGCGCGGCGTTGAACGGGATGAGCACGACGAAAAAAGCGAAGTAACAGGTATCGAGAAATTGGGCCTTTGGTGTTTTGCGGT
>JBEKSZ010000309.1:0-4059 GCA_049516615.1 Candidatus Acidiferrum sp. | reverse complement strand
TTCCAAATCCCGCAACTGACATGAGATATCGACGAGTACATCCGCTTTTGGCTCCAACTTCGAAAAACGATCCAGTCGTGGAATGAGCCATTTTGCGGCGATGGATGATGAGGCGGTAACGCGCAACCGCGTGTGACCTTGGGTCTTACGAGCACGCGATGCGCCGTCGGCGAGAGTGCCCAACGCAGCGGTTACAGCGTCGTGCATGATTTTCCCGGCCGCTGTTAGCGTCAACGCGCGGTTGGCACGGACGAATAACTGAATGCCGAGTTGGGTTTCAAATTCTTTGATCTGATGGCTGATTGCCGCTGGCGTGAGGTTAAGTTCGGCCGCCGCACGCGTGAAGTTCAAATGTCGACAGGCGGCGTCGAGCACCTTGAGTGAGCGGGTTCCTGCGATCTGCTTGGTCATTAGCCCATCTTCAAATAAATTTCATCAATCATTCAAAAATAACTCGTTTTCATTATATATCACAATGAGTTGTACTAGGGGCAGGCAACTAATAGTTAAGAAAACTATATTATGACGGCTGATGCTAACTACCAGACCGACGCGGGTCGCGAGCGTTTTTCTCTCGCTTTCATCGCGGCATCGGTGGCCATGGCGAGCGTCACCTACGGCATCGGGCGCTATGCCTATGGCCTTTTCCTCCCGGCGATTCGCCGCGATTTCGCGCTAGATACGTTCACTCTCGGTCTGATCGCCAGTGTCGGGACCGTCGTCTACCTGCTATCCAATATTGTAGCGTCCGCGATTGCCATCCACTTCAAGCCTCGCACATTCACCGTCATCGGCGGCGCAGTCACCACGCTCGGTCTGGCGCTCGTCGGGATCGCGGCGAACGCACCGATGCTCATTGGGGGAATTTTGTTGGCGGGTGCGGGCGCCGGCATCTACACCCCAGCTCAGTTTGAGGCAATCGAAGCTTGGCTCTTACCGCCATGGAAAAGCCGGGCCATGGGTGCCGTTAATGCAGGAGCCACGCCGGGCAAAATCCTGACGGGGCTGGCCGCGTTCTGGGTTCAATCATCGTGGCAGCACGCATGGCTGGCCATGGCAGCGGTAAGTTTCGGCGTCACCTTGTGGAATGCGTGGTTGTTGCCCAAACGTGATATTACGCACGCCGGAGCGAAAGCGAAGCAGCGCTTGCATTTTCGACTGTTCACACGAGCCGCCTGCATTCCTCTTTATGGAACGCTGGTAGTTTACGGGTTGCTCTTCAGCATCTATCTGACATTTGCTGTCGATCTGCTCTCTTCCGAGGGCGCCATGAAATCTCCGGTCGATAAACTTTTCTGGCCGCTCCTCGGTATTGCCGGTCTGACCACCGTATTCACCGGCAGCGCGGTGAGCCGCTACGGCGTCCGCGGCCTTCTATCGGTCAGCTTGCCGTTGTGTGGTTTGTCATACGCCATGTTGGCACTCGCGTCGAATAACCCGTGGGTGATTCTCGGATCTGCTGTCCTGTTCGGCGCCGCCTCGATCGCCCCCGGCACTGGGTTCATGGTGTGGGGAATCCGGCTTTTTAACGAACGACCGTCGATCGGATCCGGGACGGTTTTTTTCTTTCAGTCAGTCGGCACTATCACAGGTCCAATAGTATTCGGCTGGATCGCGCCCCGAATTGGAGTAGTGCCTGTTTTCCTCGCGTTAGCTGCACTCTCGGTTGTCGTGCTTCCTTTTTTTCCTAGTCGCGTCTTTGATACGTCAGAGCCCGGCTCAACTGAAGATCCGGCGCAAACTCCTGAATTCGTCTGAACGGAGCGTGAGAAGGCATGTTGTTGCCACTTGGTTCCTCCTATCCTATTCAGCACTTGCCTCAAGCCGCTTGCCCGCATCCGCGAACAGCGCATTAGCTGACCCATCGGACCCACCGAGCAAAGGGCATCTGATCAGAGAGGTGGTCGCGGTTTTTCGGACGGGGGTGTAAGTGGATTTCTGCCGGTGCAATATAGCAACCGGAGGGCAGAGATTCATGAGGAAACCAAGACGTAATCACTCGGCGGCGTTCAAGGCGCGAGTGGCCCTGGAGGCGAGAGGTGGTCCCACAAATTTAGACAAAAATCGCGGCCGGGATAAGTGGAACTCCGCGGGTTATGCAGCCGCCGCGAGCGGCTGACAATCGAAGTAAACGTTATCGGGCGTGTTGCGGTCAAGCGCCGTGTGCGGACGCTCGCTGTTGTAGAACTCAAAGTAGCGACGGATGCCGGCCTTGGCCGCAGCGACGGAGTCGTACGCATGCAGATAGACCTCTTCGTACTTGACCGAGCGCCACAGCCGCTCCACGAAGACGTTGTCGCGCCAGGCGCCGCGTCCGTCCATGCTGATGCGGATCTTGTGTCGATCGAGCACCGCGATGAAGTTCGCCGCGGTAAATTGCGAGCCCTGGTCGGTGTTGAAGATTTCCGGCGCACCGTACCGTGCGATCGCTTCCTCGAGCGCCTCGACACAAAAATCCGCCGTCATGCTGTTGGAGATCCGCCAGCTCAAGACTCGGCGGCTATACCAATCCATCACGGCCACCAAGTACACGAAGCCGCGCGCCATCGGGATGTAGCTAACGTCGGTCGCCCAGACTTGATTCGGACGATCGATGTCGAGATTTCGCAGCAGGTACGGGTAGATCTTGTTCTGCGGATGTTTGCGACTCGTGTTGGCGCGGCGGTAGATGGCTTCAATGCCCATCTTTCGCATGAGGGTCGCCACATGCTTGCGACCGACACTGATTCCCTCGAGGCGCAGCTTGTCACGCAGCATACGACTGCCCAGGAACGGCCACTGCAGGTGCAACTCGTCGAGGCGGCGCATGAGCTGCAAATCCCCGTCGCTCGTCCCCACGGGCTCGTAATACAGCGAGGCCCGCGACAACTCCAGGAGCTCGGCCTGGCGCGTAAGGCTCAATCCATGATTCGGGTTGATCATCGCTTGGCGCTCGATCCGGGTGACCGTCCGAGCGCGCCGGCTAAAAAATCATTCTCCAGCGCGAGTTGTCCGATCTTCGCATGCAGAGTTTTGATATCCGGCCCTGAGTCCGCAGTCCGCTCGGACCCACCGAAAACATCCGCGGCTCGTTCCAGCAACTGATTCTTCCATTGAACGATCTGATTCGCATGGACATCGTATCGTGTGGCCAACTGCGCCAAGGTCTCTTCGCCCTTGATTGCAGACAGCGCCACTTTGGCTTTAAATGCCGCAGAGTGATTGCGGCGGGATCTCTTCGTCATGGCTCTCCTTCCTTTCAGGCGATATCCTCGCCTGTAATGAACGGAGTTTCCACTTATCCCGTTGTCTCAAAGAGTGGGGCCAGCTCACATCAAGGACGAATCCACCCCACTTAGCGTCAAAATTCGCAGTGGGCTTTAAGGCAACGATCTCGTCTCGCGATTTTCCCTCGCTCTTCAGGCGTGCTATGTTTTCACGTATGGTTACCAGCATATCCCGAAACGCAATGAGGTCCGCGCGGTTGCCGAGCGGCCCATGTCCGGGGACGACGATCGTACGCTCCGTCACTTTGGCAACATTTTCCTTGGCGGCGTGGATCATTCCATCAATACTCCCGCCATTCTCATTATCAATGAACGGATAGTATCCGTTCCAAAAGGTATCCCCCGTCGCCAGGACATCCGGCTCGACGAAATAAACCGAGATATCCGAATCAGTGTGGCAGGGTCCATAGTAGCCGAGCTTGATCGTTGTACCGTGAAACTTCATCGTCTTACTGGTCTTGAAGAGCACCGTGGGGCGCGCTTCTGGAGGTGATGTGGGAAATGTCCACTCCCAGTCATCCACTCGAGTGTCGACCGACAATCGCTTCACGGTGTTTTCTTGTGCGATAATCGTCGCTCCCAACTGATGAACCCATACATTACCGTCAGTATGATCCCAGTGGTAGTGCGTGTTAATGAGATAGTGCGGCGGCGCACTGGAAATACTAGAAAGCGCGCGCATCATGCTCGCTTTCGAGTAAGCGATTCCCGCATCGACCATTAGCTTTTCGTCAGGTGCGCTCAATACCGTCACATTGCCGCCCGATCCCTCCAGCACAAAGAGGCCGTCGCG
>JBEKSZ010000308.1:0-4105 GCA_049516615.1 Candidatus Acidiferrum sp. | reverse complement strand
CTCCTCGAAAATTCTGTCACGGTCGCGGGCTTGGGTATCCAGGCGCATGGCATAGGAAAGACCCGAGCAGCCGCCGCCTTGCACACCCACGCGCAGGCCTCCGAGTTCGAGCGAGACGCCGTCTTTTTCGAGCAGCGCGCGAATCTTCTGCGCAGCGCGCTGGGTCAGGTGGATCTTGGGCGAATTGGGCGCGCCGTCTTTGTCGACGTTTGGCGACGCCGTCGGCACGGTGATCGGATTTGCGGTTTCAGTGGCCATGCTAACTACTCCAGACTCCATTCACTCGCCCGACAAAAACAGCTCGCAGACCACCCAACGCCCCGAGCGTTTAGTTGCGCAGCCCGCGACGGCGGGCGCCCCCCGGGCGGCAGCGCGAGAACCGCGAAAGCCCTTAATGCGCGGCTTTTTCTGCTACCGGTACTTCAATGCCCTTCTTTTTCTTCCAGTCACCGATGGCTGCCTTGATGGCGTCTTCGGCGAGGACCGAGCAGTGAATCTTGACCGGGGGCAAGGAGAGTTCGCGCACGATGTCGGTGTTCTTGATCGACAATGCTTCCTCGACAGTCTTGCCCTTAACCCATTCGGTGGCCAGCGACGAACTGGCAATCGCCGAGCCGCAGCCAAAGGTCTTGAACTTGGCTTCCTCGATCACGTTGGTGTCGGGATTGATTTTCATCTGCAGCTTCATGACGTCGCCGCATTCCGGCGCGCCGACCAAACCGGTGCCGACGTTGGGGTCCTCTTTAGAGAGGCTCCCAACGTTGCGCGGGTTGTTGTAGTGATCCACCACTTTGTCGCTATATGCCATGACCTGTGCTCCTTGATTCTTCTGACCGCGACGCGGCCCAAGTCTACCCTATTGCCAAAAGAAAGAAAGCCGTTCGCCCGGAGAATTCGCTCCCCCGGCAAAAAACGGTGGTTTTAGCCCCGCGCCATATTCTGCACGTTGACGAAACCGGCGCTGCGAATAGCCTTGTCCGACAGTGACACGTTCGGCACCCACGCCGAGCGCCCGGCCGTCAACTGCCGCAAAGCGTCCTTGATGAACTCCGCCCCGAGACCGAGCAATTTCAAGAACGCGCGTACTTCCTGCAACTGCTGGAAGGAGCGCTGCCCCGCGGGCATTGCCTCGTCGCTTTCATCGTAAGGTACGAACGCCACGCGGAACGCGGCTCCCGTGCCTCCGATCGAACGGTGAATCTGGATCGTTCCCTCACTCGCCATTGATGTTGCCTCACCTTTCCGGGCTGTGCTCATGCTGTTTGCCATTTGACCTTGGAAATATCGATTCCTTCTTTGGCCATTTCGTAGAGCGGCGACAGTTCACGAAGTTTGGTGACCACCTGAGTCATCTTATCGATGACGTAGTCCACCTCCTCCGGCGTATTGAAGCGGCCGAGGCCGAAGCGGATCGAGGTGTGTGCGAGGTCTTCGCCCACACCTAAAGCTTTGAGTACGTAGCTGGGCTCGAGGGTTGCCGAGGTGCAAGCCGAACCGCTCGAAACCGCAATATCATTGATTCCCATTAGCAGAGACTCACCTTCAACATAGGCGAAGCTCATATTCAGATTGTTGGGCAGCCGGTATTCCATGCTGCCGTTGATGAACACTTCGTCGAGCTTGGCTTCGAGGCCCTTTTGCAGGCGGTTGCGCAGCGCCAGCATGCGCGCGGACTCTTCCGGCATTTCTTTTTGCGCTATCTCGCAGGCTTTGCCGAGGCCCACGATGCCGGGAACGTTCAATGTACCCGAGCGCATGCCGCGTTCATGACCGCCGCCATCGATGATGGCGGAAAGCTGCACGCGGGGGTTGCGCCGGCGAACATACAAGGCCCCCACGCCCTTGGGTCCGTAAATCTTGTGACCGCTGATGGCCAGCAGGTCGATGCCGTCTTTTTGCACGTCGACCGGAATTTTCCCAACGGCCTGCACGCCATCGACGGCAAAGAAAATGCCGTGTTCCTTGGCGATTTTGCCGATCTCCGCGATCGGGTTGATGGCTCCGATTTCGTTGTTGGCGTACATCACGGTGATCAAAATCGTGGTCGGGCGAATGGCGGCCTTCAGCTCGTCCAGATTGACGCGCCCGTCCTTCTGCACCGGCAGATAAGTAACTTCAAAACCGTCTTTTTCGAGACGCTTGCAGGTGTCTAGCACCGCTTTGTGCTCAATGGCCTCGGTGATGATGTGGTTGCCCTTCTCGCGGTACATCTCGGCAACGCCCTTGATCATCAAGTTGTCGGATTCCGTGGCGCCGCTGGTGAAAATGATCTCTTTCGGCGTGGCATTGATCAGCGAAGCAATTTGCTGCCGCGCGGTTTCCACGGCTTCTTCGCCGGCCCAGCCAAAGGAGTGGTTGCGGCTCGCGGCATTGCCAAACTTTTCGTTGAAATAGGGCAGCATCGCTTCGACGACGCGCGGATCGACCGGCGTAGTCGCGTGATTGTCCATGTAAATCGGCAGTTTTACGGCCATGTTCCTGTCTCCTGACTCCCCGAACGGCAATCTATCAACCCCTGCAAATAACCGCAAATAGTCGTCAGCGCAGCTCGACAAGCGCGTGTTCGTGGCTCTCTTCGCTCATCTGCGAAATCGTTACCGTGCCCAAAACCTGCATGATGCTCTCGTTCACCTTGCGCAGCGGCTCGCGCACCGTGCAGCGATCCGTGGCGTCACAGGCGCCATGGCTGGTCACACATGAGGTGATCAGCACCGGGCCGTCAATCGCATTGATTACGTCTAGCGCGCTGATCGCTGAAGGCTCCTTGGCCAGCTGGTAGCCGCCGCTAGAACCGTGTTTGGCGCCCACCAACCCGGAACGCGCCAGCTTTTGCAGCACCTTGGCCATCAGGGTCACGGAAATGCCGTACTCTTCGGCAATTTCGTTCGCGCTGCAGGCATGTTGCTGCCGGTGCATCGCCAAATGCTTTACTGCGATCAGTCCATAGTCGGCTTTTTTTGAGAGTTTAAACATTCGTCAATCTGTAGCGCCAACTGAGTACCAATCAACGGCTCTAAAACCGATATGCGACTGATTCAGTCGCAAATTCATTCTAGGCCCTCTGCCGAAAGAAGTCAATCCCCAATAAATAAGGTAAATGTCTTATTATCTTATATTTAGACATAGACGAATCGATTGTAACCCGAAAAAAGGGCCAGGCCCGACCGGCCCGATCGCCCAAGCCGCCGGGCAAATTGCCGCGGCCAAATCCTTGAGCATGCTAGGCTAGCTACTTGTGTTGGATGGACGAGCCCATGAATGGATACATTGCACAGCGGTCTGGCACGCGAGGCATCTTGCAAAAGCGCTTGGCCGCGGCTCGAGCGCTCCTCCCGCTCCGAGTTTATTTTGTCTTTCTACTTTCCTTCGCCATCGCATCGCACGCGCAGACGGCGAAGCCCTCGACTGATCAAGCCGCGCCGGCACCGAACGTCGCTCCCCCCGCGCAGCGGCGCACCCCCGCGCCTCTGCCCCTGCGCAAACCTCAGCCCGTGATCCTCGTCGGTGCGGGGGATATCGCCGGTTGCCAGAATATCGAAGGCGCGGAAGCGACCGCGCAGCTGCTTCAAAGCATTCCCGGCACGATCTTTGCGGCAGGCGATCTGGTCTATGAAAAGGGCACCAGCGAGGAATTCAAGAAGTGTTACGAACCGACCTGGGGCCGATTCAAGGACCGCACCTATCCCGCGCTCGGGAACCATGAATACGGAACGGCAGGCGCCGCGCCCTATTTCGCCTACTGGGGAGACAAGGCCGGAGCCGTGGGCAAAGGGTATTACAGCTTCGAGTTAGGCGGCTGGCACATCGTGGTGTTGAACACCAATTGCAACGCCACGGGGCTGGGCGGGTGCGCCGAAGGGTCACCCGAGGAGGTGTGGCTGAAGGCCGACCTCGCGCAGCATGCGAGCGGTTGCGTCTTGGCGTACGGCCACCACGCACTGTTTAGCAGCGGGGTTCTGCGCTCGCATGCCGTGCATCCCGAGCTGAAGCCGCTGTGGCGAGATCTCTACGCAGCTCATGTGGACCTGGTTTTGGCGGGGCACGAACATTCTTACGAGCGCTTCGCGCCCCAAAATCCCGATGGCGACGCGGATCCCAAAAATGG
>JBEKSZ010000307.1:0-4136 GCA_049516615.1 Candidatus Acidiferrum sp. | reverse complement strand
TTGCTCCAGGCGGCTCATCCATGAACGGCATGAACTTATCCGGAAAACCCGGCATCGTGCAGCCAATGCAGATGCCACCAACGTTCGGGCAGCCGCCAATTCCAGCCATCCAGCCGCGTTTTGGTACGTTGCAGTTAACGACAGGCCCCCAGCAGCCCAGCTTCACGATGCACTTTGGCGAGCCATACACCTCGGCAAAGTCGCCTTGCTCGTAATAGCCGGCGCGGTCGCAGCCGTCGTGCACAGTCTTGCCGAAAAGCCACGTCGGCCGCAGCTGGTCATCGAGCGGAATCATCGGGGCGAGGCCCGCCACCTGATAGAGAAGGTACAGCACCGTTTCCATGAAATTGTCCGGCTGCACGGGGCAACCCGGCACATTCACAATGGGCAGCCCGGCCTTGGACTTCCAATCCCAGCCCAAATAGTCGGCCAGACCCATGGCACCGGTCGGGTTTCCTTGCATGGCATGGATTCCGCCGTAAGTCGCGCAGGTGCCGCAGGCCACCACCGCCAGCGCCTTCGGGGCGAGCCGGTCGATCCATTCATTGGTGGTGATGGGCTGGCCGGTCTTGGGATCGGTTCCCAAAGCCGCCCAGTAGCCTTCCTTCTTAATCTTTTCGTTTGGAATGGATCCTTCGACCACCAACACGAAGGGATCCAGCATTCCCTTCTCCGCGTCGTACCAATACTTCAGGAAGTCCGATCCATTCTCATAGGCCAGCACCGGGTTGTGCAGATGCACCTTGGGCAATCCTGGAATTGCTCCCAACAGGACGTCTTCAATGCTGGGTTGTGTCGCGGCGGTGATCGAAACGGAATCTCCGTCGCAACCGAGACCAGCCGTCATCCATACAATGTGAACATCGGAAACGGGTGAAGGCTTTTGCGTCTTTCGACCGTACGGGACGGCTTCAGGTGTCATGTGCTTTTTACTCCTGTCGGGCGCTTCTAGAAACCATCAAGAACTCTTCGGAACCGCGAGAAGTCCCGAAATCTCCGCAACTTAGCTGGGCAACTCGGCGAAGCAGACCCCGGCCATCGACGAAAAGCGAGGGCCTCTTTCCGGAGAAAAAACTGCCAATCACAGGCAGCTCTTATCTGAAATTTCGATTGCAATAATTACAATTTCAGGTTTCGTTAAACAATCAGGTATACGCGGAATTTGTTATCGGGGACGGTCGTAAGGGGCAGTAGGGGAATCCCCTACCTATCGTGACCGGCGTCACACGGTTCAATATCCGCCGCTCAAATTCATCGTCCATTCGATGGCGTGCTGCACGAGCTCACGGGCGTTGCGCAGCGCCAGTTTTTCCTTGATATGCGCCTGATACGACTCGATCGTCTTCACGCTCAAATGCAACTCGTCGGCAATCTGCCTTGTTCCATGCCCCGCTCCAATCAGCCGGAACACTTCCAGTTCGCGATCCGTCAAATTCAGCAGCGGAGAACCTTTCGACGGCCCATTCCCGTGAACCATCTGTTGCAGCAGCGTATTGGTTAGCCGGTCGCTCAGATACACGTCACCCTGCAAAATCCGGCGGATAGCCACCAGCACTTTTTCCGTGGCTTCCTGCTTCATGATATAGCCGTTCGCGCCCGCGCGCATGGCCCGCTCGGCGTAGATGGTTTCGTCGTGCATGGAAAGAATCAATACCGGCAGATTCGTGGTCTTCATGCGAATCTCTTTTAGCAGGTCCAGGCCATCTGGCCCGCTCAGCGAAATATCCAGCACCACAAGATCCGGCGCCAGCGCGGCAATGGCCTGGAACGCGGAATGCGCGCCATCGGCTTCGCCGCACACGATCAAATCCGCCTCTCGATCGATCAGCAACGCCAGCCCTTGCCGCACGATGGGGTGATCGTCCACCAACAGCACCTTGAATTTTTTCGTTTGCGGGATCATTTGCACTCTCGTAGCCATGAAGCGCACTCCTACTCGATACCGCGTATTGGGAACGTGCACGTCACCGTGACGCCCGTGTCCCCTTCTCCGCGGTCTTGGTTCTGCTGCACTTTCAGCGAACCGCCAATGATGTCGGCCCGGTAGTTCATGATGCTCAGCCCGGCGCCCGGTTGACTCGGCGGCCTTTTGGGGAATCCTTCTCCGTCATCTTCAATCGCCAGCACCCCGGTCCCGTTTTTCCCGGAAAGGCGAATCACGATATTTCGCGTCTTTCCGTGCCGGATGGCGTTGTTCACCGCTTCCTGCGCAATCCGGTAGAGGTGCGTCGCCGCGGTTACGTCGTAAATGTGCACGGGTTTGTCGCATTGCAGGCGGCAACCGATGCGGAACAGCCCCTCGACTTCACCGGCCCACTTTTTTAGCGCCGATACCAGCCCCTGCGGCTCGGCGGCCACCGGATGCAATCCCCGCGCCAGTTGTCGCGTATTGTCGATGGCCTGATTCACCATCTTCACGATCTTGGCCGCTTCGACGGCCTCCGGCAGCGACTTGTCTGAAAGCTTTTCTTCCAGCACCTTGCTCATAAACGCGACTCCCGTAAGGTGCTGGCCCAATCCGTCGTGTAAATCCTGCGCGATGCGCCGCTGTTCCCGCGCGCTGATTTCCAGAATCGCTTCTTCCAGCCCCTTGCGCTCCGTGATATCAAAGCCCACGCCATGAATAAACCACGGCCGCCCATCCTCGTGGCGAATCATTTTCGCTTCGCACTGAAACCACATCACGCGTCCGTCGCGGGCCATCACGCGATACGCCGAACGCAGTGGCTTCCCGGAAATGAACATCTCCGCCGCTTCCTCGCTCCATCTCATCTTGTCGTCGGGGTGAATTCGCTGGTACCAGCGCACCGGATCTTCCAGCCACTCGCTCTGCGAAAATCCCAGCGCCGTTTCAATCTCCGGGCTGACGTACGCCTCGCCAATCCCTTCGTCGAGGTAGGCCATAAAAACGACGGCGGGGATCTGCTCCACCAGTGCGCGGTACTTTGCTTCGATGTTTGGTAAATGGTTCGCCAATTGGCCCGGCAATGGATTCGCCAATCCATTTGCCAAATTGTCCGGAGCGGCCGCATCGGTGCGCGCTCGCGATCGCCCGTCCAGGGCAAAACTGATTTTTGTGCTGGAAATTAGTGGTTGTTGCTGCAGAAAAACAGCGGCGAGTTCTTGCAGAGCCTTCTCCGCTTCGGTTACTTGCGCCAACGGCTTCTCCGCAACAACCTCGTGCGGATCGTCGCCTCCCCGATTCGCCTGCGTGAGAAAATCCGGCGCCATCTTTCCCGCCTTCTAAAACACTTGATGCGCACTCCCAATAAATGGATCGCCGCGCCCATCCCGTCAAACTCTTAGCGCCTCAACCTCCGTCAACCCTAGGCCCGCGCCTCCATGATGGCTCTTTATTTAAAGACGCTTGAGTAAATCTGCGCAAGGCATGAATCGCGCGCCCGTACGTCATCACCGCGCTCGACGAGAGCAGCGAACCGGGCGGCTGATTCATAAACGGCATAAACTTGTCGGGAAATCCCGGCATGGTGCACCCGATGCAAATCCCCCCGACATTCGGACATCCGCCGATTCCATTCATCCAGCCGCGCTTCCCAACGTTGCACTGCACCACCGGCCCCCAGCAGCCCAGCTTCACAATGCACGTTGGCGCTCCGTACTCCTCCGCAAATTGCGCTTGCTCGTAATATCCGCCGCGGTCGCATCCCTCATGCACCGTGGCACCGAAAAGCCAGGTGGGACGCAGCGCATCGTCGAGAGGAATCATCGGTGCGCGGCCCGCCGCCATATTCAATAAATACAGCAGCACCTCCATGAAATTGTCCGGCTGCACCGGGCATCCCGGGACGCAAACAATCGGTATTCCCGCGGACGATTTCCAATTCCATCCAAGATAGTCCGCCAGACCCATCGCGCCCGTCGGATTTCCTTCCATGGCATGGATCCCGCCATAGGTCGCGCACGTCCCCGCCGCCACCACCGCCCAAGCCTTTGGCGCGAGCTGGTCAATCCAATCGCAAGTGGTGATCGGCTGCCCGGTTTTCCCGTCCGTTCCGAACGTCGCCCAATATCCTTCCGCCTTATTTTTCTCGTTGGGTATTGAACGTTATATGAATATATTATTGTTGGGAATTTTTGTTTCTGCTTGTTTTGTTATATTTGGTAGGATTTTGTTT
>JBEKSZ010000306.1:0-4153 GCA_049516615.1 Candidatus Acidiferrum sp. | reverse complement strand
GATCACGTGCGAGGACCTCGACTACATAGGCCGTGTTGTAAAGTGCAGAAATTTCCAGAAATTTGCCTTTTGAATCTTTCTCCATCCAGGCGCCCTGCGGTGTGGCCTGCTGCAGCAACCAGCGGCGCGCAGCAGCAATGATGTCTGGATCCACTTCGGTGAATTCCGAAGCCTCCGTCAGGAAGCGAAGGGCATAAGCCGACACAGGAATTTCCGGTTCGCCCTTGCCCCACAGGGAGAAGCCGCCGGCGGGTTCGCGGTAGCGCAGCAATTTCGCGTAGGCCAGCTTAAGGTAATGGCTCGCCCGGGCATCGAGTGGAGAGGAAGGAAAATGCTGGGACTTTTGAAGCTGCAGCCAGAGCAGGCTGGGATAAGCCGAGGAGATGGTTTGCTCTGCACAGCCATAGGGTCGCTCCATGATTCCTTCGATCGCGTCGCTGACGTGGGCGATCAGATTGGGATAGAGAACCAACTCGGCTTCGACCGATCCAGGAAGAGCGCTCGCCGGGATTTCAATCGAAAGCGAGGTGTTACCAAGGAAGATGGAACTGGACTGGGCAAGGCGTTGCTGGCCGTCAGCATGGATTCGGAGTTTCTTTTCGATGGCGTCGCTATCGTTTGCAGAGGAACGATTGAAAGCGCTAAGGCGCTGCTTGGCGTCCTTCGTGGGTACTGCGGCGCGGAAGGAAAAAGTCTGCTCGACGTAGTCTCCGGCGGGAACGTTGAGCTGGACCGTGCGCGGGGAGAGAGCCTGGGACCACGGCTCTGTGGCCCAGTCAAGCGAGACAGATTGCGGCTTATCGAGATAATTGCGCACGGTCACCGGCAAATGGATTTCGTCGCCGACGGTGAGGACTTTAGGAGGTTCGAGCTCAGCGAAGAAGGGAAGAAAAGCGCGGATGTCAGTGGAACCCGTGGCGATATGCCCATCAAGGGTGGAGGCGATGATGGAAACTTTCCAGGTCGTGATGCTGTCAGCGAGAGGAACCTTGACTGTGGAGTGGCCGGCGCGATCGGTGTGAATTTCGGGCTGCCAGAGAAGCGTTTCAGGAAAATACTGGCGGAGACGAGGCGTGGCCAGGGGGATGTTGATTTGACCGGAAGCGGCCCCCGATTTCGTGGTCAGCACGACCCCTGGAGAGAGAAGTGCAACAGACGATACTTCAGTCTGGACTTGGACATTCTGCGCCTGGACTTCGACGGTCTCCGTGGCAGAACCAACGTTTAGCTTGACTTCGACATCGGTAACATTGCTAGACAGCACTGGAATGCTGGTCAGAACGTAAGAGCGAAAACCGGGGCTTTCGACCAAGACTCGGTAGGTGCCCGGAGGAAGATTGGAGAGCAGGCATAGTCCCTGATCGTTGGAGGTTCCACCGTAGGTGACTCCCGTAGCTTCGTTGGTGAGAGTGATCTTCGTGTTGGGGATTACTGCACCGGTCGGATCCTGAACGAAGATACGGACCGCACCCGAGTTGCCGCTGTAGAAGGGCTGGAGTTTCTGCGGAGTGGCGGGCTTGCCTGTGGGGTTGCCAGGTTCTTCGAGGAAGGGTGAGGCGAATTTGGCGAGGACGAAGTCATCTGGCGTATTAGGGGTACGGTCCGGGCCATCACTGACGATACTGATGCCCTTCGTGGTCCGAGTAACCGGTGTTTGTGAAGTGACTGCATTCTGTCCGTAGGCGCGCAGAGTGATCTTGTCGGTGTAGCCCATTTCCACAGTAGGGACCACGCGATACGGGCGGCCCCACGGGTCGCGGAGAGCATTCCAGTCGATCGCGCGATCAGCCATCACTTTGCGGAATTCCTGTTCGGTTTCTGGGAAATGGGCGGAGGATTTTGCATTTTCAAAGAGAGCATCGGAAATGCGCTGGGCGGTCTCACGAAAGTAAGGCATGTTTTGAACGGAGACCTGCAAATCGTCCCAATCGCCGGCGGGATCATTTGGGCCGGAGCGAAAGCGTTTGTCTGGGCCAGCGCTGAGCACTTTGATGGTGTAGTTGTCGCGGTCGATTTCGAACTGGAAGTTGTAAGGCGTGCCCCAGGGATCGATGAAACTGGAAAGTGAAGTGCGCTCCTGTGCGAAGGCAGCTTCGAGCGTGGCCTGGTCACGAATGTAACCGCCGGTGTGTCCGTGATATGCATCGATCACTGCGCGCAGGCGCTTGGCATCGAACTCAAAGAAGGGCCGCGAGAGGCTCATTGCTGTGAAATCGTCGGCGGTTTTGAGACTTTTGTCAGGACCTGCGCTGTTAAATTCGAAAACTTCGTTCATCCACTGATAGGTACGCCGGGCGTGGAAGGATTGTCCCCATGGATCTCTCAGGGTGGAGCTATCAACGCCTTTGTCCTTTAGGAAACTTGCATACTCCGCATCATTCGCCGGGAAATGGCCGGTATTGGAGAAATCCTGTTGCAAGAGTTTGGCAACAGGGTCGAGAGCGGCGTGGATCTGCTTCTGAAAAACTTGATTGAGGTAGCGGGGACTGTCGGAGGACTCCAGTCGCAAAGGCACGCCGCTGCGGTTGAAGAGCAGAGCCTGAGCTACGAGTTCGAGGTCGGGAGGAACAGCAGCATCAGGGGCTCGATTGAGAAGTTGCTTTACGGAGACTCCGGCGATGGAGTCGTTATCCTCCTCGAAAGAACGAAAGCCAAGGCGCGGATCGATGCTTTCGTACCCCCTGGTGAAGAGACTGGCTTCGGTGCGAGCTAGCTCTTCAAGCGCCTGATCGTAAACGAGCAGTCCGAGCGCACCCTCGGCGGGTTCACCTTCTGAGCCGCGCACGCGGAGATTCACGGTTGCCGCTTCACCGGGGCGATAAGTCGACTTCACCGGTTTGACATCCAGTCGAAGATTCGTTGGCTTGGGAAACAGAACGGAAGCTGCGGCCATCCGCGAATACATGGAGTAAGACTCAGTCTCAATGTTGAGGGGATAGACGGCGAGTGCAATCGTGCCGGTGTACTGTTTGTCCGGCAGGAAAGTGACGTGCGTCGAGCCATGAGAAAGGTTAACTTCCTGGGACGCCAGGATAGTTTGCGTTTCGGTTTGCACAACTTCTACGCGGACGCGTGGTTGTGGCACGGAAGATTCGAGTTCGGCTTCGATGCGATCGTCGGGCTTCAAAATCGCTTTTTCCGGAGTGATACGAAGAGCAGGGTCTTCTTGCAACGAATAAGATTCGAGGTGGTGGCCGGTGCGGCCGTCGAGAGTTTTGGCTTCCAGGGCAGCGTAGATGCGCTCGACATTCTCATCCCTATCCCGATCCTTTTCCTTTCGGAGGGGCTCAGAGAAACGGACGCGGCCGATGCCGTAACGATTAGTGCGGACGTGCGCCGTGGCAAAAGGCTGGGCCGGCGGTTTTAAGGAGGTGGTGTCGGAGGGATCTTGCGTATACAGGTTGACGAGAACGTCAGCGGCGGCGGGCGTTCCGTCTGCGAAAGAGCTTGAAAGGTAAAACACAGGCCGAAGGCCAATCGGCAGCGCTCCCCCAATATTCAGCACATAAAGATGGATCGCGTCGCGAGAGATGCGCACGTCGAAGTGACGCTCCTGGGTGCGCTTGGAGGAGGCGTCGGTCACGTAGGCGGCGTAACGAAGATTTTCGAAGCGCTTCCAGTCGGTATCCTCCATGTCGGAGTGGTCTTTGGAGAGATTGAGATTAGCGCGGAACTCGTTCTTGGCGTCGAGTTCGCCTTCCTGAGCCTGCCCCTCTTCGGCCTCCCATTTCTGTTCACGATAGTTCCATTCATGGCGAGCTTCGCGGACGATGCGGACGTGGCCACGAAGAACGGGCTTGCCAAACATGTAGTTGGCGCTGACGGTCAGATCAGCGTTCTGGCCCGGGAGATAGAAGGGCTGGTTTGCCACGACGTTCACCGTGAACGTGGGAAGTTCGTACCGGGAAATGCGGATGAGTTGGTTTCCTTGCAACTCCCTGCTGGCGTCTCCGGTAATGTCGGCGGAGACGCGGTAGCTGCCTAATTTCTGGGAGGACGGAATGGTCCAATCGGTGGAAGCAATGCCGAATCGGGAAGTTTCTGCGTCAGTGGAGAAGACGACGGTGTCGTCTGGATCGTGAACGGCGAAGCGCAGGGGACGCTTGGCCCAGGCGCGGCGTTGATCATCGAGAACCAGGGCGCGCATGTGCAG
>JBEKSZ010000305.1:0-4227 GCA_049516615.1 Candidatus Acidiferrum sp. | reverse complement strand
CAAATCACGGACATGTCGCTCGATGCGCGCAAGCAGCCCTTCTTCGATAAGTCCACTTATCCGCCACGAGCGATCTCTGCCGTCGACGGCATTCGCATCGTGCCCGGCGGTTCGAGCATCCGCGAGGGCAGTTTCATCGCCCGCGGGGTGATCTGCATGCCGCCAATGTTCGTCAACGTGGGCGCATACATCGCCGAAAACACCATGATCGATTCCCACGCGCTGGTAGGCTCCTGCGCGCAAATCGGCAAAAACTGCCACATCTCCGCCGCCAGCCAAATCGGCGGGGTCCTTGAACCCGTCGGCGCCCTTCCGGTCATCATCGAAGACGAGGTGATGGTTGGCGGCAACTCCGGCGTCTACGAAGGCACCATCATTAAACAGCGCGCCGTCGTCGGCACGGGCACCATCCTGAATCGTTCCGTGCCCGTCTACGACTTGGTCCGCGACCAGATCTACACCGCCAGCGACGCCGCCCCGCTCGTCATCCCCGAAGGCGCGGTAGTTGTCCCCGGCAACCGCGCGCTAACCACCCAGCCCGCCGCCAAATGGCACCTGAGCCTCCAATGCGCGGTGGTCGTAAAATACCGCGACGCCAAAACCGACGCCCGCGTCACCCTAGAAGACCTCTTGCGCTAAACCCGTGCAGTACGGGCGCCCGGTCTCAGTTTTGCCCGGTACAAGATCCAACCCGTTTTCAGGGCTACTTGCCGCACGCTCCACATCTTAGAAGCGCAGCTAAATTTTCCCTCTCGCAGGGTCTTGCCATTGGCTTCGCCGAGGTGCAAAGAAAAAGGGCGAATCCCTGAACTAAATAAGGATTCGCCCAATAATTTCTGATCAGAATTACGCGCCTGTCAGCGCCAGAGGGACGTCAGACGATCCGCCGCCTCCCACCCTGAAACGCGTGGTAAATCACCAGCAACACGATTGAACCAACCACCGCAACCATGATGCTGTACAGATTCAGCCCCGTAACTCCAGAATGCCCGAAGGTGTTGAACAGCCAGCCGCCAACCACCGCGCCTACGATACCCAGCACAATATCGAGCAACAGGCCCTCGCCCGTGCGATTCACGATCTTGCTTCCGATAAAACCGGCGATCAACCCCAGAAAAATCCACGTCAGAATCGGCATGTGCAGCTCCTTATTTCGTCCGGCGCCGTCCAGTAGTTCGCGCCGCCATGTACAAGAGGAGTCCATCCTCACACCGCAGCGATTCCCTGGCCATCGGGGGAACACTCTACCTTTCTGCTTAGGTTCCTGCATGCAATCGGGTGAAACCCTCCAACTTGTCTCCGCCGGTGGCAGCTGTGCGTCGCGCCACACCGCCGCTCTTCCCTGCTGCTGTGACGTGACCGGGAATCCGCGGATTTGAAGACCGTGAGGTGCCGGCGCGGCAAAAATAAGAATCTGCTCACGCTTCCCGGGCCAAGGTCGGTTCTTCCGGTCACCCGATTGCACAAAAGAGGCAGCCAGGAACCCTTTGCGCGTAGGAGCACGCATGAATCGGATCGTTGACTGCCAGGACCAGCAAGCCGCGCCAGCAACCGTTCCGGACGTCAACGCCTCGCTGGATCCCGTAGACTGGCAAGTCTTTCGCACCCAGGCGCATGGCATGCTCGAGGACATACTCGGCTACCTTGAGAATATCCGCGAGCGCCCCGTGTGGCAGCCGCTCCCTGACCAGGTACGCTCCAAGATTCGCTGCGACGAGTTCCCCCGCGCGCCCAACGACCTCGCCACGGTTCACAGCGAATTTCTGCGCCAGATCCTGCCCTACGCCGCGGGCAACGTTCACCCCGGCTTCATGGGTTGGGTACACGGGGGAGGCACCCCGGTCGGGATGCTAGCCGAAATGCTGGCCGCTGGGCTGAACGCCAACGTCGCAGGGCGCGATCACGCCCCGGTCGAGATCGAGCGCCAAATCTCCCAATGGATGCGCGGGCTCTTTGGTTTCCCGGAAACCGCCAGGGGCCACTTCGTCACCGGGACCTCCGTCGCCACCCTGATCGCCGTAATCATTGCTCGCGATGCAGCGCTGGACTTTTCCGTTCGTCGCACGGGCGTAGCTGCAAAGGCGAGCCACCTCACCGCCTACGCCTCGAGCGCGGTACACGGCTGCGTCGCCAGAGCCATGGACATCTCCGGCCTTGGCAGCGATGCCCTGCGCCTGATCGCAACGGACCAGCGTCACCACATCGATCTCGCGTCCCTCGGCAAAGCCATCGAAACGGACCGTCGCGCTGGCCGCACGCCGTTCCTCGTCGTCGGCAACGCGGGAACCGTGGACACCGGCGCCATCGACGATCTCGCGTCCCTTGCCGTTCTCTGTGAGCGCCAGCACCTCTGGTTTCACGTTGATGGCGCCGTTGGCGCACTCGCCCGGCTTGCGCCCGATCTCGCCCCCAAGCTTGCGGGAATCGAACGCGCCGATTCGCTAGCCTTTGATTTTCACAAGTGGGCACAAGTACCCTACGATGCCGGTTACATCCTTGTGCGCAATGGCACGCTGCAACAAAGCGCCTTTGCTTCTCCCGCAGCCTATCTCCAGCGCGCCCAGCACGGTCTCTCCGCCGGTTCACCTTGGCCCTGCGATTTCGGCCCCGATCTCTCGCGCAGTTTTCGCGCCCTGAAGACCTGGTTCACGCTAAAGGTCTACGGCGCAGACGCGCTCGGAGCCGTCATCTCGCACACCTGCGCGTTAGCCCGCCATCTTGAAACCGGCATCAGCGCCACGCCGGAACTCGAACTACTCGCTCCCGTCGAACTCAATATCGTCTGCTTCCGTTACCGAGCCGGTGATCCCACCGGTCTCAACGAACTCAACGAGAAAATTGTCATCGCTCTGCAGGAGTCGGGCATCGCAGTCCCCTCGAGTACCACGCTCGAGGGCCGTCTGGCCATTCGCGCCGCCATCGTCAACCACCGCACGACTCGCGCGGACATCGACGCCCTCCTCGACCGCACGCTCTCGCTGGGTCGCACCCTCACCAACACCGCGCCCCCAAGCCAGCCTGCCAAGCCGCAGGATCTCCACGCCCACGACTTCCTGGTATCCGGCCTGCAGACCGTTGAAGAGCGTCTCGCCTGCCAGCCCGCCACGCCCGCGCTGCTCTTCCTGCGCGGCAATATTCTCAGTCAACTGGGCCGCACGCCAGAGGCCACGGATGCCTACCGAGCCGTGCTGCAACTCGAATCTGCTCATGCCGGGGCGCTGAATAATCTGGCCAGGCTCCTCTATGCCAGCGGAAAAAAACACGAAGCGCAAGTCATCTACGAAGAAGCCGTCACCAAGCATCCCGACGATGTAATGACCCGCGTGAATCTCGCCACGGTTCTGCTGCAGGATGACCAAACCGAAAAGGCCCGCGGACACTACGCCCACGCCCTAAAATTGGACCCCAACTTTCGCCAGGCCCACATTGGCATGTCCTTTGTGCAAACCGCCTTGGGAAACGACGATCTTGCTGCCTGGCACCGCCGCACCGCCTTTTATAGCCAATGCGTGATCCCGCTAACCTACCGCGGAGAAAAACCGCCCATCACGGTGCTGGCACTGGCTTCCGTGGCCGGCGGCAATGTACGCATCGAGACTTTCCTCAGCGACCGCGTGTTCCTCACCTATCTCGTCGCCACCGAGTTCTACCACTCAAGTGTTCCTCTGCCGCCTCATCAGCTCATCGTGAACGCCATCGGCGATGCGGATTTGACCGCTCCCGCACTCATCGGCGCGCAAGCCGTGCTGGCCAACACCACCGCCCCCGTCATCAACCCACCCGCTGCCGTGCTGGCTACCGGGCGTTGTGAAATCGCCCGCCGCCTTTCGGGAATCCCTGGAGTAGTCACTGCGCGCACCGTCGTATTGTCTCGCGATCAGCTTGCCGCGTCCGATGCCCTCGCCACCCTCGCCGGTCACGGCTTTGCGTTTCCCCTGCTTCTGCGCACTCCGGGCTTTCACGGCGGAGAAAACTTTCTTCGCCTTGAAACTCCCGCCGACCTCCCCTCCGCGCTGGCCGAGCTACCCGGTTCCGACCTGACCGTAATCGAATACCTCGATGCCCGCGGTCCCGATGGCAAGGCCCGCAAATATCGCGTCATGATGATTGACGGCCGCCTTTATCCCCTGCACGCGGCGATCTCCAGCAACTGGAAAATCCATTACTACACCGCTGACATGGCCGACCACGCCGAACACCGCGCGGAAGAAGCGGAGTTCCTGACCA
>JBEKSZ010000304.1:0-4292 GCA_049516615.1 Candidatus Acidiferrum sp. | reverse complement strand
TTATGCTTCCGCCCGCATGAAAGGACATCCGGTGATCACGCTGGTCGTAGGACAAGCAATCTCTGGAGGCTTTCTGACCCATGGCTATCAGGCCAACCGAATTCTCGCTTTCGACGACAGCGATGTTGTGATCCATGCCATGCATAAAGAAGCGGCGGCGCGAATCACTCTTCGCACCGTTGCGGAACTGGATCGCCTGGGGCATGAGATCGCTCCCTTGTCGTACAACGTTCGCGACTACGCAAAACTCGGGCTGCTTCATAAATTGCTGCATGTGGAAGATCCCGACAAGCCGGCGCGGGCCACCGTGGCTCAGGTGCAAAAAGAGTTGATCGATGCAGTTGCAGATGCCCGAGCTGGATCTACAGATCTCGGCAATCGGTTGAACTCCAAGGCTGCGCGTGAGACGCGGAAGGCAAGTGTGGCCGCACGTGCACACATCGAAGAGCAGTGGATGAAGGCGTGAGGACACGCGAATGACAAAGGTTCTTGCCGACGCGTTGGTCCCCATCTTTGCCGGCCTGCTGCTTGGCTATTTCGCCGGGCTCTGGCGCAGGATGGACAATCAAAATCTTCGAACGCTGATCACCTTTGTAATGAGCTTCGCCATCCCTTGTTCGCTGTTTATGTCCATGGCCCGGACTCCGCGAGCGGAGCTAAGAGAACAAGCTGGAGCAGCCCTCGTGCTTACAATTGTCTACGTCGTTCTGTATGCACTCACCTTCTGGTGGGCTCGTTCCAGCCAAAAGCTGCGCACTTCGTCGAGCGCAGACCTGGCGCTGACGGTCAGCTTTCCAAACTCGGCTGCGGTGGGCTTAGCCCTGCTTGCAACTGTCTTCGGGCCCCAGTCTCTGGTCACGGTAGCAACGTCCATTGCTCTCGGTTCCATAACTATTTCCGCGATCACCCTTGCGATCCTCGAAGCGGAACGGGACCCTTCAGGCGAGGGACTTTCATTTCAGCACATCGCTCTTTCTCTACTCCATGCTGGGAAGGCGCCTATTGTCTGGGCGCCGCTGCTCGGATTTGTGTTCTCTTGTGCAGGACTGCAACTCCCTTCTTATGTGGATCGGTCTCTCGCGGTAATGGGATCGGCGTCGACGGGGTCCGCTCTCGTACTCACAGGTCTGGTTGTTTCGGCTCAGAAGTTCGAATTCGGCAGGAACGCGGTGGTTGTAGTTTTTCTCAAAAATCTGTTGCAGCCGGGGCTCGCTCTCGGGACCGCGATGCTGCTTCACTTGTCATTGTCGCAGACGCGTTACGTTACGTTGATCAGCGCCATACCGTGTGGATTTTTCGGCCTCGTCTTCGGCAAGGGCATTGATGCAAATCCGAAGCTCGCCAGCTCTGGCCTGATCGAATCGTACGTACTCGGTGTGGTCACGCTAGCCATGTGGATTGTGGTTGTGAACCATCTTGGTTGAAGTGAGTGATGGATGAGTCTCTCCGAAATCAGCGACCCGCAGGTACACGACCTTTTTGGCATCGATCGAGATTACCTACCGGCAGGTTGCGTCGCTCAGCCATCTTGGGTAAAGGAGTCGCTGACCACGTGGCCGTGGGTTGTCGTTCGCCGCGCTCGAGCCCCGGTTGGCCAGATCGCGGTCGGAGTGCGAGGAACAACCCGAAGCGAACGCTGGGGAGGGTTCTGTCCGAAAATACTGATAGACAAAATTGTTCGGCCCGCGGACCTGCTCGTCCTCACCCGAGCGTCAAGTTGGATTCCTCGAACGCCTGCATTGAAGGTCTTGCAAGTGGTCATCGAAAGGTGGTGGGACTTCACCTTGCCGTGGGGGCCCACTGGGAGCGTTGGGTTTGAGTTGGCCACAGGAAGCCTGGTCACAACGGAAACGAGCGATCTTGATATCGCGATCCGCGCCCCGCAGCGGATCGTCGTGGAGCAGGCGCGGTCTTTATGGGATCGCGTGACGGGGCTGCAAACCAGGGTGGACGTTCGCGTGGAAACTCCCGAGTGCGGCTTCTCCCTTGAAGAGTACGTTCGCGCGTCGGCCGGTCGGATACTCTTGCGTTACCCAGAGGGGCCGACGTTCGGCGATGATCCATGGAACGAGCGGCCCACCAGTGAAGTGACCGTCGTATGAGTGTGGCGTTTATCTTTCCTGGCCAAGGTGCGCAGTCACCCGGGATGCTACACCACCTGCTCGATCATCCCGCCGTCGTGCGCACGGTCGACGAAATCAGCGAAGTGCTTCATTCCGACGTACGCAACCTCGACAGTGAACAAGGGCTCAAATCTGATGTCTCTGTGCAGCTCACGCTGCTCGCGGCAGGAATTGCTACTGCGCGCGCCCTGATGGAGCAGGACGTTCGGCCCGCGGCTGCGTCCGGTCTTTCCGTTGGTGCATTCGCCGCTGCCGTTACTGCTGGTGTTCTGTCATTGCAGGACGCCGTCGAGTTGGTGAAGCTACGCGCAGAGCAGATGATGAAACTGTACCCGACTGGCTACGGTCTCTCCGCGATCGTGGGACTGAATGAAAGTCGGGTCACGAAAATCGTGCGGGCTGTGACCTCTGTGCAGGACCCGGTCTTCGTTGGAAATATCAATGCGCCCCGCCAGATTGTGATTGCCGGCTCGAATGTGGCAATGGATCAGGTATTGGACGAAGCTCGTCGCGAAGGCGCCAGCAAGGCTGTGCGCCTGCATGTTTCCGTTCCCTCGCATTGCCCTTTACTTCAGCCCGTAGCCGATCTTTTGGAGAGGCGGATGTCGTCGATGCATCTAAACGCACCGAAACTGATTTACGTCGGAAATGTGACCGCGCGACCCATGCGCACCAAAGAACTAATTGCGCGTGATCTGGCAAATAACATTGCGCATGGCGTCCGCTGGCATGACGCTACAACAGTACTCAAGGAACTAGGCTGCAATCTTTTTCTCGAGATGCCTCCGGGACATATTCTTAGCGATCTCGCAAAGGAAAACTTGAAGGGCATCGATGCCATACCAGTGGAAGCAGGCGTGCTAACCCGAGTGCTGCGTTTGACCCAACAAGAGGAGCGAAGAACGTGATTGAGGCTCTGAAGATCGGACGGCTCGCTGCAGCTGGCAACTCGAAAGATGATGAACTTATAGTCCGGACCAGAATGATTTCTCCAATCGCATGAAGAAGGCAGGAAGAGTGGAAACATCAAGGTCACAAACGGTTCGGGCACGACGACGCGGCGGTCCGGTTTACTCAGGTTATAGATTAGATCAAATATGTTTTTGGAGAGCTTAAGCAGGCTCTCTGCAAGAGGCACAACGGGTAGTCTGGTGAAAATAGTGACGACTGGAACATTAGCGGTGGAGAGTAGTCCAGCCAGATCGCGTTGGCGGCAGGTGGCGGTTCACTCCGCGCGAACGGCTGTTGCCGCGATGGCCTCCTTGGTGGTCGCTAAGCAATTCCACTTGCCAGAAGCTTACTGGGCATCAATTACGACTTTGGTTGTTACGCAGTCGTCACTCGGTGCTGCGCTCTCCGTTTCTGGAGAGCGCTTCATGGGAACGTTGCTTGGCGCAACGGTCGGGGCCATCGTTGCTACATTCGTGCCCACCGGCATGCTGGTCTTCGGCGCCGGCGTTTTTGTTCTGGGCTTTCTCACTGCAGTAGCGCACGGTAATCGGAGCGCCTACCGATTTGCGGGCGTTGCGTTCGGGATTGTCCTGCTCGTACCGCGGACGGGGCCCCCGTGGCACATTGCGCTTGCTCGATTCGCCGATGTCTGTATTGGGCTTGGCGTGGCTCTGATGTTGACAGTGTTTTGGCGCGAGAATGAGGAAGTCCCTACAGCTTGACGGCTGATTTCAATTCCCCAGCCCCCGCAAGTGGGGTGCTTCTGTGCAACTGAGCGCACTCTAAGTGATGCAAAACAAATGAAGCGTGGTGTGTACGAACAGAGCAGGAAAAAGTTCAAGACCGCTCTCGAACACACCGTCGCCTTGCTTTAGGCGGTCTTTGACATGAGCCAGCGAAACAAAAAATGCGAAGCGTGCTCCTACGATTTGCGCGGCGGGAAAAGGCGGCACGTCCGTGGGCCGGATTCCCGCGAAGGTAGGTTCACTTTGGTCGCTCCGGGTGTGGAGGCTTCGACTCGAAATCAGTGGACAGGCTGAGTTCTTTCCAGGACCTTGCCTCTTCCAGGCGTGCGAGGTCGTTTTTCTCCGCCCCATTGTACGCATCGCTGCCGAGCAACAGTCGCAAGGGAGGTTTCTGTTCCTGCGTCAGTCGCACGATCGCTTGCGCCGCCTTTTTCGGATCGCCGGGCTGCTTACCGTTGTAGTCGCGTTGAAA
>JBEKSZ010000303.1:0-9897 GCA_049516615.1 Candidatus Acidiferrum sp. | reverse complement strand
CGTCTGCTCCACGCTGGGTGGCCGGTAGCAGGAACAACACATCGGTTGCTGCCACGATCAAAATTTGTGGCTCGCCAAGCGTGTGACCCTGCAAAACGCGCTCTTCTTTTGCAATCTGCTCCCGCGGCTCAATCTGGATTTCTCTGCGAGTTATGTATTTCGGGCAGTTAGCGAAAGACTCTTCCACCGTAACACTGAGCGCATCATTGGCTCGAACCGCCAGCCCGTTCACCCGCAGCCTGCGCCTGCTGGCAAGTTCGATGATGAGCACTCCGATATGCGCGTCTGCCTTCAGGTTTTCCCACAGCGGGTCCAATGCGTCATTTTCGGCGGGATCAATGGCCATCGTCAGGAATCTCCGGTCGCTGCTGGGTTCAAGGAATCCTGCTTTGCCCAAAACTACAGAGGCCCATCGGCGACCGGCTATATCACGGCTGCTGACCACCGCCATTTTCTGCGTGCGGATGAAATTCATGGCGCCACTCATGATTTTGGTCCCAATCATGGCGCCGTTGGATTCGCCCTGCTTCTGCTCGCCTGCCAACTCTTGCGCTCTCAGTTCGCCTTCGTGAAACAGATTGTCCCAGCTCATGGCATCCTCTCAACCGGCCGACGCGGCCATCCACTGCGGCCGCGTCATTTGCTTGCCACGTAAATCGACTCCTTAGCGAACGTTCTTTGCGAGGAATGAGCGAATGAGTTGAGCGATTTCCGCACCGTGTTCCTCCAATGCAAAATGACCCGTGTCCAGCAAGTGCAGCTCTGCCTCTGGAACGTCTTGCAGGAATGCTTGCGCCCCGGCGGCCGCAAAAACCGGATCGTTTTTACCCCAGACCACTAGGACTGCAGGTTTTTTCTCGCGCAGATACTTGTGCCAGGCCGGATAAAGCGGAGGATTGTTGCGGTAATCGTAGAACAATGCCAGTTGTATCTTGTCGTTGCCGGGGCGGGCGAGAGTCATCTGGTCAAATGTGTACGCATCGGGGCTCACGTCTTCCGGGTTACGGAAGCCCTGCAGGTACTGAAATTTTGTCGTCTCGAGGGTGAGCAGTTGGCGCACTTTGGACTCGTTGGTTGGATTGGGATCCTTCCAGTAGGGATAGAGAAATTCTGCCCAGAAGGGAGCCAGGGGTGCACCCCAAGAAAGTGATGGTCATGCAGCCCTGCGTTCTGATCTGCGCTCCCAGAAGTCTTGAAAACGACCACTGAGTTTTGCGCAGCGGAGAGCAATGATGGCGTTGGAGCCTTGCCTGGTCCAGTGCATACCGGCACGTTTGAGGCGTGTGCCAATGGCCACCTTGCATCCGGCCTCGACGACACCGGAGGATGTGCACAAGCCCTGGGCGTGGAACTCCGGATAGCGCATACGGTCGCGGTTGGTCTTGAAATAATGGAGACAGCGACGAGCCAGATCGGAGCGCGGGATCTGGCGGCGGATGGCGTTGAGTAGAGCTGGGAATTTTCCGGTATCGAGTTCTTTCTTGCGGCGTTCTGCCCATTGTGCAGCCCGTGGCGCGGTGGGACCGTAAAGAGCTTTTCCCAGATCACTCAGATACTCTTTGGCGTGATAGCGGTCCACAATCTGGATGGCCCCTGGAAACTGATCGTCGGCGATGTTCCAAATCCACAGGGCCCCATCCCCAAGCACGACCCTACGGGGCGCTTGGCAGAAGCGGCGGCGCGTAGCTTCTCTCCAGACGCGCTGGGCAAAGGGAGAACGTGACGCAGCGGTATCCAGCGCACAGGCACTCTCGAGGGCCGCTGAATAGGTGACTGATCCTTCATCGCGGATGGGCGTGCCTTGTTCATCGAGCGATTCCGCACTCCAAACGGTGCAGAGTTTCACCTCGCCGGTCTTGGCGGACCCGTCTGGTTGCTTGCCGGTGCGGCCCACGAGTTCCTCTTTGCGTAGAGGAATCCCTGTTCCATCCATGCCGAGATACAAAGTCTGCGGCAGAGGAAGAGAATCCAGCGGTTCGGTGTGCAAGCGTTCGTCTTCAGCGATTTCTTTTCCCAGAGCTTCTGCGGTTCTCTCCACTTGCTTGGGATCCACCGCCACGCCGGCCAGATCCTGCAACAACTCACTGCCTTCTTGGAAACTGACCATCGCACCCACGGTGCCCACCATGCGTGTGAGGGCTGGAGAGAACGATGTATTTTCTATTCCCAACTGCTTATCGCGAGGATAGAAGCCGTGTCCGCAGCTGGAGCAGTGATAGTAGGCGCGCTCAAGTTGTAGAGGACCGAGGACACTCTGCACCTGCTTGCTCCGGCGACCGACCAAACGCGCTTCCTGCCCGCAAGCACAACGGGTTCGCGAGTCTTGCCCATCGCTGATATCAGCGTTGAGACGTTGCTCGACCGCGGCTCCTGCCAGTTGCAAAACCTGGTGTCGCACGGCGAGCTCCAGCGCTTCCATATCCAGGTCTTGCACCGCTTGACGCCCGAGGAGCGTTTCAATCTCCTGAACGACGTCGCTGCCCAGTAGACCGGCGAAGAGGTTTTTTTTTAGCCTCGCTCGCAGGGAGCGCTTCTGAATCCCGCACTTGAGTGGAGCAGATTTGCTCACTCACGACGATTAGTTCCTGTACCAGTTCCCGGAAACGGTGGTATTCCGCGATCTGTGCTTTGGCCCGTTCGACGGCGGGACCTTGGGGAATGACCTGGGTGATCGTCTTTCCAGCAGTGCGATGAGTCAACGAAAAGGAAGGGCCGTGTCCCGGAGCGCCCTCCTGAGCGCAGTGGCAGTTGGGCTTGCCACACTTACGGAATCTCGCGGTCAAAAAACCGGGGCGAAAGTCGTCCACGTGCGCCAGACTGGCGACGAGCTGCTCACGCTTATCTCGAAGTGCCTGCAAGGGAATGGTCATCGGAGCCTCCTATCTGACAGTTACTATAAACTGTCAGATGAGGAAAGAAAACCCCGACCAAACCTCGGTAACCCGCTTCGTTGCGGCTCGCGTCGTTCGCGTGATATTCTTGCTACAGGAATGAGTTAATCGCTCGGCGCGAAGCATCCTGCGGGATGCGCCTGAGGATGTCGCAAATCGGGTCGTGCCCGAGTTGGCAAGGTCGACGAAACAGCGGTTTTTCGGACCTACCTGCGGCAACACCAAAACACAACGGTGCGGTTAACCTGTTCGCTGTGAACTGCTGGGAGGTCGTCCAATTGGCAGGACTCCAGATTCTGAATCTGGCTATCCTGGTTCGAGTCCAGGCCTCCCAGCCAATCTTTTCAATGCTTTAGCCGTAGGCTTTCCTCGAACTTGGGAACATTATTTCTTCCAGCTTCGAAATTGCACTGCGCTGAGATTCCTCTACCGACTGTGTGTAGAACGCCAGCGTCGTGTGCGGAGACGAATGCCCAAGAACCAGTTGCGTCGTTCGCACATCTCGCATTTCGCTGAGTGTTGTTGCGACGGACCTACGAAATACTCGCCAGCCCGTCATTTGAAGCCCACACTGTGCAAGCGCGGGATGAAGGACCCTGTGCGATAGATTCGCTGCTTCGTAAGGCTTACCATCCGCATTCGGAAACACTAAATCCATTGCACTTTTCCTTACATGCCGTTTGTGCTCTCTCAGTGCAAACAGTAAGCCATCGCTAATGGGGATCACCCTCTCGCTGGTCTGTGTTTTTGGAAGGCCAAAGTTTCCCCGATAATACGTGCGCCGGATATGCAGCAGACGGCGCTCGAAATCAAGGTCGGACCATTGCAAAGCCAGCAACTCAGATACACCCATTCCCGTGACGGCGATGAGGAAGTTCCCTGTCAGGAGGCCCTCTTTGCGGATTCCGGGAAACTCCCCGGCGCGAGATTCTCCACTCCGAGGGCGTCCCACTGCCCTGCAATATCATTCATGACGGCCTGAGCGAGCTCGTTCCTCAATTCACCGCCACTTAAAAACGAGCCTGATTGAGACTTCCGCCTGGCAACATCGCGGCTACTGCCCGCCAGATGTCGGCGTTGTAATCCGTTTGCGTGCGGCCGCCGACCGTGACTTTCCAAGGAAGCATGAACGGGTAGTATGATTCGGAGCTAGCCAACCAACTCTGGCCATCAGCGAGTACGACTGTAATCTGAACTGACGGATAGTCATCGAATTTCGCGAACTTAAAAAGTTGCGGCAGAAGCCGTCTGATCCGTTCTGTATCACAAAAGCTTTCGCGAAACAGTGACAGTTGAGTGGGCGCTCCATCCTTTGGAACGGGCGCGACGTTGCGCTCCAACCAGTCGCGAGATATGCCAAGATTTTCGATATTAGGCGACGTGACGGCCGGCTCGCGAAGCGCGTTCAGCAGAGAGTCGACCTTAGGCTGATCGATTACCTGGTCGCCCAAGTAGCTTTTTCCATTGTGAACGTGAATGACGAACTGGCGGTGCACCGAGGACCACCCGGCGTGTTCTGTATCGATCGCGATGCTCGTGGGAGCGGGCTGTTGGGCGAAGAAGCTGCCTCCGACAAGAAACAGCACGATGCAGCTATTTAAGAGGTTGCGCATACAGCGCCAAGTTATCACGACGTGTCCACGAACCGCATTAAACCAGCGTGAGTGCGCAATGCCTGGCCAACAGCCGGAACCAGACATATGAAATTGTCCCCGCGCTGGGCGGACCTTGTAGCGGGGTTTGCCGCAGTTTGGCTAGACTGCGGCTAAAGTTTCAGCGGATATTGCCGATAGCCCGAGTATGGATCTATCTACGATTGCCCTGCAAGGATTGCATCAGGCGGCGGCGCAACTGGAGAGCGCTGGAAGCAAGATCGCCTCGTTTGGCACGGGCTCTGCCAGCGGAGCAAACCAGGACACAGTAAATCTCAGCGCTTCGGTGGTTGCCCTGCTGTCCGCCAAGAACCTGTATTCGGCCAACCTCGGAAGCCTGAAGACGGCGGACGAAGTGGCGAAGACCACAATCGATCTCATCGCCTGAATCAGCTCTACAAACTTTGCCGGTGCATCTCGAAGACAAGGGAGGTCGGTCCGGAGGCGCGCTCAATCAGGCAAGCGCTTGATAGACGCGGTAATCGGAAAAGTAGAATCGGGCCCGGTTCTAAGTTTCCGGCACGACTTACCGGGCACTTCGGTTTCCCCGTCGGTGTCAATTCTAAAGGTGCACTTTTGAAACTCAGAAGCGTTGCGTTTTGCTTACTGATCGTCTGAGTACCTTGCCTCACGGCCAAGCAAGACCCTTCCAGCGTTGAAGTGAGCGAGACGTCACAACAGACGGTACCAAGGAGCAGGCACCACCGCCGCGCAGAGTCCACGTGAAAAAGGATGTCGAAAAGGCGAAGCTGACTCACACGGTCCCACCGTTGTACCCACCTCTTACGGGCAAGCGTGTGGATGGAGCTGTTGTTCTTCACGTACTCATCGGCGAGAACGGTGCTGTCAAGAGCGCCGAATATGTTTCCGGCCCGGAAACCTGCGGGCGGTACGCAGTCAAGGCAGTACTGCAATGGCGATACGAGCCGACGTCGCTGGATGGCATGCTTGTCGAGGTGGATACCACGGTCTCGGTAGCGTTTCCCTCACCTGGGAAGCAGCGCGACTGACCCCAGCGGCGTGGTTCTTCGCGGTCCTCCGGTAATTGTGGGAGAATCAGCCGCCACAACTTAGACTTGCAAAATGAACCCCGAGCTTTCCCGATCTGACGCTTCGCGCAATGCCGTCGCCGCTATCCGTCCGACAATTCTTTTCGTCACGGCGTTTGCAGTGAATGTGACGCCGCACGAAATTGCGCACGCGATCGCGGGTTATCTGCTCGGATTCAATTCAACGATGTTTCAGATGTGGGTCAATCCGGATGCAGCGGATGCGACGCCGGGTCAGCTCGCCATCATGGCCGCTATTGGGCCGCTCTTCAGTTTGATAGTCGGGACTGCGTGCTTTGTCCTATACGAACGTCGATTCAAAGAAAGAACATCGGGCCTCGCTTTTCTTATGCTCGGAATCGTGGGCATTTATTCCTTTCTTGGCCCGCTTGTTGGCGCGCCTCTTGGCGGAGACTTCCATATCGCGTTCGCGTTCCTGAATATTTCTGCAACCGGCAGCTATATCGCCTCGGCAATTGGCCTCCTTCTCCTTGCGTACTTTATGTATCGCATGGGACAGGAATTGCTGCGGTGGGCGCCGCCCGAGTTCGGTCGGGTGAAAGCTGTCGCTTGCACGACCCTCGCGCCTTGGCTGATCGGCACCTTTCTCGTTTTGCTCGTTTACTGGCCGCTGCCGCGATTTCTCGTGGGTTCATCTCTGACAGGATCAGTCTTTTGGCTGTTTGCCGTCGTGGGAGCTGCGATTAGCTTTCCGGGGAGGCAACCTGCCCGCACTCTGTCTTACTTCACTCGCGCGGAGGTGGCGCTCACGGTTGTAGCGTTACTGATGGTGAGGTTGCTCGTGAACGGCATTCGTCTCGCGCATTAGATTGTGCTCACTGTGCACCGACAGAGCAGCTCGGGAGCGCAGTTAGAGCAGTCCAAACAACCCTGCTTGCGCTTATCGACTGCCGCGCAACCCCCGAGCGCCAGAGCGGCGAGGCTACTGCACATTATCAATTCCCTTGAGAACATAGCCGTTCCACTCGGGTTCTAGAAGTCACATTTCCCGTAAATGCACGACAAATCAGGAGTTACTCAAATTATGGAAACTTCACGAGGACCGTTGCGTGATTTAAGATGAAGCCTCAATGACTCCTGCTCCAATCCGACTTTTATATTGTTTGGCGATTCCAATCCTCGTCATAGTTGTCTGTGTCCGGTGGACGGGAGCCTCTCGCCGAGAACTTCCACACTGGCGCAATGGCATTGGTTTAGCATCGATTGCGGTCGTTTCGACGGAATAGTTCCTCTACACCGCAATGTGGATGCCTTCCTCAGTCAGTTTCCAATTGACGAGATTTTACGATGCTACTTGGATGCAGACGCAAATGTACTTCGACCTCGCGGCCTTACCGCTTGCGTTTGCGCTTAAAGGCGGGCCTCGGCTTCTCATGGTCGCCGCGTGGCTTCTGATTCAGTTGTACAGAGGTTCGTTCTTCATTGCTTGAACACAACACAGGGTCTCGCCCTTCATAAACGCGCTAATCGTGGGAATGTCCGTTTCCCGACTTCATAGGACTTTGAACTTTGGCCGGTTGCGATGCTCGAAAACCCACCCGACAAATCGGGAGCTAACTGTTCCGGAGCCTTTCCCTGTACGCTTTGGGATGCGAACTATGAAATCTGTACTGCAAAAGCTGCCCGTCATCGCTTTGCTGGCACTTTCGATGCCTCGCGTGTTCGTAGCCCAAGCACCCGCCAACGTGAAACTCGGGCAAACGTCCATCGTTCTTAGCCGCAAGTATGAAGAGGGGGAGAAACTTGCCTACCACATGAAGGCAACGAACAAAGGCCGCTACCAAACGATCGCCTATCACGCTGACGTGAATTGTGTGGTGAAAAAAGATGGGGCCGGAGCCTTTATTGAAGAATGCGCGTGGTCCAATCTCGTCGTCAACGACGATCCGGTAATTCTTTCACCGGCGGCGCAAAGCTTTCGCCAGCCACTCTCGCTCGACCCTGCGGCTAACCCTTCTGTCCCGGACCTCAGTCACGTAATCCCGCTGATTGGGCCAATCACGGACTTGCTCACTCTATACAGCGACCTGTGGCTCGCCAATAAGTTAGGCCAGTTGCACCGTGTCGGCGATCACTTCTATTTTGCACACGGGACGCCAAATTCCTGGGCTGATGGCAACTTCGTGATGTTGGGGCAAGACTCCATCGATTTTGATTTCACCCTTGCCGATGCGACGCCTGATGGCATCGCCAACCTCCTAGTGCGGCATCTACCCCCCTCTATTCCACAAATCAAGCTTCCTGCGGAATGGATGAGAGCTCCTGTTTCCGACACGGCGAACAACTGGGTGGAGGTCGAGAAGAATGGTGACGGCAAGTTTTCCGCCGAAGTCGGAATGGAAACGTTCGATGTTCACCTCAGGGTGCTGAGCGGAAAACTTCTGTCCGCGGAGATGGAAAATCCCGTTGAGGTGCTGGGACGAGATTGCACTGACGTGGAGCTCCAGCACTGTGGCGACTCGGTGCGGTACGAAATTAAACGACACATCGAATTGGTTACCGTGCCCTAGACCACCTCACTTCGATTCGTAGGGGGCGACAAATGCCGTAATCGTCGAACTGGAATCGGCCCAAAACCATTTGTCCTGTTTCGCGACTACACGTCCAACTGACCGTCGTCGAGCGGGACGAAAGTAACTTCCGGTTTGCCGACCAGCCGTCCCGGTCGTAAAAAAACAACCAAAGAGCGGCTTTTAACTATGTCAAATAGACTTGACATAATGACAAGGTTATTGTACATTGAGCGCGTGACTAGATCATCGAGCGCAGCTTGGCACTCCCGCTTCACGCGTCCCGTATTTCTCTGGGCGATTTGCGCCCTGCTTACCGAAATTGCGGTCCAGTCGCTCGGGAAGACAGCGTGGCCGGTTCCGTCCTGGCTAACGCTCTTACCAGTCTTACCGGCATTGTTGTTTGTCCTGGCGCTCTTCCGTGCCGTGCAAAGAATGGATGAACTGCAAAAACGGATCTGCCTCGAATCAGCATTCCTTGCGTTCCTGGTGACCCTAGTTCTCGCCTTCGTAGTCGCGGGCCTCGATCAGGCAGGGATTTACCACGCTAAATCTGATGCCTTGGGAACTCCCATGCTGGGTCTGTGGGCTTTCGCTTACACCGTTTCTGTATGGAGGTACCGATGACCACTCAATTCAAAGAACAGCAGTGCAACGTTGCCGGCCTCGCGCTTTCCTGGCTAGGCTACGCTGCGGGGTTGGGGTATTTCGGTTATCGACGCCAGGAGGTTGCTGCCCTGCTGTGGATGGTCGGCGTACCATGTCTGCGTTGGGCCCTGTTTCGCTTCTTCCCTAGCATCTCCCGCTTTCTCGGTTACGGGAGGATCGTTGACAAGTTCGCTCCGATTCCCTTGCCGCATGCTGTTCCCGGCCCAGCTCCCGTTGCCGTCAACTTTTACAGCTTCTTCAGTTGCCCGTTTTGTCCCATCGTTCTTGCCCGTCTACAGACCCTGCAAGAGCAGATGAGCTTTACCTTGAAAACGTTTGACGTAACTCTTAACCCACGGATGCTCCTGACAAAAGGGATCAGATCGGTCCCGGTTGTGGAAGTGGGCGACCATCGCCTGGTAGGTAATTCCACGACGGAGCAGCTGGCCGGCCTGATCGCCCTTGGTCAGTTTCCGGAGTGTAAACAAGCGAGCTAAACTGAGAAATGAAGAACCGTCTTCGCGTTCTACGTGCCGAGCATAACTGGTCTCAGGCCGACCTTGCCTCGCGCCTCGGAGTATCACGGCAAACTGTAAACTCCATTGAGAACGGGAAGTACGATCCCAGCCTGCCGCTCGCCTTCGACATTTCGCGACTGTTCGAGCAGGCTATTGAAGCCATCTTTCAGCCTAAGCCCTAACCGCACGTCAAGCATTCTTAGATTCTGGATTCACGCAACATCGCCACTGTAAGGTATAGGTGAATGTATTCCTTGATGCGCTCGTTCAACGATTCGATTTCTTTCAGCAACGGTTCCAGAACCTCGCGCAACTCCGCGCTCAATTCCGCGGCCAGCTCCCGACTCACCTGTTGCGAGCCACACTTCGGCAGCCGTTCGCCATGCGGTTTCGCCAATCCGCGCGCCGCATTCACCAGCACCGTTCGCACACTCACCAATTCCGCCCGCGCCCGGATCACCGTCAGATGAATTTGTGCTTGCGCGCTGCGGTGCCGCACCGGCCCCAACAGCTCAGGAGCGATTCTCGCCAGCCGTGCCAGCGTCCGCGCATCGTGGCGATCATCTTTTCGATTGCTCTTGCTGATCAATTGCACTTTTTGCGCGTGT
>JBEKSZ010000302.1:0-4318 GCA_049516615.1 Candidatus Acidiferrum sp. | reverse complement strand
GATGGTTGCGCATGGCGGAAGAATACCTCCGAAGCGCCCCGCCGTCATCAACGCAGAGAGGGAAAATCCATCCCCCCGCCTGCTCGTGTCGGGCAGAGCGGACACTGCGAGAGACCGCAGCGGGTTTTTTTAGGCCTGGCCTTCCGGTCCAAAGATGGAGAGCAGGTGCCCGTCCACGTCGCGGAAATGCGCGACCCAGTCGGTCGGTGTGACCTGGCGCGGTTCGTCAAGAAACGCAACGCCCTGCGCGATAAGCCCGCGCCGCGCCGCCCGCACAGACTCGACGCGAAACACCACTTCTGTCGCACCCGCCAGCTGCGTCGCCGATTGCGCCAGCCCGCGGTTGAGTCCCAGCATCACGGTGCCGCACTCGAGGAGGGCGATCTGCGACTCCTGCATAATCGTTTTCAGGCCCAGTTTGTCGCCATAGAACGCCAGTGCCGTGGGGACATCGCGCACGCCCAGCATCACCGCGGCGACCTGCGAAAGCTGAAAGAGTTCTGCCACAAATACCTCCGGCTTGACCACGCGCGTCAGGCTGCGTAAAGTACTTAGCAACGCTAACGAATATATTCGTATTGCGGCGCTTGTCAAGAAATTAATTAGCCTGGCTAATCGATGACCCCGGAGCAGCAAACCGAAGAGCTTGCAGACCAGCTGCATAGCACCGCCATACGCCTGCTACGCATGGTTCGTGTACAGGACTCCGCGAGCGGCGTCGCGCCGGCCCGCCTGTCCGCGCTCTCGGTGATTGTTTTCGGGGGTCCGATGTCCCTGCGCGATCTGGCCAGGGCTGAGCAGGTTCGCCCCCCAACCATGAGCCGCATTGTGGACGCCCTCGAAGCGCAAGGACTGGCGCGCCGGCGCGCAGATCAGCGCGATCACCGCGCGGTGCAAATCGCGGCAACAAAAAAGGGCATCGCCTTGCTGATGGAAGGGCGCAAACGACGGGTGCAATTTCTGGCCTCCTACCTGAGCCGCCTCAGTCGCACTGAGCTCGCGCACATCGCGCGCGCCGTCCGCGCCGTGCAAAAGGCTCTGCACGAGCGTTAGTCCTGTTTTTCTTTGAGCGGCACATACCGATCTCAATGGATCCGAGTGCTATGCTTGCAACTCTCGCGCACGCCGGCGAACTTGCGCTGCGCGTCGCTTGCGCGCAGACGGAGGTAGCAAAATGTCCGTGTCCGAAGCCCGTTGGCCTGCTCTGCCGCTCGCGGAGTGGAAAGATACCTATGCGACCCTGCACATGTGGACGCAGGTCGTCGGCAAAGTGCGGCTGGCGCTAAGTCCGCACATCAACCACTTCTGGGGCTGCACGCTTTATATCACCCCGCGCGGCCTGACCACTTCGTCGATTCCTTACGAGTCCGGTGCCTTCGAGGTGCTTTTCGATTTTACGGCGCACATGCTGGAAATCACCACCAGCCGGGGGGGAATTCGCGCTTTCCGCCTGATGCCGCGCACGGTAGCCGAGTTTTACGCCGAGTTCATGAGCGCGCTTGCGTCGCTCGGCATCCAGGTGAAAGTTTGGACCATGCCCGTCGAAGTCCCGCGCCCGGTGCGGTTCACGCTCGACGAAGGCCACAAATCCTACGATCCAGAATACGCCCATCGCTTCTGGCAAGCCCTCGTCGCCGCTGACGCGGTCTTTAAAGAGTTTCGTGCTCGTTTTATTGGCAAATGCAGCCCGGTGCACTTCTTCTGGGGTAGTTTCGATCTCGCGGTAACGCGTTTCTCCGGCCGCCGCGCCCCCGAACGTCCCGGGGCCGACTCCATCACCAAGGAAGCCTACTCCCACGAAGTGATCAGCGTGGGTTTTTGGCCGGGCGACGGGGAAATCATCAAAGACGCGGCCTTCTACGCTTACGCTGCTCCCGAACCGCCCGGCTTTGCCGCCGCTTCCGCCCTGCCGAGTAGAGCTTTCTACAGCAAAGAAAAAGGCGAGTATTTCCTGATGTACGATGACCTTCGCAACTCCGCCGACCCGGGAAAAGCCTTGCTGGATTTTTGCCAGTCGACGTACGAAGCCGGCGCAGCGGCCGGCCAGTGGGACCGTGCAAACCTCGAACGCCGGGGGGAGTGACCGAAAATCGATACTTCAAAAGCTCTCGGGCTGCGTTTTAGGCGCGCGCCGTATCGCAGGGGTCAGGCCGCCACTCGTTTTCATGCTGCGTTCCGTGCAGCTCCTGTTTTCCTCGGGGCCCGGGACGACGGCCGCTTCGCTTTATATCTCCTACACCATCTGCGAGTGTGTCTCCTGCCCGGTTCCGCGATAAAGTCGTCCGCAATATGCTGCGCACCCTTTACCGCGAGCAAGAATCGTCGCCCTTTGTTTCAATTGCCTAGCTACTTTTCTCAATTCGCCCATGGTGCGTCTTCTTTGGTTTGCCGCTCTCCTGCGCACTCTGCCAAAAACACCAAGGGCGCGGTATGCGCACTCTGTCCGAAAATGGAACGCCGCACTAGCCCATCCACACCACGGCCCGAGTCCCGCTTATATCGCTGCATTGGCGCGACTTATTCCGTCGTTGATTCGACTTCGGGAACTTGGGCTTTGGTCATTGACTCTAACTCGCGGCGAATCAGGTCGGGCGCGAATCCTGCCCGCATCAAACTCCGATACAACGACGCAATCTTGCGCTCATCGACCTCGCCGCGCGTCAGTTTCAGTTTGCGTTCGATGCGCTGGCGGACCAAGGCAGTTTCGTCCGTTTGCCCGGCGGATTCGGCCGCAGCGGCTTCGATGTGCTCGTCGGCCACGCCGCGGGACCGCAAGTCTCGCGCGATGCGATATTTTCCCTGGCGCCGGATTTCCGTGCGTTGCCGGACAAATTGCTTGGCGTAGCGCGCGTCGTCGAGCTGGCCATTTTCGCGCAGGCGGGCCAGCACCACTCTGATGAGCAGTTCATCATCAGCGCGGCGGGCCAGCAGTTTTTGCATCTCGCTGACGGAATGGGCGCGCCGCGCCAGCGCGCGCACCGCCACGTCGTACAGCTCGTCTTCGCTGTCCAACTTCCGCTGCTTACCGAACATGCAGAAAGCATAGAAGCAAGCTGCGCGCGACGCAAGGAGCGGTTGTCGAGTGCGGGAGCCCGCCTCCCGCTTTCGCGGCTGTGGCAGATCCGTCGGATCGAAAAAGCGCCAGGTGCGCTGCTGCACCCCGCAGGCGTGGACTTCGCTACGGCGCGGAAGGGGACGTACTCTGGGCCGCGGGAACAGAAATTGCGTGTTGAATGGCGTTACCGAGGTTGGCCTCGAAGGTGTCGTCACCGAAGCCTTCGGAGCGGTAAACAATTTTTCCCCCGCGGTCCAGAACCAGCACCGTCGGAAAGGAGGTGACGGCCAGAAGGCGATCAAGGCCGTCGGCGAAGACCATTCTTAGCTTGGACTGTGCGGCGGCGAGATACGGCGCCACGAGCGATTCATCTTCGTCACAATTGGCGCCGAGAAAGGTTACCTCCCCGTTGTCCTCAAACTGCGCCCGGACATGCTCAAAGAGCGGTGCCAGCGCGCGGCATGGTCCGCACCAGGTGGCCCAGAAATTGAGCACCACAACCTTCCCTTTGAGCGGCTGCATGGGAAACGGCGCTCCGGTCTCTGCTTTGCGCAAGGTGAAATCGAATGGCGTCTTGGCCGCGGCGTTGCGACGGGGCAGCGCCGGGCCGCTGGCGCGCGAAACTTCATCAAAGGCCTGCAGCAGAAAATCGCCGAGTCCGGTATCCGAGCCGTGCGCCTGGCGCCAGACGTTGCCAAGCTTCTCGCGAATTTCGCGGCGCCCCGGCGTGACTTTGGCGTCGTCGGACAGCGCGAAGGCCACGGCGTATTGGTGTATCGCGGTCGCAGAGTCTTTTTTCAGCTCTGCGAGTTCACCAAGTTTTTCCGCCGCCTGAGCATTGGGGGCGATGGCGTAACTGGCGGCGAAGTCGCGCTGCGCGTAATCGGATTGCTGCAGCCTGAAGTACAGCTTGCCGCGAAGCATCAGTAGCGACATTTCGTCGCGATGGTGTTCGGTTTCCCAGTCCTGCAGCGAAACGCGCGGCGAGCGCTTGTCGGCGGAATCCTGGCGCACAAATTCGAGCACCCGCGTGGCATAGGAGGTAGCGCGCTTCAGCCCCGCTTCGTCGCCGCCGCGCTCGAGCAACTGGATGGTGAGCAGAGTCATCGACATATCTTCCGGATTGAGAGCCACGATGCGTTCGGCGTATTCCGCGGCGTGGGGGTTATCTTGTAATTGCAGCTCGGCTTCAACCAGCGCGCGATAAATCTGCGGACGCTGCGCGGACTCCGGATATTTCTGAAGATAACTTTCAAGGTGGCG
>JBEKSZ010000301.1:0-4321 GCA_049516615.1 Candidatus Acidiferrum sp. | reverse complement strand
TGCGCGGCGTTTTTTGCGCGACCCTGCCGGGGCGGTACTTCCATCAGTCCGTGGAGGGCGTCGCGCCGGCCAGCGCGAGAATCGCTCCCGCAAACAGCAGCGCGTCCGCAAAGTAGTTGATTCCCTCAACCTGGGCCGCGGTGCTCGGATCGGGCACCTGTGCGATCAGGATAGGCACATAGATGAACAAAACCAGCAGCAAAATCCAGGTACCGAGATAAGTTGCGGCCATTCGGGTCCTCTTGGCCAACAGCATGCTCGCCCCGGCAACCAGAAGAATTGCGCCTGTTAGATACCCGATGAGCAAGCGCCCCGGAATCCACAGGGGCGTCAGTTTTTCAAGAGGGACTCCGGGGCACCCCGCCGGGTGCAGAAAATGCTCAACGCCAAAAAATAGAGCTGCGATCGCGATCAATACGCGACCTACCGTAATGAGCCTGCTTTTGCCTGGCGCGTGCATGGCGTTTCCCGCAAGAATCCAGGCTCCGCCCGCGAATGACATCTCGCGGATGACAATCGTCCAGGGGATCCGGTCACCCGGGCTGGCGAGAGCTCGCGGGAGGTGCAGCATGGCCACGAAAAGAAACATCATGATTCCGAACAACAGGCCGGACCAGCGCACCTGAATTTTCGTGGCAATGCTCAAAGAGGCGGCCAGCAGAGCAAAGCCGACGAAGTACGCCCAAAACAATCGCCACGGCACATACGCGGGCACGCCGAGCATGATGAATCTTGCGCCCGAAAAATGCTCCGCGGCGAAGACCGCCAATGGGACGGCGAAGCACAAATTGCCCAAGACGACGATCTTGTCTAAGCTACCGGCGCGCGCGATATCGTTCTTCGCCGCCCACAGGGCAACCAGGAAAAGCAGGATCCCCGCGCCGCACATCGCAAGCGCCGCGGGAGAGATCTCAGAAAATGTAGCCAGAATGGTTGTGTGCATGTGGATGCCAGGCGAAAGCTTCCGCGCTTTATCCAGGGTACGTTTTCCAGGGCAATAGAGCTTCGAATTGTACAACGAAGAGTAGCTTCCTCTGACGCCTAAATCTCCCGGTTGGTCCGGCCCACAGAGGAGTGGTGCCCAGTACCCCATGTCGGACAAGGGCGTCCATCAGACATGTTGAAAAATAGCTACACTACAGATCGGGTATGTTTACGCAACGCGAACGCTCTGGGGTGGCCATTACGGGGTCCGCGGCGGCGGACCGTGAAAACGAATCGTCGGACATTGACCTTGTGACCTTGCGTTCGGCGTTGCCGACGCGCTCAACGTAGATACGCCATTGGAATTTGTTCGCTCGTACCATTCCATGCACTTCGGCCTTCCCCGAAACCGGGGCGGGTCGGCTCCCGCATTAACGTTTCGTGGCCTGCTCAGCGTTCACTCACATTACGGCCAGCACGCTCGCCAAGTCGCCTAGCAACCCTCAGCACCAGAGACTTCAGCAGTCTCGTTACCTCCTCTGCTGCTCTGATTGCTACCGGGTGGAGCGAACCAGTTCCCGGGCGGGTTTATCTCCCGCTATGGACCACCACCTTTCACGGCGCACCCGGTTTCGGCGTTTGCCGAGACTTTGAGTAGCGGTGGAGATATTTCTTGGTATCCAAGCCTTGTCTGAACGCTGCAGCGGCGTGACTTCGCGAGTGTGGTCGGATGCCTTCATTTTGATCAGTGTGTCCAACACCTGCCATCGACATCTGTGTCGCCCAAGAAAACGACCAGACGGTCAGCATGGTGGCGAGCGGAAACGAATCCAAGCGCCATGACGAAGGATTGTCGTCCTCGGCGAAGATTCCTGCACGTTGCGACGTCGGCCACCCGATTCAAAATGGCGTCTTTTTTTTTGAGCCTCGGATTTCTTATAAATGCTCGTCGGACGTTCTCACCGATGGGCCAAGACAGGAGGGCACGCTGTCGCACGAGCTGCTGAGAAGACCGGACATATAATCCTTCCGCCGACAAGACCCATCGCCCAGTCAGAGTAATTCTGTGCGATTCGGTTCAGGGTATCGGTTGAACGATCACGCCGTCGGGACCAGCAATAAAGAGCACAGAGCCATCCGGGGTGGTTGCGAGTGCGTAAAACCCGCCACTGCAACCGCTCGAGGAGCAACTATTCGGAAGCGCCATTGTGGTTCCCAATTGAGGGAACAGAGGCGGGTTTCCGGAAGGGGTTGCCGTCAAATCGAATGTCCTCAAAGTTGGCTGGCCCAAAGCCGGATCCAGTGTGATGCCGTAAACTCGCGTACCGGGCGAATTGATAATCTGGCCAACAAGCCCGTTTGTATAACCGAGGAATTGGCCCGCCTCATCCTCTACGCTGCCAGAGTATACGAACTTGTCGCCTACGAAATCGGCCGTGGCTTCCGAGTCTGTCTGTGCACCTGACTGAGTAAACGTTCCATTAGAGGCCAGGTAATTCGTGCCGCCTAGCGCCACGACAGCGCCGTTTCCGCTCGCCACCGGATCGCAGGTTCCGTCAGTGGACATGAGGGTGAATGAGCGACTGGACGCTCCAAATGCAAATCCGTTGTCACCTAAGGCAAATTCCACAATGGCGTTGCCGTCATTCGCAATTGCGAAACCGCAGGCTACCGTACCCGATTCAGGAACACTCGGGTTCGCAACCGTCGTGACCTTGGTTTGAGCCAAGGTGACCGGATCCAGTTCGACCATGCTCGTGTCGGTGCTATCTGGCATAACCAGCGCTAGAAGATGGGTACCATCAGGAGAGAGATGAACCCGCTGCAGCCCTGCCATCGAGACTTGCGTTGGAGATCCCCACGCACTCCCGTCGAAGCCATATCGCAGCAACGTCGGGTTCGTCGAGTTCCCACCCGGAAGGAGAATGAACAGCGCCGTCCGCTGCGCGTCGTACTCAATTTCGGCCGAATCAGGGTAAATCAGCGCATCACCCGAGGGATAGGGAATGGCGGTTGCGGTAAACGCCGGTGGCGAAACGGCAAGCATCGAGGCGCTAAAGCTGATGTTGCCGGAGTTTATCGTCACTGGATAGGAATCGGCAGCCAGTGCCGGATAGGAAGCGTGTATCTCCGAATCACTCACGACTGTCAGAGAGCTCCCAGTCGCCGACCCGAAATTGACGCTGGTTGCCCCAGTGAAACCAGCCCCGCGTAGGATGACCATACCGGCCGTATTGGCTGGCACTACCCGCGGCGTAACCGTATTACCATCTACTCCTGACGCGATGACGTACGACACCGGAATGGTTTGAGGGCTTCCGGAGACCTCCCCGGTTTGACAGCTGGCATCGTTGAGGCAAGCAGTGATGGTGATCGATCCACTAAAGCTTCCGGCGGACAGGCTTGACGGTATCGCTGGTACCACACTTACCTGACCCGAGTTACCCGTGATGGTCGGGCTGGTGACGGTGAAGAGGCTATTCGGGTTGTTCACTTGAACCGTGACGTAGAGGGTTCCAGTGGTCACGCCCGTGACTGTCCCCGTGATTGTCTGGCTCGATGGAGCTTGAGCGAACGGCGCAGCAGCTTTGAAGGAAATTGTGTTGGTGGAGAATGAGACTGACCCGGATCCGTGCGTTGAAGAGTTGCCCGAGCCGCAGCCCCCCATAATTCCGGTAATCATGACGACCAGGAGAATCGAAAGCATCGCACTGGTCCGAAATGATCCCCGCCTCCGTGATACCCTTCCCCGAGACTTCCCGCGAACGGCCATGTCCGAACACCTCAATTGTTTTTGTTTTGCAGGCAGCACTGCAGCCGTGACCAGCGATGCGTGCAGGACGGGCGTACTTACCCCTCGGAATTAGGCAACGTAAGTGCCGGTTTGGTCAGCTTGAGACTAACCATCTCTCTTCGCCAATACTGCTCATGCACAAACGCCGATCTGGTCTCCGGAGGCCTAACGCGAGCGGCCCTGTAACCGCGACCTGCTGGCCACGAACTGCCAAAACCCCGCGAACTAAGCCCCAGATGTTACCAATGAAAAATCGTTATTGTAAAGCGATGGTGAACCGTCGCAAGAAGCGCGAAACTGAAGTGGTTCTGTAGCCCGACGGGAAATTGCGCTCTCTGGATATATCAACTCAGGAATGGTAAATATCAACTGATCCCTAGCAGAGGCTCTGTCCAATCGTTTGGCTTCTTGAAATCACGGTCGCATGGCTATCCGGACCTGGTAACCTGGTCCCACGGTTCTGCCACAATGTCCGCAGCAAATTTATTTCGATTCGATGGCAATCGATACGTAGCTTCTGGCGGCTTGTGAAATGATTCCTGCCATAGCCAGCATTTTTGTTGGACGGTAGAATTTTCCCATGCGCGAGTGGTTTTACTTTGC
>JBEKSZ010000300.1:0-4361 GCA_049516615.1 Candidatus Acidiferrum sp. | reverse complement strand
CAGTGTGAAACCTGCCACTTTGACCATGCTTCAGAACGTGCCAGGGTTTTCTTCTAGCCATGCCAACGCACAGAATGTACGTATTTTGTAATAATTGTTCTGAGACGCATCCCACTATCTTGTTCGAGCTTCCTGAAGAGATTGAGCCGACCCAGAGTCTCGCCGATGCGTATAACGGACGTGAAGTACCGCCGCAGATAGCCAAGATGATTCAGAACCACTTTACTTGTCCTAACACTGGCCGAAATTATGGCGAAGTGGACAAAAGTCAAGTGTTCCTGCGCAAGATCATGGCCACCTAATTGTGAAACTGACCCGCGACCGAAATTTCCGCTTGCGGGCGAAAGCAGCTGAGTTAGCATGAGCCATGCCATCGCGCCTCGCGGGAGTCGTGCTTCTGGGTTTCAGTTGCTCTTTCCTGGCGGCCGCGCTGGCATCGCCGCTCGGCTCGGGTCGGCCCCGCGCGCGGCCTTCGCGGGCCGCAACTTCCGGGCTGACCCTGCACGAAACACGGACTTCTGCCCTCGATCTCGAGGTCGGCGGCGACCTTGCGGGCCGCCCCGCGGGATTTCTCGGGTACCTCACTCGCGCAGACCTGCTTGCGCTGCCGCAGGTGACGTTCGCGGCGAGCGATGACAGCAATTTCGCCGCGCCCGTGCAGGTTAGCGGCGTGCTGCTCGAAGAACTGTCCCGCCGCTTGAGCGCCGAGCCCGAGGGCGAACTGGTGGTGGCGATTTCTGACGATCTGTATCGCGCGAATTATTCTCGCGCCTACATTGCCGCGCACCATCCGGTGCTGGCCCTGCTGATCAACGGCAAGGAACCCCGCGACTGGCCCAAGGATTCCGGAGGCCATGGCTTGGACATGGGGCCTTTTCTCATCTCGCATGAAAGCTTTACGCCCTCCTTCAGCGTGCTGGGGCATCCTGAGACGCAGCAAATTCCCTGGGGTGTGGTGCGCCTCGAATTTCGCCATGAGGATGCAGTCTTTGGCGCGATAAAACCGCGTGGCCCTCACGCCGGGGACGCCCCGGTGCAGGACGGTTACCGCCTTGCAAAACAAAACTGTTTTCGTTGCCACAATATGGGCACTGAGGGGGGCCAGAAGGCGGGACATCCCTGGCTCGTGCTGGCGGCCTGGGCGGCGGCTTCGCCGGACTATCTTGCCGCCTACGTGCGAAATCCAAGATCGAAGAACGCCCACGCGCAAATGCCTGGCAACCCCGACTATGAAGACGCCACCTTGCAGGCGTTGCTTGCGTATTTCCGGACCTTCCTCGTTCCGGAGACGCGATGACGGCGCGCGTCGCCAAGACCGCTCTGGTCTTTGGCGTGGCGCTCTTTTATACCTTGGTGGTCTTCAACAATGTGACCGACTACGCCTCCAACTATCAGTTTATTCGCCACGTTTTGCTGATGGACTCGACGGCCCCTGGGAATCACGGGATGTGGCGGGCGATCGGCTACCCCGTCGTGGACAGCTCATTTTATTTCACCATCATCGCCTGGGAATTCGCGGCCATGCTGCTTTGCTGGTGGGGCGGCCTCGGTCTGGCGAAAGCGCTAAAGCGCGATGCGCAAGCCTTTCAGCTGGCCAAGAATCCGGCGATCGCGGGGCTGACGCTCGGTCTGCTCCTGTGGCTCGTGGCTTTCCTCGCGGTGGGCGGCGAATGGTTTCTGATGTGGCAATCGAAAACATGGAATGGCCAGGAAGCGGCATCTCGTATGTTCACCGTGGTCGGCATTGTGCTGGTGCTCTTGCTGCTGCCGGAGCCCCAAGAGCGGCGCTAGCGCGCTCGCTAGAAAGGCGCCGCACGCCAATGAAAAGGTTAAAAGCGGAAAACCCTGGTGAGCAGACCGGCCAAGGCGCCGCCGATGAGCGGACCGACGATGGGGATGCCGGCGTAGCCCCAGTCCGAGTCGCGCTTTCCCGCGATGGGCAAGAGACTGTGCGCCAGGCGCGGCCCGAGATCGCGAGCCGGATTGATGGCGTAGCCGGTGGTGCCACCGAGTGACATGCCGATTCCCCACACCAGACTGGCTACCAGGTAGCTGCCGATTCCCGAGACAAAACCCGGGCCCGCAACGGTTCTCGAAAAAATGGCGCCGATGATAAACACCAGAAAGAAGGTGGCGATAATCTCGCTCACCAGGTTGGCGGCGGCGTTGCGGATTGCGGGTCCGGTGCAGAAGCAGGCCAGCTTCGCGCCCGGGTCCTCGGTCTCCTTCCAGTGCGGCAGGTAGTGCAACCACACGAGCGCCGCCCCGGAAAAGGCCCCGAGAAGCTGCGCAGCGGCGTAGGGCGCAAACTTGGAAAAGTTGCCGGAAACCACCGCGGCTCCCATGGTGACCGCGGGGTTTAAATGCGCGTCGGAGCTGCCGCAGGCGTTGGCTACAAAAACTCCGCACATCACCGCAAATGCCCATCCTGCGGTGATCACTATCCAGCCGGAATTTTCCGCCTTTGATTTTTTCAGCAGGACTCCCGCCACCACGCCGTCGCCCAAAACAATCATTGTGAGCGTGCCCATGAACTCGCCCAGCACCGCCGAAGTCATGTGCCTGGTTTTCCTCCCCCTGAACGGGCAATCATAAACCCACGCGGGCAAAAAAAAAGGGCGGTTCGAGTCCGCCCTTTAAAGCCACTTCATAGACTTCCTAAAACCACTTCGGTGACACACCCTATGGTCACCTAAAAATTTTTTGAAAAAGGGGACTGGTGCAAGTCCCCTTTTCTGAATTGACACCCCAAAAGCCTTGGATCGGGTCGAGGACCGATCCAGGGCCACCCCGGGAAGCCAATCTTGAACTACAGTTGCCGGGGAAGACTGCAAGTAGTGTGCCAGTGTGGTGTGGCCAGCACGCTTGGGGGAGTTAGTTGAAATCAGGATAGTTAGCATCGAAGGAACAATTGGATGACACACAAATGGTGCGAAATTCTACAAAATCTCACAGGTCTGGCCGCGCAGTCCTACAGTCTTTGGGATAGCGGAGCGCGGTGCATGACCGAACCGCGAACCAGAATAACGATATTCCGAACGGTCAGTTAGCCCGGCCAGAGGCAATTCCCGCGCGGGTGTTTAAACCCGCCGAACCAGAACGCAGCGTGCGGCGCAGCACGTGCCCAGAGAAGCCCTGAGGAGCGGGGAAACGACTAAATCGATTAAGCGCCTATGGCGGATTGTAGCGCCGCCGCTATGGACTGGCTGAAGCGCTCTACGTCGGCCGCATGTTCGGCTTCGACCATGACGCGGGCCAGGGGTTCCGTCCCCGAGTAACGGAGAACGATGCGGCCATTCTCGCCGAGTGCAGCTTCCGCCGCAGAGAGAGCTTCGCTGACTTCGGGGAGCGATTCTAGCGGTGGCTTGGCGCGAACTTTGACGTTGAGGATCGTTTGTGGATAGTCCTTAAAGCCCACGAGGAGGTGCTCGAGGCGGCCACAGAAAGAGACCAGCGAGGCCACTTTCAGGGCGGTGAGCAGGCCGTCGCCGGCAGGACTGTCGTTGAGAAAGATGATATGCCCGGACTGTTCGCCACCGAGCACGCTGCCGGACTTTAACATCTCTTCGAGGACGTAACGGTCTCCGACGTCGGTGCGGGCGAGCGTGATGCCTTCGCGCGCGAGGATGCGTTCGAGCCCTAGGTTGGACATGGAGGTGGCGACGACGCGATCACCCGGAAGCTGGTTGAACATCTTGAGGTAGCGGGCCACGGCCAAAAGGATGCCGTCGCCGTTGACGATGCGGCCGGTGTCGGCGACAAACAGCGCGCGGTCGGCGTCTCCGTCAAAGGCTACGCCCAGTTGCGCTTTTTCCGCCAGAACCCGCTGCACGAGGCTTGCAAGGTGCAGGGAGCCGCAGCCCGCATTGATGTTCCGGCCATCGGGCGCGTCGCCGATGGCGCTTACGTTGGCGCCCAGGGAGCGAAACAGCTGCGGGCCAAGTTTGTAGGCGGCCCCGTTCGCGCAATCAAGAACCATGCGGAAGTTGCTTAGGTTGGCGCCGGGGATGACCCGCGCGCGCAGGAAATCGAGGTACTCGGCGTCCAGGGATTCATCGGGGGTCAGAGTGAGCGCGGAAACCTCGGCGGAGATCTCCTGGTCGGACACATCGCGCAAAGCCAGGTGCGCGGCGATCTTGCCTTCAATGCTCTCTTCGACGGCGTCGGGAAATTTCATCCCCGAGTGGGAAAAAAGCTTTACGCCATTGTCGTGGTAAGGATTGTGCGAAGCGGAAATCACCACGCCAGCCTGGAAATCATTTTGCCGCACCAGGCAGGCCACCCCGGGCGTGGTGATGACCCCGGCCAGGGCGATGGTGGAACCGCTTTTTGCCAGGCCGGCGGCGAGGACCGAGGCGATG
>JBEKSZ010000299.1:0-6849 GCA_049516615.1 Candidatus Acidiferrum sp. | reverse complement strand
GGAAACGGGTTCGGAGACAAAGACCGGTGTATCTGGCGGGAGGCCACGGCACTCCACGGCCAATTCATCGTTAGACTCATAGACCGCACCGCGAAATTGCTTGGGGGTGACCGGCTTGATAAACGATGGAAGTGTGCCCGACAAGATTTCTCCGAGCGTCTGGCGCGTGACTTGGCGGCTGAGAAATTTAGGCGGCACCTGCAAGAGCAAGTCGTCGCTCGGTGAGCATAGGGTTAAGCCGAGCTTTTGCTGCAACACAAGACAGAAAGTGTCAGCGCCATACACGCGCACGGTTGAAGGGTCGAAAGCCGGAGGGTCCCAAAATCGACCAATCCGATGAACAACACCGCCGCCGCGCTCGAAGGACTTCGCGAGTGCGTCGCGTTCCACATCAGGCTTGTCGGGAATGAGAAGATTGAGGCCCGTCGTTTTCATCGTCAGCGCATTCCGTTTCGCCGGGTGAGCTTATCAAATACGGGATGACTTCGCCCTTACCCCCGGTAGTTTCGTACCGGTGCGCCGCCGAGACCGTCATCCCGCTCCATCGATTCGCCACGCAAAAGTCGTTCTAGACGGGCCCGGACATTTTGTCGGGCTCCGGCGAGCACTGCGATCAGCTTTCCGTCCTTGTAATACGCGACCGACGGAGTGTTGAGGAGGCGAATTGACTTCGCAAGTTCTGGATTAGCGTCGCAGTCTACTTCGCCAAAATTTACTTGTTCACTCAGCGACGCTTCTGCTTCTTGCATTCGTTGACGCGTGAGCGCACGGTATGAACTGTTCCATCCGGCGTCGAAGTGTACGGCTGCTGCCGATTTCGACATTTTAGCGCAAACCGAAGTCAACTCCCGAGTAGTCCTGCAGTTCTCGCAAAGGGCACGGTTTATGCCGCGCCCTTTGGCGTTAGCGATTGTAGTGGTTTCGCGGCGCGCCGTCATAACGACCGGTCCGTATGCAACATTTCTTGAAAGCGGCGAGCGGAACCGCATGGGCAGAGGTCGTTCCTGCCCAACTTCTCATACAGTTCTTTCTCGCCGTGAACGACGCGGTCACCGCACTTAACCTTGGTTTCAGACGGGAAACCCTTGCGGCGCTTGCTGCTTGGCTCGTGGAAAAAAGTTGCTGTGCATGGCAGTTCTCCTTCTAGATGGACTTGCCCGTCACACCACGAAAGTGAACTGCCCCTTCACTTTAACCCACTCTTTGCACAGGACCAAGTCGCGTTGGTGTCCTGACGAATTCGCCGATGGATTCGCCACGTCGTTCACCCGGAGTTCTCGGTGCCCAGTATCCGCAAGGTCGCACGGTCCCTGTTCGAGTCTTTGAAGGGAAACGACCCCTCCAGAACGAAACAGCGTCCAGCAACCGCCTCAGCAGGGCTTATTATGATAATCGGCGAACTGCCAAGGCCAGCTTTTCAGGATATCAATAACGTCGTCAATAATTTACCAGAGTCCTCCGATCAAGCCGGGGACAGGGCGGGTCCTTCGGCGAGCCGTCAAACGAGGGTGACGGGTGACGGCTCGGTCGCCTGGTCACTTGCGTAAAGGTCCTTCCACGCGTTGCGTTTCGGTTGGTGCCTCCCGGATTCGCCGATTCGGCTGCACCGCAGGTGGGTGCTAGTGAGAGCTCAGGCTCTGAATCGCCTGGCGCAGAGCCTCTTGCCGAAGAGGTCCTTTCCCCTTCGCGGCGTCAATGACCGTCTCGCCCTTGTTGTTGCGAATGGAAAGATCGGAGCCATGCTCAATGAACAGCGGTATGGCATCGTCATCGACGGTAGTGAAAATCGGCGTTTCACCGTCCTTATTGCGCGCATTCACGTCCGCGCCAAGTCTTAACAACTCCGCTTCTACATCGGTGAGAAAGGTTTCGTGCAGCGGAGTATTTCCTTCATTATCACGCGCGTTCACATCGGCGCCGGCGTTGGCAAGCAACCGCGCGCATTCCACACGCGTACCGTCTTTGTCTCCGTAGCGATACTCTCCCGCTGCGAATACAGCAGTTTTTCCCTGGCGGTCTCGCATCTCCACGTTCGGGCTATAGAGAAGTATTTCGCGTACCATCTCGGGATTGCCCGACTCTGCGGCATAGAACAGCACACTCCCGGCGCCTTGCGCCTGCATCGTCATACCGCCGCCACTTTCTGTAACAATCTGCTTGCTGAGATCGGCATTCGGATTGGCACCATAAATGACCAGCGCCCGCACGGCGTCCACGTTTCCTGAACGCGCGGCACCTGCCAGAGCCAAGTCCTTGTCGTCCTGATCATCTTTGCTCGCCGCGGCGTCGATAAGAACTTGCAAGGTGTTCGGATGACTGCTGGCCGCATTCAGCCATCCGATGTTTTCAAAGGGAACGGCCATGTACGGTTCAGCGCGTTTCGGAGCTGGCAGAGGCTTTAGTGGCACGCCGGCCTGCAACAACTCTCTCACAGTCGAAGTCTTCCCACGATTGGCGGCTTCTTTCAGCATGACCTGTTTTGAAGTTAAATTTCTCTGCCTGTAGTGCCTGCACAAGTCCATCGCTGCCCGCGATCCAACGCTCAGTGCGTGCCAGCTCATCGACCTTCTCTTCCAGTTCAGTAACGACTGCCGGCATTCCTTCCCAAGATCCGGCGTAATCCGCAACCGCTTTTGTGTGACCGTCGATAGCGATTGACAGAACGTAGGTCGGGAGATCCGTCACGCTGGCCCTGTAAGTGGCGTCCATAGAATAAAAGTCGGCATCGACGAACTGCTCTGCGAGCTGTCGAACTTCAGATGCGTCTATAGTGTCCGTATGGGTTCCCGCGGCAACCGTGAAGCCGCGGCCGTCGAACACGATGCCGTCCGTGGCGACGGCGACGGTGTAGGACGGGCAACTGCCGAAGCATCCTGTTCTCTGCAGCGTAATCCTGATTTTCGAGTTTGGCAGAAGGGCTGGTGCAGCCACACGAATTTTCGGGAGGCGTTCCGGCGGCACAAGGTCGATATATTCCTCGATCTCTGCCGTAACCGCTTTTCCATTCCTTTCAAACGGCGTGAACTTCCAGAGGCGCACTTCATCCTGCAGTTGCGGCCAGAACTTCAGTATTGGGGCGTTGCCGCTGGCGTCCGCGGTTACGACGTCTCCGGCGGCAGACACGATAAGCGTGAGATGAAGCTGATTGAACCCGGGCCTGACCCCCGAGATTGCGATAGTTCTACGGTGCGGTTTGATTTCATGGTCGCGGGCGACGTCGTAGTCAAATGAGGGATTTGAGGGTTTTTTATGACCCGACTCCTGAAAGAAGAGGCTCGACAGCAAGCAGATCACAAGAAAGATCGTGTGCATCATGTCTACGCCTACCTCCCCTGGGGCTGACCGTCATTTCGAGATACGCTTGCGGAAGCGAGCAGCTCTGTCGATTAGACACCAGTCATTTAGGTTTGGTCGCCTGAGCGCACGATACCCGACGCCTGGGGAGCTAAAGCCATATGAAACCTAGCTTTGAAACGACCTCGGCAAGACAATATGGGTGCCCCGCGCTTTATATCGGCGTGGGGTGGGGCCGCAATCAGTGGCATGCCAAGGCAGCCTCCAAAGATCTCGGTAACGTTGTCAATGGGTTACGAGGGGTGCGAAATAATCACGGGTCCTTCTGGCGACCGCCAACCGCGGGTGACGGCGCGGTACTGGGGTCACTAGCGTTAGACCTGTTCTGATGCGTTCCGTTTCACTTTCACCTTTCCAACAATCGGAAGCCAAAAAACATAAATCGATAATTTTAAGAATATCGCCCCAGCCAAATAGGCCGTTTGGGGCTAAGACGAAGCCAAAAGGTTCATACGCCTTCTCATCACCGAAGGCGACAATTCGCAAGCGCAACACCGATTTGACGCGCGGCCTACACAACAGCGTGATTCGGAGCAGCACCGGCCTCGGGCGCCACAGCTCGCTTGGCCGCCGCCTTGGCCGCCTCGAACGTAAATCGCCCCACCCGCGGCGCCCATTTGAAGAACGGATCGATCCGGTCTGTCAGTTTGAGTTGTGCCAGCACAGACCTCTTTTCCGGCTCCACGATAAATCTCTCAAAGATATCCTTCCAGGTTCCAGACGGTCGCCCGTCGGCCCCTAACTTCTTTCCTTCCGCCAGGATGGCCCGAAACAGTTCCGCCGTCTGGTACGGCAAGCCCGTCGACACCGCCAGCAGCAGCATCGCTGCTTGAAAGTCCCCGGGCGATTCCTTTGTCCCTTCAAACTCCCGTAACTCCCCGCTGGCCAGCGGCGCTTTTAAAATTCGGTAGATATTCGTAAAGCGTTTGGCCGCCCGCGGCGAGGGCACAAACGGGAACATGCGCGCCGCAAAGTCCCGTTCCCAATCCCGGATGACCAACGCCGCCGGGTCCAGATCTCGATCCACGAGCTCAGCCGTTTGCTTCGACGCCTCCGCGTTCGGAGTCGGAGGCTGCGGTCCCATTTGTGATTTCTGCGCAACGTACACGAGAAGTTCCTGTTGCCCAGCATCCTGGGGCGCAGGTTCGTCGAGATGCTCCTGCGGGCCGGGCGACGGTACCAGAGCTTCCGCCCCTTTCGGAAACAGCGACGAAATCAGCCGTTCATATCCCGCTGGCTCCATGGGCTTCAAGTTGAACGGTATCTGGAAAATCTTCTCCAGGTAACTCTGCGGGCTGGTGACCCACTCTGGCCGCAGGCCCTTCGCGTCACCGTTCGCGTCCGCACGAAACGCCGAATATCGTTGGTCCAGCGAATGCAGCAGCCAGCGCAAATCCACTCCGACTATTGCCACGAACAGCTTCATCGCCAGCAGCAAATGCGTGGCTTGCAGCACGTCCACCACTTTATCCGCCGGGCACCGATCCAGATCATCGATGTACAAAATGATCCGTCCGATTTGCTCCAGCCCTCCCTCGCCTTTGGTCAGCAGATCGTTCAGTCGCTCAAAATCCTTGCGTATCAAGGAGACAATACCCAGATGTTTTCGGTAGTCGTCCGCTTGTACCCGTTCCAAAAGGAACTTCGACAGGCTTCGCCCAGATTTGATCTCCTCCAGCTTCTGGGTCACTTCGAGCACCTTGGCGTCCGCCATCGCCACTCGTTGCGCGGCCGCCGTCTCCTCGACGCGCAGCCGTTCCAGCTCCCGTTCTTTAACCCGCTCTGCGTCGGACACCATTTTTCGCCTTTCGCCGATCACCTCTAGCGCTCGGGCTCGCGCCTCTTCCAGTTGCTTCAGATACCTCGATGCGGTATCCAGATGCTTTTTGATTTTTGGCGCAAATCCACCAAGGAAGACGAGGGCTTCGCTGACCGAGGCAATCCACTCTGCGAGCTTCGCTTTGTGTACTACTTCTGTGATCGCATAACCCACTACAGGCACCAGCACAAATGCGAATACCACCAGCACCATCAGTGATGCGCGATCCTTGGAACGCCACAGCGACAAAAACGCGGATCTCGCACGGCCCGCCAGCGTCACCGCCTGCTGGTACACGTCGTTAAGTTCCTTCACGCTCCCGATGGCTGGTTCAAGGCTCAATTCCTCAATTGCCGTAGTAAGCTCTTTCTTCAGCTCTTTTTGCTCGTCGGCGTTTAATATCTCCCACAGGTCCGGAACCCGCAATTGCTTCAGCTCGATCTGTTTATCAACTCGATCCTGGCGTACTCTGCTCAGCGAGGCTTCCGCTGCATCCGACTCGCCTTTCGCGCGTTTCTGTTCGATCACTGCATCGTTCAGCGCTTGTTTTGCCGAGTCCAGTTGCGACATGAGTCGCTTCTTCGTTTCCTCCGGGCTCTCCTCCTTATTTACCTCCTTCGACAGTTCGTCGAAAATGTGCGTCACCAGGCTGGCCCAGAGGTTCGCATCCGCGTAATGCCAGGCGTTAAAGCGGATCTGCACCACCCGCTTCAGATATGCCGTCTTTTTCGCGTTTTTCGCACGCTCCGCCAGGGTTTCAATCTCTCGGTACATTTTTTCCATGAAGTAGCTTTTTCCCGTGCCCCAATCGCCGAACAGCCCCCCCGCCAGTGGCGGCTTCACTTCCGCCGCCAGCAGCACCGAGCACAGGGTTTTTACGTCTTTATCGATCCCAATTTCGTCCTTTAGCGCTTGGTTCGCCTCTGGTATCGAATCCGTGAGATATCCCGCCACCGGTGCAATCTCTTCCAGTTCTTCTAATCCCAGCCGCTCCATCAGAACGAGCGCCGCCTGCGCGGTATTTTCATCGGGCGAGGCGGCGAGCCCATTCAAACTTCTCTCCACGCCCCGTTTATCCAGTCGCATCACCACGCGCGCGAACTCCGCCACCCGCCGCAAACTGGAGTTGCGCATCGCCCGCACGGCGTTCTCCACCACGACCCGAGTGCCCAAGCTGCTTTCCAGCGCGCGCGCCGCCGCGTCGACGATCTCCGGGTTCGCCAAAGCCAAAAGTACGTTGTACGGCACCTGACTCGACGGATTTTTACTCACGCGCTGCAGCAGTTCACACATCTGCGGTATCAACGAAGGAAACGCCACGACCCGCAACACCAGCAGCGCTGACCATTGCGGATACTCGTTCGGCCCCAGCAGCGCTGCCAGCAGCGCGCTTGGAGCGCGTGGCGCCCCTCTCTCTCTCAGTGCATCCGCAAGCATGCCCACCAGACCGGTGCGATCGCTGGCCGAAATCGATTGGCCTGCAGCTGCATCACCGATGCGCGTCAGCGCGACTAGGCTCCAGAAGCGAATCAATTCCGAGGTTTCCCGCGACGAAGCGAGAGTTTCGCGCAGCAGTGTTAGCACCTCTGCATCACCCGCATTTGATACATACCCCAGCGCCGTAATCATCCACGACAGTGCCTCTGACAAAGGTGCACCGTTATCTCGCAGAAGGC
>JBEKSZ010000298.1:0-4392 GCA_049516615.1 Candidatus Acidiferrum sp. | reverse complement strand
ATGGTCGGCAGGTTCACAGTCGAAGACGAATTGAAAGCCGGGGCAATGGGGCCGAACTCGCCGGCGACGAAATTCAGTGGCACTGACGATTGCAGATGGACGGCAGGCGACTTCGCCCTGATCTGCGAGGCGGTACTCTATAGACCTGGGACGAAATACTCGGAGACTTCCTTTGTCTACTACGATCCGACTTCCAAGACATACAAATACCACGCAGTTGACAGCTCGGGGGGAGTAGAAAACAAGACTGGCACGGTGGACGGCGACGTATGGACTTGGCTTGGGGAGAGCATGTTTGCCGGGAAGCTGTATCACACCCGGTACATCATGAGGTTTGTTTCACCGGACTCCTACGAATACACCGACGAGTCGGGCGAAAGCGAAAGCTCCATGAAGGTGTTCGTCAGCGGAAAAGAGACTCGCGTCGCGGCCAACAAGCCCGCCCAATCGCACTCGACGCAATGACGGGCGTTCAGTTAGTTCCAAGCCAACGCAGGCCCGCAGCGATGTCGCCGGGCGTGACGAAAGGAATCGGGAGCGCGGTTTCGGAAACGGATGTGGTCAAGTCGTTGCGTTGCGAACCGTTGCGCAGCAGGTGGGCAATGCGTCGTAAGCGTTTATCATCAGAAACTTAGGAGCGCCCCCCGAGAATCGGAAGTCGCTCTAAAGTGGCCTGCTTCTGGGCCAACGCTATCCTCCGGCCTTAGTGAAATGTTAATCTCGGCCCCGTCGTCGAAGCGCACAGTAACTCCGATGGAATCGATGAGTTCTGCGAGAACGACCTTTCGACCAATGCGGGCACACAATTCGTCTCGATATCCGTAGTCCCCGAAGCGCACGTTCCTTCCGGATAGATGCACGGTCGGCAGTACGAACGCGGTCAGCGTCGGTCCATCAAAATGGAGTTGTACGTAATCCTGGACGAACTCGACTGAGCTTAACTGTGCGCCGACAATATCATCTAGCATCATCATTTACCGTCCCGGCTTGATGTAGCCACATGCGCAGCGCCCGGCCTAACCCCTTTCCACAATTGCAACGTCTGGAGTTCGAATCAGCCGTGCGCCAGCACAACGCGAAGCGTCATGCTCGCGGGTTCAGCAGCTGGGGCCAGTTTATCGCCATGCTCTTCTGTCAGCTGGCGCGGGCCGGCCAGGAAGCCTTCTTCCGGCGGATCGAGTTCTACGATGAGCAGCACGATCGCGTGCTGGTGTTTCTGACCAATCACTTGGAACTGGCGGCGGCTACCGTGGCGGCTCAGACCATTCGACAACCTCGGCCATGTATCGTTGATCAACCACCACATCGTCTGAATGCGCTTCTATATTCGTGCGAGTAAGCAAAAACCAGGCGTACCGCCGGGCACTTTTCGCTGACTGCACGGACGCAATACAAGTTTCCGCGCCGATTCCGCTCCCTATTCCGATATAATAACAATGTACTTGACAACCGTACACCTCTGTAGGACAGTTCCGCTCGTCCGGTTCCAATCTTGGTCCGGCAAACTTGGTCCCCGTGCTCGCACCGGCATCTCGCGGCGGGTTCATGGACTCCTCCGGAGGTACCATGCCTCTACTCCCCTTCCCCTTGTTTCGTTCGCTGAATTCCGGGTGGTGCTTCCGGTCCTCATCGTTTTCCGATAACCGAATCTGAGGTGGGTGCTAAAGGATCTCTAACCGCGGACGTCTCGTGTCAATCTGGATTATATAAAATTAAATTGCCTAATATTGTATCTATATTTCGATACATTCTTCATAAGGAGGATATATGTCTTATACCGGGACCCGGCCTCGTACTTCAAAAGACGCCAGAGACCCAGCGTTCGCGCGCTACTCGGCACTGATTCAGAGCAGCACCGGGGCAGCGCTCTGCCTCCTAGCAGCTTTGCTTGTACTTTCCGTTCCGCCCGCTCGGGCCCAGCTTTCGCAAAACTCCGGCATCAGCACAGCGGACACCTGGGTCACGTTCGACCTGGTGGTGCAGACGCAAGCCACGGTCAACAATTCCATCCCGTTCACAAATCCACAAACCAACGCCACCGCCACCACCTATTCGCTGACATCCAAGCCGCGGACCTTCCACGTCGAGATTGGCTACGACACCTCCGGTGTTGTGGTGATGAATCTTTGGCCCACCGGCACCCCCCCGAATCCCATCACTGACGATACCGGCCTGGTCAGCATGATTCGTTTCGCTAGCGGCAATATCACCGTGTTCGATCAAAACGGGGTAGCCATCCCTTTCTCCGCCCCCGCCTCCAACGTAGCGGCCTTCAGTCCGCTCAGCCTCCTTGGCAGCAACCCTGCGCCTTCCCTGCTGACATCCCTTGTGGTTCCCAATATCGTGACGCGCGCCTCGGCCGTCCACGCGGCTCTGAGCTACTCGACGGATGGGAGTCAAGCCTATTTGTCAATGGCGCAACCTCCAGTCTCTAATAACGCGACTTGGACCTATGCGCAGGCCGGTAGCGTCTGGAACGCTCAGCAAGCCGTCTTCCAGCTCGTGACTCCCGCAAAAACCTCGACACGCACCCTACAATTCGCGAATATCGCTTCGTTCGACAATGCTACCAACGACGCCGCCAGAGCTGCGAAGGGCGACACCATCACAGCTGGTAAAGCGGTGAGCACCGCCACACCCACCGCGATTCCGATTCAGTCCTCTTCGAGCTGTCCACCGTACCTCTCGAACGTCGGTGGCACCCAGAACATGGTGTTCCAGCATGGCATTCTCAGCAGCGGCTGCACATGGCATCGCATGATTCCCTGGCTCAACCAGGATTTCCGTTTCGCCAACGAATTAGTCCCCAGTCTTAGCTCGCTCTCGCCGCTCGCCAGCCAAGGCGGCGCGCTGATCAGCGACATTAACGCCGCGGGCGGTTCCGGCTACATTCTGCTCGGCCACAGCCAGGGTGGGCTCATTTCCCGCTACGCCGCCCAGCAATATCAGGCGGCCAATCCCAGCCAGGCAATTGTCAAAGGCGTTCTGACGCTCGATACGCCTCACGAGGGTGCCCCTTTGGCCGCCTTACCCGTTGGCTTCGTGAACGACGTGATCACCGGGGATGCGACCGCTCTTTATGACGAGCTCGGTTGCGCCTCCGCCTACGACAATTTTCTCTGTTACATCGCTGCTCTTTACTTTACCGCCGCCGGCAGCGTCGTCCAGCTTGGTGCCCTCAGCGACCTTGTTCCTGGCAGCCCGTTCCTCAATTCTCTCAACAGCACGCAAGAGAATTTCAAACGCGCCGCCGTCATCGGCAATACTCCGCGTAGATGGATTGAAATGCGCATCGCTGACGAATTCATCCTTGGCAGCGTCTGCAACCCAGAGGACTACTGCGGCGAACGTGCGATCGCGCTCGATACCGAGGTCACCTACGATGTTCTTGTCGCCGCCTTCATTTTCGCCGAATTGGACTGCCTGTTTTTCTGCGATGACGATGCCTGCTCCTTCGCCGACGAACTCCTCGGCATCCTCATCACTCTCGATATCATCGACTTGGACTACAACTTCATCAGCGCTCCAGACTTTACCAATGGCGAGGATGGGATCGTTCCCAGTCCCAGTCAAAATTATCCTTCCCCCACCGCCACGCAGATCTCCATCTCCGGCGCCGATTCCCACATCGGAGCGACCAAGAGCGATCTGGCTCGTAACGCACTAGAAGAAGGTCTCTCACAAGTCTTTCAGGTGCCCACACAGGCCAGCTGTACTTTCTCTCTTAGCCCGACGGTGTTCTCGACATCCTCTTCCGCAACCACCAGTTCCTTCACGATAACCACCGGCGCAGGGTGCCAATGGTCTGCCGTCGTTCAGAATTCGTGGGTGAGCATTACCGCCGGTTCCAGTGGCACCTCAAGCGGTGCGGTAGACTTCTCCGTACTCGCAAATCCCGTGTCGGTACCGCGAAGTGCGACGATCATTGTCGGAAACAACAGCTCGCGCACCATCTTTACCGTGCAGCAATCCGCTCTGTGCACCTACGCTCTCTCGGAACTCTCCATCGCTCTTCCTCCGGGTGGCGGTACTTATGCCGTCGACGTCACGACCGAAGCCGGCTGCCCATGGACTGCGGTCTCGAACGCAAGCTGGCTAACCATCACCGCTGGACCTGCTGGCACCGGTTCTGGCTCCTTCACACTGTCCGCTACTCCCAATCCAGGGGACACAGACTTGCTTGGCGCTATTACAGTGATGAACCAGACTCTGACCGTCATACTTGGTAACCCAGTCGGCACTCCTGGCACAGCTTCCGTCACCATCACTGGCTCCAATCGAAGTGTGGTGATCAATCCGTGTGCCGGAAAAGGCCCCTTGGTGGAATTGCAACCCGAACTCAGCCCCCCCAGTTGCCCGGTCACTATTCCTGAAACAGGTACGGTCTCCGTA
>JBEKSZ010000297.1:0-4430 GCA_049516615.1 Candidatus Acidiferrum sp. | reverse complement strand
AGAGGGTGCGATCGTCGAGAGGAGCAACCCCGGGAACGCCGCGGATGCCGTCGGTGCCGAAGAATTGTTTAGCCATGAACAGGGACCGGGAGGATCGCCAGCTGCCAACAATCGTCCGGGACGGAAAAAGTGTAGCACAGGGAATTTTGCCGGAGTTTGCCGGGCAAGACGCGAGGTTCGAAACACGCACGAGTTGCCGGCGTGCGCGCGTGGCGTGGTGTGTTACCTTGGAACCCGCGAAACGGGTGATCAGCACAGACAATTTCGCAGGTGTGGTGGCGGCTGGAGAGAAGCCATGAGCGTGGAAAGCCCCGAGACACTGACGGATAAAATTCGGAGTAACGCCGGGAGCACCAGCTTGCGGATCCTGGCGACCGGCGCGGTGGTGCTGTTTTTGTATTACGCCTCGGGCGTGGTGATTACCCTCTTGCTGTCGATTTTGCTGGCCTATTTTCTCGACCCCGCGGTAGAGCTGATGGAGCGCTCGGGTCTGCCGCGCACGATTGCGGCGATGGTCATGGTCTTGATTCTGATCGTGGCCCTGGTAGCCGTGGGTTACGGCATGTGGTCGCGGACCGCGAATTTTGCGAACAACTGGCCGAAATACAGCGTGGTGCTGCGCAAGGTGACCACGAACATGGAAGCGAAGATAAACGGATTCGAAGGGCAACTGACCCCGCAGCAAGAAGGAGCGCAAAGCAAGCCGCAATCGCAGGGCGAACAAGGAATGATTCACGGATTGATTCTGCGAACGGTGGGCTCGCTGTACGAAGTGGTGTTGGAGGTTACCTTCGTGCCCTTTCTGGTCTTTTTCATGCTGGCCGGCAAGCGGGATACCTGGCACACCACGCTGCGATTGTTTCCCGCGTCGCGCCGGACCCAGGTAAAGGAGACGCTCGACGACTTGCGGATTGTGCTGCGGGATTATCTGGCGGGCATGTGCATTCTGACGCTGATCGTGATTGCCGCCAGCAGCGTGTTTTTTTGGGCCATCGGCCTGGAATATCCCGTGCTGCTCGGAATTGTTTCCGGGTTGCTGAACATGGTGCCGTACATCGGCGTGGTGCTGTCGTGGTTGCCGGCATTTTTGCTGGCCCTCGCGAAATATACCGAGGTCGGCTGGTTTTTGCTGATCGCGGCCGCGCTTCTCGGTATCCACATTTTTGCCTTAAACCTGATTGCCCCGCATATTGTCGGCAAGCGCGTGCAACTAAACGCCGTGGCGATCACCATCGCGCTGCTGTTCTGGGGCTGGCTGTGGGGCGGCATGGGCCTGCTGCTGGCCATTCCGCTGACCGCCGTGCTGCGCGTGGTGTGTGACCACACCGAGTCGCTGAAACCCGTGGGACGCTGGCTGGCGGGCTAAAGAGCGTTTGCGCGCGAGGCCAGTGGCAAGCGACGCCGGGAATCCGTGGTACGAAATTAAACTCCTCGCTGTCCTTTAGAAGGGTGACTGCTTGCGTACACCGCACCGGCGCAATACCTGGGCGTTGCCGTGCGATGCTAAACTACACGTCATGCAAACCGCCAAGGATTTGGCGGTGCACACGTTGATCCGCTGGCTCCCTCCTCTCGGCCACGGTTAACCAGACGCAATATTTATTTCCGCGAACGACCTCTCCCGTTCCGACAGATCGCCAGGACCTGATGCTCAACGCATTGCCCCCGGAGCGCTTGCTCGCGGCCATACTGGATTCGAACGACGACGCCGTGCTCGCCATGGCATTGGACGGCACCATCGCTCGCTGGAGCCAGGGGGCGGAAGCGCTCTACGGATATCTTGCCGGCGAGATTGTCGGCGAACCATTGCGCAGACTGGTGCCGCTCTATGAAGCCCCGGGCCTTGAAGCGCTGATCAATAAAGCCCAGCAGGGCGAGTTGATGCATTGGGACAGCACCGAACGACTGACGAAAGCCGGGATGCGCGTGCGGATTATGGCGAAACGGACCGCCATCCGCGATGCCCAGGGAAAACTGCTCGGAGTGCTCGAGCGGGCGCAGGCGCTTGAATGGGCCGGAAGCGATGTGCCGGCAGAGGCCCAGCTGCGCCTGGTAGCGGAGCAGCTGCCCGCCCTGGTTTGGACGACCGATAAGGACTTACGCATCACCTCGAATTGGGGGGCGGGACAACCGTGGTCGCGGATTCGTCCTGGCGCGCTGATGGGCCACAGCGTTTGCGAGTTCCTGGACTGCGCGGATCGCCACGCTCCACCGGTGGCGCAGCACTATGAAGCCGTTCAAGGCCTGCCTTCGCACTTTGAATACTCACGCAAGGATCGCTACTACGAAGTGCAGGTATCTCCGCTGCGCGCGGTGGCCGGAGAAATCATCGGATGTGTTGGCATGCGACTCGATGTCACCGATCGCAAACGGAGCGAGGAAGAGCTGCGCTACCAGGCGACGCACGACGCCCTGACCGGCCTTGCGAACTATCGGGAATTTCTCGACAAGCTCGAAGGCGAAGTGCGGCGCACGGAGCGAAACCTGCGGCAGTTCACGCTGCTGCTGCTCGATCTCGATGATCTAAAAGGCATCAACGACCGCCTGGGACATATGGCCGGTAACCGGGCCCTCAAACGGCTGGCCGCGGTGCTAAAGGAGCAGTGCCGGGGGACAGATCTTGCGGCGCGGTATGGCGGCGATGAATTCGCCGTGGTGCTCATCGATTCAAGCTTGCCCATGGCCGAGCAAGTGGCGCGGCGCATCGAGCAGCGGCTGCAGGCTGACGCGGAGACGCCCCTGTTGAACGTCAGCATCGGCATCGGGCTCTATCCCGACGACGGGCGCAACGCCCAAGAGCTGCTCGAGAAGACGGATCGCCAGCTGTACCAGTGCAAGAAGGCCCACAAGGCTACCATGCTGAGCGAGGCCTTGCTGCGGCGAACTTCAACCCAGCGAACGTAAACCGGCGACGACGGCGGAGATTTCCGCGGCGTTCTGAAACAGGCGGATCGCGGCGATGCCGGCGGCCCCGGATTCCCTGCATTCTCTGGCGTTCTCTAAAGTGATGCCGCCAATCGCGAGGACCGGAACTTCGACGGCGCGGCAGACCTCCGCGAGGCGGCGCAAGCCCTGCGCGGGTCCAAACGCGGCTTTTGATGGCGTGGGGAAAATTGGGCCGAAGAATATGTACCCGGCTCCGCCGGCGGCCGCGCTCTGAGCCGATGCGAGGGAGTGGCACGAGACCCCGGCCAGGAACTCCGCTGGGGGTTGCTGATGGCAGACGCTGAGGAGCCGGCGAACTTCCGCAACGGGCAGGGATCTCTCTCCGAGATGAACACCTGCAGCGCGCGCCGCGAGGGCCACATCCAGGCGATCGTTGACCAGAACCTTGCTCAGAGTGCCGGAACACGCGCGCAACGCCGCGCAGACCAGATTCGCGCAATCTCCGGGGTGAAGATCTTTTTCGCGGATCTGGATCCAGTCGACGCCACTCGCCGCCGCGGCGGCGATATTTGCAAGCAACGGCGCGAAGGAGGATTGCGCTTTAAAACTTTCTTCTTCGCGATCCCTGCGCGGCGGATTTACCGGCAAGCTCGAGCGCTCGGTTATATAGCAGAGAATTCCGGCCGGGGATGCCTTGCGCGCCATAGCCAGCGGACCCGCCGGCCTAACGCCGGGCCCCTTTAACGCCGCAAAAGCGATTGCCACCCATGTTCATGGAGCGGAAGTTGGCAAGGGGCGGCGCGACATCAGATTTATGGCCAGGATAATGTCGAGAACTCCGATTCCGCTTACCACGCCTCGGAACGAGGGATGCAGCAGTACGGGAATCAGGGATGGAAAGTGGCTGAGGAAATAGTTCTGGTCCCAGTAGATGGACCACGGGAGGTACAGCAGCAACGCGCCCATCTCGATACACAGCAGTATCAGGAGTATGTGAAGGACACGATTCATCAGTGAACGGAACCTGTTTCTTGCCGGCCGCGACCAACCGCTCGCCGTCTATTAAAACTGAAGGCCTGGAAGCCAGAACTAGCGGCTGGTTTTCTGAAGAGCGCTGATGCGCTCGGCTACATCGCGATAGTCAATGTTCATCGCGTAGACGTGAGAAAAACTCTTCAGCGCAGCTTCGTGATCGCCGGCCGATTCCTGGGCCACGCCCAAATCATACCGCAAGGCGAGCACGCTGTCCGGGCCCAGGCCGGGAGTTTGCAGCGCGCGCTCGTACCAGATGGCGGCCATGCCCGGCTGGCCCTTTTCGATAAAGGCCAGGCCCAGCAACGTGCAGCATTGCATGGCATAACGGAAGTGCTGGCCGCGGTCGCAGGCCTGCGCTACTTTTTGAAATTCGCTGATGGCTTCTTCAAGCAAACCCATTTCGCGATAGGCGACACCCAGGTTGTAGTGGGTTTCCAAGTCCTCGCCCTCGGAACCCATTTCGCCGAGTTCGGCCCGGAATTCGTCGAAGACTTCCTTCAGCGGGGCGG
>JBEKSZ010000296.1:0-4441 GCA_049516615.1 Candidatus Acidiferrum sp. | reverse complement strand
TCGCTCGCCGGGCTCGGAACGGGTTTTTTGGGCGCGACCATCCTTCGCCGCGCTGCGGGTAGAGGAATGTTCTTTTTTTGACGTCAGAATTTCACTCTGGGAGTGATCATGGATATTGCCAGGCTGCGGACAGCGCGCCGTGCGTTCAGGGCAGCGGTCTTGCTGGTGTGCGGCGTCTGCGGATGGGGCCGAGGCGCGGGAGCACAAACTGCTCCGCCCGTGCTTACCAGCGAGCACGGCGCCAATAGCGCGGAGACGCTAAAGAAGCACTATGTAATTTTGGTTTCGCTCGACGGATTCCGCTACGATTACGCCAATAAATATCACGCGGAGAATCTGCTGGCGCTGGCGAAAACAGGAGCTTCCGCGCCAAGCGGTATGATACCCGCGTACCCTTCGCTGACTTTCCCCAATCACTACACCCTGGCGACCGGCCTCTATCCCGAGCATCACGGGATTGTGGCCAACAGTTTTTACGATGCGGAGAAAAAGCAAACCTACAGCCTTGGCAACCCGGCAACCGTGACGGACGGCAGCTGGTATGGCGGGACACCAATCTGGATTTTGGCGGAGCAACAGGGCATGCGCTCGGCCTGCTTTTTCTGGCCGGGGTCGGAGGCCGAGATCCAGGGCACACGTCCTTCGTATTATCTGAAGTACGACGAAAAGGTTGCCAACGATGCGCGCGTCGCGCAGGTCCTTTCGTGGCTGCGTCTGCCCGAGGCGCAGCGGCCGCATTTGATTACCTTGTATTTTTCGGAAGTGGACCATCAGGGGCATGAGCACGGGCCGGACAGCGCGGAGGTGGCTGCCGCAGTGCAGGTGGTCGACAACGAGATCGGCGCGCTTGAAGCGGGGCTGAAAACGTTGTCCTTGCCAGTGGACGTGATCGTAGTCTCCGATCACGGCATGGCCTCGGTGCAAGGCGATTGGATCACGCTCGACCAATATTTTTCTGATGGGCAAGCGTTTGAAAAGATTGTTTCCGGAAACTTGTACGCAAAGTCGGAAGCAGACGCGCAGCGGGCGTACGAGGCTCTGCACGGAAAAAGCGATAAGTTTGAGGCCTATCGCCGCAAGCAGATGCCGCCGCGCTTGCACGACGATAGTAACCCGCGCTCTGGCGATCCCATTATTGTGACCACCGGTCCGTATCTGGTGCGATTCTCCGCGCCGCCGGCTCCTGGCGTTGCTGAGCATAAGCAAATCGGCGCGCACGGTTTCGACCCGGTCCGCGTTCCAGATATGAAGGCCAGTTTCTTTGCCGCCGGGCCGGACATCCGCACTGGCGTCACGGTCCGGACGTTTGAAAACGTGGACATTTATCCGCTGGTGGCCGGGTTGCTCGGGTTGGACATCGCGCATTTAAAGACCGGACCGATCGATGGGGAGCTTGGTCCGCTACAGGCGATCTTAGAGAGCCGTTCGCCGGGAGGCGAAAAGTGACCTTGCGCCCCAACTGGAATCGGGCTCGGGCGATACCGGCAGCCAACCTTGGCTGTGCCTGCACCTTGCGCGGGCGTTTTTTTTGATATCCCAAATGCTTTGAACCGCTTGGCGGCGCTCAGGGACTTCTCCTGCGGGGGCAGAAGAATCTAAATTAGCTCCTGCCTCGTCCGGGAGGATGCGTCGTGAGTCGCGGGAAGTTGGCCTTCCCAGCGGGCGACGACGGCGCAGGCCAGGCAATTGCCGATGACATTTACGGCCGTGCGGGCCATGTCGATGACGGCGTCCACGCCCATGATAACGAAGATGGGTTCGGTTGGCAGGTGCAGCGCAGACGCGGTGGCCATCAGCACCACCACGACGGCGCGGGGGACTCCGGCGATCCCTTTGCTGGTCAGCATCAGGGTAAGCACCATGAACATCTGCGCGGACCAGGTCATGCGGATGCCGGCGGCCTGGGCCACGAAGATGGAAGCCACCGCGAGGTACACGGAACCTCCGTCCATATTAAAACTGTAGCCCGCGGGAATCACGAAGGCAACGATTTGCCGCGGAACTCCGAACGCTTCCATGGATTCCATGGCGCGCGGCAGGGCGGCCTCGGAGGCGCTGGTCGCGAAGGCTATGGTGGCGGGCTCGGCGATGGCCCGAAGAAAGCGCACGAGCGGAAGACGCGCGATGAACACAATGGGCAAAAGCACAAGCAGAAGAAATGCCGCGAGCGCGGCCCACGCGGTTATCACCAGTTTTCCGAGTGGCAGGAGCACACCCATACCCAAATGACCCACGGTGTAGGCCATGGCTGCGCCGACGCCGATGGGGGCGTAGTACATGACAATGTTGGTGAACTTGAACATGACTTGGGCCAGGGATTCGGCGAAGTTCAGGATGGGGGCGCGCGCGGATGCCGGGACGAATGTCAGAGCAATGGCAAACAGTACGGCAAAGACGGCTACTTGCAGGATTTGATTTTCCGCGGCGGACTTGACGATATTTTCCGGAAAAATGTGCAGCAGGAAATCATCCCAGCGCAGCGGGGCGGCAGCCGATGGTGCGCCGGAGCCTGGCGCTGTGCCTGGCGGTTGCTGGACGGATGCCGCCGGCGGCGCGAGCGCCAGGCCTTCGCCGGCGCGCGTGAGATTAATCGCGGCAACGCCTAGGACGATGGCGATGGTGGTGACGACCTCAAAGTAGATAAGGCTCTTGATGCCGACGCGGCCAATCTCGCGGAGATTGCCGTGGCCGGCAATGCCGGTGATGAGGGTGGCGAGAATCAGCGGGGCGACGATAACTTTGATGAGGCGCAGGAAAATGTCGCTGAAGACGCGGAGGTGTTCGGCGAATTGCGGATGGTCAAGACCGACTTCGAGACCGGCCAGCATGGCGAAGAAAATCCACATGGTCAGCGAACGCTGTCGCAGAGCGGCGATGGCCAGGAACAGAAGAGCGACATCACGGATGAGCGATGGCCAGAGTAGTTCAGAAGTGAAGACTTGGAGTGTGGCGCCAGCGAGAAAAATAAGAATTCCGCCAACAACGAATGCGAGCTGGCCAGAGGATCCTATCCGTTTGTTTGGCGATCCGGAAGGGTTGGGCATTATTCTTCGTTGCATTTACGAGCGGCGGAATCATACAACGGTTTGCGCCGGTCGCGAATGTGCAGTGGGTGCTCGCCCGTTCGGATGGTCCGGCGCAACTCGGCCTGTCGCGTAGGAGACTTGAAAAATGGCGCGGTAAAGAACTCCCTAACCGCCAGAGAAGCAGGTCAGCGGGACCGCGGCCGACCTTTACGATCGCAGGTAGAAGTTCATTCGGTCGGGGCGCTTGGTTGTAGCGGAAGAAATCTGGTTCCGGGACGTGGACTCGAACCACGATACTCAGCTCCAAAGGCTGATGTCCTACCAATTAGACGATCCCGGAGTTGTTGCTAACACTTACTTTACATCATGCCGCAACGGCCGCCCGAGGGTCAATTGGGTCAAACTCGACCTTTTTGACAGCAAAACTGGACATGTAATCGGGCACCTTATCAAGCTCGCTCTGCATAAAATCAGGGCGAAGATGAGTGTAGCGCCGGACCATTTCTTCAGAACCATGTCCAATCCACTTTTTGATTACCTCGATTGACGTTCCAGCCATGACCAACGTACTGACGCGGTGATGCCTGAAGCCGTGCATTCCGCCGCGCTCCAGTCCTAGGGTGCGAAGCAATGGATGTAAATGCTTATTCAGAACAGTCGAGTTGATGAGTGGGGTTTTTCGTTTTGATCGAAAAACCAGCCCAGCCTCTCTGCCGTTCAAATGAGTCTTTAGCATCTCCATCACATAGGGTTTGACATTTATCCAGCGCTTGGCGTTCTTCGTCTTAGGCGATCCGACTACTTGGCGGAACATGCTCTTGTTGACGTGGATGACGTTGTGTTCGAAAAGCAAGTCATCAACGGTCAGAGCATATAATTCGCCGGCACGGGCACCTGTTTCGGCTGCTAGCTTGAAAAGAACGCTATATTGGCCTTTTGCAGCCGCGACGATTTTCTCCACATCTTCAGCCAGATAACATCGAGGATCGCTCTCCATTTCGTCCTGCGACGGATGGGAAACCGCTCCCCGACCGAACCTCTTGCCCAGAGCAGTTTGCAGCGTTTTCACGATGCCTTTAACGGTCACTGGAGATAAATGGGCAAGTTCTGACATGCCGACCCATTCATTGACCGCTTCGGGCGTGATGAGATCCACTGGTGTCCGTCCCCACCTTTTAAGTAGGTAGGACAAGTGATACACGACAAGCTGTTGCGTAGACGGCTTGAGTCTCAAAACGTACGTTTGTTGCCATTGCTCGATTTTCTGGGCGAAATCCAAAACTGAGGGAATCACATACGCGGGAAGATCGATGCCTTCCTTGCGAATGATTTCCTTCAGCTTGCGCTTCGCTTCAGACTTGGTCATGTCCCTTTTGAAACCCAGGATGACGGATTTCTTTAAGCGCTCCTGTTGA
>JBEKSZ010000295.1:0-4475 GCA_049516615.1 Candidatus Acidiferrum sp. | reverse complement strand
TTTGATTTTGATGTTGAACGCGTTCGTGCCAAATCGCTCTTGTTTCACGCGCGCGACGTACATTTCACTTGCAACGCAAAGACTTGTTCGCTGCTAGTTGGCGTGTGCGGAGGTGGCAGCCTCTTCGATGAGCTTGGCTGCTTCCTTCGGATGAGACATGTAGGCCACATGGCTGGAATTCACTTCGACCGTCTTGGCATTGGCGCGCTTGGCCATCATGCGCTCCTGTATCGGATTGATCGACCGATCAGAGCCGGCCACCATGTACCACGTCGGCTTGTTCTTCCACGCTGGATTCGTGACCTTGTGGGTGAACGAGTCGGTGGAGATCGGCACCTGCGCTATCGCCATGAAATGAGCCTGGGCTGCGGGAATATCCGCTGCGAAGTCGGCTGCGAAATGGTCCTGTTCTATCCACCAGTTCCCGTTGCTATCAGGCTTGAATGCCTTGGAGGCTTGTGGCACCGCTGTTTCGATCGACGCGCAGCTCTCACCTTCATCGAGCGCAAATGCAGCAATGTAGACCAGTGCCACAACATTTGGATCGTTGCCGGCTTCGCTGATAATGGACCCGCCGTAACTATGGCCGACCAGGACGACCGGCCCGCCCATGGCGTCGATTGCGGCCTTGGTGTATTTCTGGTCGTCGGCGTACGACGTCTCTGGGGGTTGCGCAACCGATACCGTGTAGCCATCCTTCTCAAGGATCTTTGCAACGGCGTCCCAGCCAGAGCCATCGGCGAATGCGCCGTGCACCAGAACAACGTTTTTGATGCCGGTTGGCGTAGCCGCAGCAGCAACTTTTACAGTCTTCTCCAGCAGCAGAACCGAGGTGATCAGCGCGACTGTGAGCAAAGCAATACGGTAAGGCTTTTTCATGACCTTTCTCCTTTGTAGTTGCATATCCATTCGGATCATTCAAGTTCGATCCCTAACAATCTTCGAACCGCTCCTACTCCTTCGCGTCCCGCATATCGCAATCACCCTTCCCCTCCCTACGGGTGATTCTTTTCTTCTTTGCCAATCCACGCGCGTATGTAAGGTGGACAGTTTTGCAATTTGATCCCGCCCGCCTCGCAATTCGCCATGAACTTCACCGCATTCCGATCGACCAGAACTATGTCGCGCAAGTCGAGCACGATGCGAGGATTGCCCTGTTCTTGGCTCAGAACACGTTGCAACTCTGTCACGTCCTGGATCTCCATCCGTCCGGTCAGAGTAAAAACCACTAACTCCGCTTCTGACGATCTTTCGATCCTCAATGTCACAGCTGCCTTCTTCGCAAATAGCAGATGCAAAGCAAATGCCAACACTAAATCGTTGAAACAAATTGAATTTGGGATGAAGCAGATTTTCGAGATCTCGGAAATTTCCGAAAACCCGGAAAGTATCGCGAAACGGTCGGGGAAATTAGATCGGTTAAGCTTTGAAGCTCTGTTTGTTAATTTTCAGCGACCGGATCTTGGAGTCCAGGGTTGATTGCGGTATGCCAAGTTTGGACGCGGCACCAGATGGCCCAGATACTCTGCCTTTGCTTTCAGCCAGGGCGGCTTCAATTATCTCTTTCTCTTGTGCAACGATTCTTTCAGAAAGCTGACTCGTCGTCGAACTGATGTGCGATGGCTGCCGTGAAAGCCAACTCTCGTCGACAGAGAACGTCTCCGTTTCACTCAATACAACCGATCGCTCAATGATGTTCTGGAGTTCGCGGACATTCCCGGGCCAGGAATACGCTTGCAGCAGTTCCAAAGTTTTCTTTTCTATGGCCTTGATTCTTTTTCCGGCCCTTCTTGAATAGCGGTCGATGAAGTACTCGATCAGCATCGGAATATCCCCCTTTCGTTGGCGAAGGGAAGGAATCTCCATCGGGATCACGTTGAGGCGATAAAACAGATCGCTTCGAAAAGCACCTGAAGCGATAGCCAGATGCAAGTCTCGATTGGTCGCCGCAATCACGCGCACATCCGCACGGATAATATGGTTGCTTCCAATTCGCTCGAACTCCCGTTCCTGCAAAACGCGCAGCAGGGCAATCTGAGTCTCCATAGGAAGTTCGCCGACTTCATCCAGGAAGATGGTGCCGCCCTCAGCAAGCTCGAACCTGCCGAGGCGCCGCTGCAGCGCTCCGGTGAACGCTCCTTTCTCGTGACCGAACAGCTCCGAGGCGATCAACGATGTTGGGATAGACGCACAGTTGACATTGACGAAGGCCCTGGCAGAGCGTTGGGATCGTTTGTGGATGGCGCGAGCGATGAGCTCTTTGCCGGTGCCCGTCTCGCCGGTTATCAGGACGGTAGAATCTGAGGGCGCGACTTTCGCAACCTGCGCCAGAACGAATTGGAGAGACGGCGAGTCCCCCACGATTTCCTCGAACATGGATGCCTTGTCCACTTCGTCGCGGAGAGCAATGTTCTCGTTTCTCGTCCTGTCTTCGGACCGCTTGCGGTCATCAATGTCGGTCGCGCTCGCGTACCAGCGAACGATCTTCCCGTCTTCGTCGAGGAGGGGGTTATACCGAATTAAGAACCAACGATACTTGCCGTCTTTTCCGAGAGCACGCTGTTCGTTTTCGAAAGGAGCGTCCGTGGCAAGCGAGTCTTGGCGAGATTTGCGAAGCCTGTCAACATCCTCGGGATGGAAAATGCGCTCCCGAAACTTGTTGTCCATAACATCGTCCAAGGTTAAGCCCGTGTAATCGAGCGCTACTCTATTCGCATAAATAGCACGGCCATCGGGATTCAAGACGACAATTGAAAGCGGAATGGCGTCGGTGATGCGGCGGAGTTCTTCTTCGTCCTGGCGAAGCTTGACCTCGGCTCGCTTCAGGTCCTCGATATCAGCCCCGGTTCCGAACCACTTCAGAATGTTTCCGGCCTCGTCCCGCATTGCCACACCACGATGCAGGAACCAGCGGTATTGTCCGTCCGATGCCCTGCGTACGCGTACCTCGTTCTCGAAGGGCGCACCCGTGGTCAGTGAGTGGTGGCATTTTTCGGTGTGCCTGGCGAGATCCGCCGGGTGGATCATCTTCTTCCAACCGTCGCCAGCCATTTCACTTACCGACATCCCTGTGAAGTCCTGCCAGCGGTGATTCGCGAAATCTCTGGAACCGTTTGGATCCGTGGTCCACGCCATCGCAGGAATAGTTTCGATCACGTCGCGGAGCTGTTGTTCGCTCCGCCGCAACGCCTCTTCCACGTGCTTACGCTGCGTGATCTCCGTGACCGCCCCCACAAATTCAAGCTCGCCGGATTCGTCGTTTGTTGAAGGACGGCCCATTGCTCGGACGTACTTGACTGAACCGTCCGGCATGAGTAGCCGATGCTCAAAATCAAAATTCTTCTTTTCCTGAGCAGCGGAATTAATCGTCTGGGTTACAAGTTGCCTGTCCTCCGGGTGAATTCGTTCGAATACCCGTTCCAATGTCGTGGAGGGTGCTGTTTCAAATTCGAATATCCGAAACGTTTCCTCGGTCCAATAGATTTTTCCGCTCGACACATGCCAGCCAAAGCTGCCTGTGTGGCTCAGCCTCTGAGCTTCCGCCAGATAAGCCTCATTCCGCCGCAACGCGTTCTCAGTCGGCTTGCGCTCGATCCCGTCGCGGGCCTCACGTAACACTGTCTGTTCCGGAGGCAGCATTCCCAAATGGTGAGATTCAAGAGGCATATCTTGTCAGTCATCCCAGAGCATTAGCGACGGCCATTATAGATCGCGCCCAGATGGCAGACCAAGCCTGTATCCGCGTAACGATGACGAGTTTCGATCAGGATTCTATCCGTGGAGGGCGAGTGCGGCCAAGGGGGTTCCGGGCCGCCGTAATTTTGAGGCTATCCTAAGTCGGGATCGGTGGGCCTAACAAGTCCTTTCGTATTACCCATTGCGCATCCAATCCTGAGTTTGAGAAGCTTCTCCAGAATATCCGGGGGGCTTGATACAGGAGGATAAATGGCGCAGGTATGGTTAGTCACCGGCAGCTCTCGTGGTCTAGGTCGTGCAATTGTTGAAGCGGGCCTCGCTGCCAGCAATAAAGTGTTGGCGACAGCTCGGGACATTAAGTCGATGGCTGATCTGGCGGAACGATATGGAGATCAGGTCAAGCTCTTCGCAATGGATGTGACCGACGAAGCAGCAGCAAACGCAGTAATGGCGGCGGTCGATGTATTTGGCTCGCTGGATGTAGTCATTAACAATGCGGGATATGGCAACCTTTCGCCCGTCGAAGACACGCCCCTATCGGAATTCCGGGCACAGATCGAAACGAACCTCTTTGGAACGATTATTGTGACGAAGGCAGCTATTCGGTATTTTCGCGAAAAGAAGGCAGGCCAGTACATTCAGTTTTCATCGGTGGGTGGAAGGATTGGCCCTCCGGGACGTGGGCCTTATTCGGCGGCGAAGTGGGGTGTCGAAGGCTTCTCCGAGGTGCTTTCGCGCGAAGTGGCACCGCTCGGCATCAAGGTCACCATCGTTGAACC
>JBEKSZ010000294.1:0-4533 GCA_049516615.1 Candidatus Acidiferrum sp. | reverse complement strand
GTGCGGGCGCGGGTTGCGAAAAAGAAGCAACGGGTTCGACCGCGACGGGAACCCTCGTTTCCACCGAGGCGATGAAGCGGTATCCGCGGCGGGGCAGGGTTTCGATATATTTTGGGTCCTCCGCCGAATCATTCAGGCAATCGCGCAGCTTGTTCATCGCTGCGTTCAATCCGTGGTTGAAATCGACAAAGGTTTCGGAGGACCACAGCGAGGAGCGCAGTTCCTCGCGGCTGACGAGCTCGCCCGGCCGCCCCAGAAGCAGGGTCAAAATTCCAAACGGCTGTCCGCCGAGCTTCAGACGAATCCCGGATTTCCACAGCTCCTGGGTCTGCAGATCGGCCTCATACGGCCCGAAGCGCACCCTGTTTGTGCCGTTGCCGGTTGTCATTGGCGGGATTCTAGCATCGTCGCTTCCAATTACGAATTTTCTGCCTGCTTCGTTCCGCGGATAAGGCATTTTTCTTCAATCGCTTGCGCGATGACCTAGGTTGTACCGATTGGCGAGGTTCTTTCCATTGAGGTTCCCTCTCCTTTGCCCGAGTCTCGGCGCACGCTTTGGCGGGCAGAAAAGGCGGCCACGGCAGAATCGAGGACAAAATGCACTCCTTAGAGGGACTGGTCTACCGATCGACGGGTATTGCCGCAGCGCTGCTGATCTTGAGCGTTCCTTTGACGCTCATGGCGCAAAATGCAGAAAGCGAGAGGCCGAAGGCAGAGAGTCGGGTGGCGCTCTCTCTAGCGCCCATCATCGGTCCGCACGTAGACATTGCGGAAGCGCGCAGACGATTTGAAGCGGGAGCGCGCCGAGGGTATGCGCCTGCCGAGGCCAACCTCGGGGTGCTCTATGCGTTCGGTAGGGGCGTGGCGCGAAATCCGGGCACCGCGATCTACTGGACCAGGCTGGCCGCCGACCAGGGCAATGCGGAAGCCTTGGGCAACCTCGGCATCTTCTATCGGGACGGCTGGGGACTGACGAAAGATCCAGCCAAAGCCTTCCGGCTTTTCCAGGCTGCCGCCGATCAAGGGAACACGGCGGCGATGACCAATCTTGGGTATTCCTACGACCAAGGCCTCGGGGTAGCCAGGAATTTGCAGGCAGCCGTCGAGTGGTACCGCAAGGCCGCGGAAGGCGGAGACGCCATGGGTGAAAACAATCTTGGCGATCTGTACTTGCGCGGAGAGGGTGTTTCTCAGAACGCCGAGACGGCGTTTGAACTCTTCTCCCTGGCGGCGGAGCAAGGCAACACGGGAGCGTGCATCAAGCTCGGCTATCTATATATGACCGGTCGCGGCACCAGGAAGGATGATGAATCGGCATACGCGTGGATCAAGGCCGCCGCGCTCGGGGGAGACCCGCGCGGCGCGGAGTATCTCGGGGGGCTGGCTGCGAAATTGACCAGCGTGCAACTGAAAAACGCGACCGAGCGCGCCTCCAGCCTGCAAGCCCGCGAATCTGCCGGTACGCAACTTGCCGGGGTGGGGCGGTGACGTGGCAACCAATCGGTATGGGGAATCGAGTGCGGCTCGCACGCGAGAGGCCGCCAACCAGCTGTCCGGTTAAAGTGCGCTGAGCGGTGAGCCCCAGCAGGGCGATGAAATCACAGTATTCCCCCGGATCCTTGATCGTCGTTGCAGTCTGCACTTTTGCCTCGGCCATGAATAGGCGCCACCTGGAGAATTCATTCGCTATACGCGAACGGAAAGCGCCGTCCAAGGCCTATCTAATCGATCTTCATAAGCGAATCGGGCGTTTTTACGAATTTTTGCGCAGAACCCAAAAATCGAACCCCTCGTTTTGCTTCCGGAGCGCTTTGTAGCGAATTTAAGACCGAGATCGTTCCGGGGGCCGAACCCTCGGACCGATCCGTGCCTGGCTCGACCACCGTCGCCCGAGATCGCGAATGGCCATGCGCCGAACGCTTGCCTGCGAAGTGCAATGTGTTTCTCAGCCAGCCGCGATTGCTCATAGGATTCACCCGCGCGTCTGTTCTGGAGCGGAACGGCCAAGCAGCTTTTCTGACCAGAACATTCCTCCACGAACATGTTTCGGAGATTCGGAATAGCAGCCAGATTAATTTTGCGTCAACAACCTATCACTTATTGACAATCACTTCGGTGCTAGATACTCTCCTCGGACCGTACCACAATCATTACCTTCAATTTTGGATTTCCTTAGCAGTTACGGAGGTCAGCGTGGCAGATAAGACTGCGTACAGCGCTCGTGTGCGAAAATTCGTCAACATACGGCCGCTAAAATGCGCGCTACAGCAACTGCTGGCCCTGGCTCTGTCCTGGTTGATGGTTATGACAGGCATTTCGGTCTCTTCTCCGCTGGTTATGGCCAGATCCCGAAACCGTCCCGATGCGCGATGGCTGCAGCCGAGTTTGGCATCAGACGATGCAACACCACTTGCCGGAGCAACTCCAACGGAGAAGAACAACCATGTAAGTGTCGCGAAGGCATCTTCCATGCCTCTATTGGGCTTTAAGCCCAGGGCGTTTCCGCCGCCGGGCGGCGGGTCTACTACCCCCGTCAGTTGCAGTGTGGGCAGTTGTATCAGCAATCTCACTGGCACGGGTGTCGCAGCCTCAGGCGGGACAGCGGCGACTACGAACCTCACGTTTTCTGCGATGGCCGGGGCGGCGTCCTACAACGTCCTGCGGTCGACTGTTTCTGGAGGTCCGTACGCGCAGCTCGCGAAAATTACGGTAACCAGTTATTCCGACGCCTCGGGACTGGCGAATGGTTTGACCTATTTTTATATCGTACAGCCGTTAAATTCGTCCGGAACGATTCTTTGCCAGTCCAACGAAGCCAGGGTCACAATTCCGTTGCCCAACTCGAACCCCGCCATTCTCAGCTTCTCCCCCTCCCGGGGAACGGACGGGCCGGCCGGCGCAACGATGGTCACCATTACGGGCGCAAATTTGGGCACAACCGCTGGGACGGTAACCTTAAATGGGAGTTCGGCACAGGTGCTCGGTTGGAGTCCAACGAGCGTCGTCGTGCAGATAATGTCCGGTACGACCGGGAATTTGGTGGTAACCGTTGCGGGCACGCCGATCACCGCAGGAGTGTTCACGGTCACCTCTCATCCGCCGCCAGTTGCCGCGGCGGGCCCGGGCCAGACGCTGACGGTGGGCGCGACCGCGCAGCTGGACGGCTCCGGCTCTGTCGACCCTGCAGGGGTCGCGCTTACTTACCAATGGACATTGCTATCGAAGCCTGCTGGCAGTCTTGCGGTTTTGTCCTCCACGACGGCCGTACGTCCGACATTCATCGTCGACGTAGCGGGTGAATACGCGGCACAACTGGTGGTAACGGACGAATACTATTCGAGTAACCCAAGCGTCGTTGTTGTCAGTACCCAGGCTGTCGCTCCCGTTGCCAATGCGGGTCAGAATCAAAGACTTATGCCGCCGTCTGTCCCCGAGTTGGACGGAAGCCAGTCCACGGATGCCAACGGCTACGCGCTGACATATCAGTGGTCGCTGGTCAGTATTTCCAATATGTCGGCGATGACCTTATCGAATGCAACTTCGGTCAAACCAACCGTCAGTGTGACTGAAGGCGGCAATTTCGTCTTCCAACTGGTGGTCAATAATGGGTGTTTTTACAGTGCTCCATCACTTGTCTCGGTGAGTAACCAATATGTGCTGGCGACGGCGAACGCCGGACCAAACCAAAGAGCTTCCGTCGGTGGAGCGGTCCAGCTCGATGGCAGCCGTTCGACAGACCAAAACGACTATTCCATCACCTACGCCTGGAGTCTGTTGTCGGCCCCGGCGGGAAGCACGGCTGCTTTGTCAAGCACGAGCTCCGTGCGGCCAACATTTGTTCCCGATCAACTTGGCCTTTACGTCTTCCAGTTGATCACGGAGGATGGGAGCGCTCTGGGTTACCCGATCATTCCTGCCACTACGGAGGTCTCGACAAGCGAGTTGCCTCCTGTCGCTGTGCCAGGAGCGCCGCGAACGGTACCAGTAGGGACATTTGTCACCCTGAATGGCTCGGCGTCGAGTTCATCGAATGGCCAGGCGTTAACCTACAGCTGGTCTTTGATATCCACGCCCTCGGGCAGCAGCGCAGCACTTACCTCCACGACTTCCGCGACGCCATCATTCACCGCAGACGTGGTCGGCACCTACATTGCGCAGCTAACAGTTAATGATGGGTTTCTCAACAGTACGCCCGAATCGGTTGAGATCTCGACGATTGATTTGCCGCCGATCGCAAACGCCGGTCCCAATCAAACAGTGTTAGTTGGCTCGACGGTCCAGCTCAATGGCAGCGGCTCCCTCGATTTTGACAATCACGCTTTGACGTATCAGTGGTCTACGTTGTCACCGATGGGTGGCGGGGTAAATAGCATAAACGAAAATCCAACGTTCACCGCAAATACGGTTGGAATTTACGTCTGCGAACTGATTGTCAACGACGGCATTACCAACAGTCTGCCTTCGACCGTGGTGATCACCGTATATGCGGCGAACGTACCCCCGACGGTGAGCGCGGGAGCTAACCAGGAGATC
>JBEKSZ010000293.1:0-4535 GCA_049516615.1 Candidatus Acidiferrum sp. | reverse complement strand
TTCTTCCGCGCCTCCAGGACGGGCCGCCACAGATGGGGATGCGTTGAAAGTACGTTCGCACCCCAAAGCACGACCAGTTTCGAAAATCGGACCGTCTCCGGGTCCATTCCGACGCGATTGTTGCCCAGCGTGTAACCCGTGCCGAATCCCCCCGCAATCGTGCAAAGGGTGTACAGAGAGCGCGATGTGCCGAGCACGTTCCACAGCCGTTCACCGGCGCCGTAGATACCTTGCATCAGCCCCATGCTGCCACTGCCCACACAGGGCCAAATTGCCTCGGCGCCGGGCTTCGCGATCACGTCGCGGAACTCCGTTGCGATTCTTTCGAGCGCTTCGCCCCACGAAGTCCGGGTAAACTCGCCGCTCCCCTTCGGACCGGTTCGGAGCATTGGATACAGCAGGCGGTCGGACGAGCGCGCATAGGACAAATAATTCTCGACCTTGTTGCATAGCGATCCGCGCGTGTAGGGATGCGCGGGATCGCCACGCAGTGCGACCGGTTGGCCGTTTTTTACGGTCACGATCCAACTGCACGTGTCCGGACAATCAAGTGGGCACGCGCCGCGAATCTGTCGTTCATCGGGCTCAGGTGTCACGAGTTCAGGTAAAGGCATGCGGTTCCAACTCCATGGCCAGCGAACCCGTTGCGGAATTACAGGTCACTTGCAATGGAGAATCTTTTCTATTTGCCGGAGATGATTGATGTCGTGCCCGGCAAACATGCGCACGATGTGTTCGATCGATTCCTCGCCACGTTCCGAATGCATTCCGTAGTGCTTCCACTGCTCGGGCACGAGCGATTTGAGCAGCGCAAGATTCGCTTCTCGCAGTACGCGAAACTGCTCCACCGATTTCCGCGGATCGCGACGGAAATTTGACTCACTTCTTCTCGTCTGTGGGCTCGAAACACGTACCGCGCGCGACCCGGCCCTCTTCGCATGGATGAGAAAGATGGCCCCGGTGGTTCACCGATTGGGGGCGGTTTGTGTTGGGTCATTTCTATTGGCCGAGGCGGGTCTGCTGAATGGAAAGCGAGCGACCACGCACTGGAGATTCGGGCGCGAATTGGCAGGACGCTATCCTCGGGTGAATGTGGAATTCAATCCGATCTGGGTGAAAGATGGGAATATCTACACCTCGGCCGGAATCTCGGCGGGAATCGATCTGGCGCTTGCGTGGGTTGAGGAGGATTGCGGAAGTAGACTTTCTCAGGAAATTGCACGCGAGTTCGTTCTGTTCTTTCGCCGGCCAAGCGGACAAACTCAGTGCTTCCTTGTCGGCACAGGCATCGGAAATGAAGGCGATTCATGAGCTTCAGGTTTGGATTGGGGAAAACCTTCATAACAATCTGTCAGTTCGGAAGCTAGCAGACCGAACCGCAATGAGCGTTCGAAATTTCGAACGCGTGTTCACGCGCGAGTTAGGCAAGACGCCATCCCACTAGGTCTTGCAAATGCGAGTCGAAGCTGCGCGGCGTCGGTTGGAACGAACGGACAAGGGATTCAAATAGATTGCCATAGCCGGATTCGGAAGTGCCGATGTGATGAGGCGTGCCTTCGTCCGACTCCTAGGTATTACGCCGCGTGATTATCGTAACCAGTCTTCTGTGCAAGCAACTAGTCAGTCGGCGACAAACTGGACTTGTACCCATCTTTGAGACGAACGGTTAAGACTCAAGTTTCAGCGAATGGTTCATTCCGCGCTGTGCGGCATCATTTCTGAGAGCAAGGCATCTCCGTCGTATCCCGTGAAGACGGGCTCGGCGATTTCGGACCGTTCTTGGCTTTCCTTTCGCCTTTTGCTCCGCGGCCCTCGCACGATTTCTGCTGAGTTCAATTCGTTGTCCCTTTTTCTGCCGCTCATTTGCCTGAAGCAGTCCCCGAGAAAATGAGTGACAGAAAAAGAGTGGACTTACCGTGCTCAGTAAGAGTCGTCATGTGGGAGCGGGCGACACCAGCAAGCACAGCGGAACACGGCTCGAACATCAGTGATGTCTGAGAAGCGTGGCCTCACGCCAGGAAAGGGGGAACCGGGAAACCAGAAGACGCGAAGCTGCCGGACGCAGGAATTAGCCTGAAGCAGCGCCCACTAAAATGAGTGGCAGAGAAAGGGTGGCCTGAATCAGTAACGTCGGCGTGGTGTGAGGGTCGAGAGCATACGGGCAGCGACCGCGGAGTATGGAAAGGATCAGATATCGTCCAAACGTCGCTCTGGGGTCCGGGAATGGGCGTCTCGATCCGAGTGGGCCCGTGTGGGTGAACGCTGTATTGCAGTGAGGATGGCAAGCTACTGCGAGACCGGACTCGGGCATTAGTCGGTTCACATGCCCTTTGTGGCTCGTGCGACAGTTCGGGGTATAGCTTACTGGTAGCTCAAGATTGCTTCCATGGCTCCGTCACGGTTCTCGCGGTATTCCGCAAAACGTGGCGGCGTATAGAGCAAAGGAGGAATCCAGACGCGGTAGTCGGTGGGCCAGGAGCTTTGCCAATACAAGTCAGAGATACTGACCATGAGCTTGCTGTAAGGAAGTTGAAGAGCGGCGTCTTCCCCGACAAAATTCGGACTAGAACCCGTGGTGTCGCCAACGATAATAGCCGGAGTGAATCGCGCAATCATTGTCACGGCGTTTTGTGCCGCAGAGAATGTACGATGCCCGGTGATGACAAACAGCTTGCCAGGCTGGTCGATCTTCGAGTCGCGAATCAAGGAAGAGAGCACAATCGGCACTAGGCCGGTGTCTCCACCGTTGTTCCATCGCATATCGAGGACCAGTTTGTCCACGGTATGGTCCTGAATGAACTGTGTGAGGCGGTCGAAAAAAGGGCTGATCGGTTCTGTCGGATCACTATGCACGTGGTTCCACTGCAGATAGACGGTCTTGGAACTGGCCAGATACTCGAACCAGTAGTCCTTGTAGGGATTTCTTAAGTAGAGGGGAAGCGGCTCCGGGAGTGTATCGGCCAACCGGTGCCAGTTCTTCGGATAGCCGTCCCATAACTTACGACTGGGAATATCCGAATCAGCGGGAAGGGTGATGGTTCGGACTTTCCCATTGAGATCCCGCACAGTCAGCGAAATTTGCCTGGGCTCCGGCACCAAGCCGAGAGCCGCCAGCAGAGGAAGGTTGCGCATACGCATCGGTCCCATGACCTGTGGTGCGGCGGCGTTGTCTCGGCTAATGATGGGATCCAGAGCCTGTAGCACCTCGTCTACAGAGCGGTCTGCGAAACGAATTACCTGTGCACCGAGCAAGTCGGAAAATCGCGACTCTGCTGCGACGATGTACAAACCCTCTTCGAAGAACGCGTATTCCACGGGAACGTTTTGCAGGAATTCAGGCCGCTCGAAGAAGGCATAGATCATGGTGTGGCCGTCGCCCACGGCTGGTGTGAGCTTCATCATTTCGATGACCACCTCCATGTCGGTGAGCTTTGGGATGGCTGCGTCTAAAACGGCAACCCTCCGGCTAAACTCCTCACGCGAAACCAAGCGAAAAGGGTCGTACCCACGGCGTTGGATTTCCTCTACCATGAGCCGGAGATCATAGCGCCAGCCGTCGTCGCGCGACATCTTCGAAAGATCGGCCATCGCCAGCAGTTCACGAAACCGCGCATTACTAGCAAGCGGCTGCAGATCGGGATCGTGCTGGGCGGCTTGCAGGTCGCGGTAACCCAGCTTCATTGCCTTTTCGAACCATTCCAATGCCTTGGCCTGATCGCCGAGCCGGGCATGGCAGCGGGCAATTTCATAGGGAATGTTTGCACGCAGTCCCTCGACTCCCAGCGACATGGCTTTTTCGTAGGCTGTTATCGCACCCCGGAAATCCTGCCGGTGGTAACGAGCGCTTGCCAGTTGCAGCCAGAACTCGCCAGTCACGGGGTTCTCCTTCGTCACCTCCTCCCACAAGTTCGCGGCTCTCGACCATTCCTTGGCTTGAATCGCTTGCTGGGCTTGACCGAGCGTGTCGAGAAAATGTGACTGTCCATTGCTGGGATTAGGTGATTGCGCGGCACAGGCGATGAGCATTGTTAATGTGGCGATCCAGGCTGGAGCTGAACGAGGGCGCAAGGGCATTAGCGTGATCCTCCTCTAACCCTGTACGGGTCGGCGCGATATTTTGTTCCCGGGGTTCCTCAGGCTGTCGGAGGCGCGCCTAGGGCAAGATGCAAGGGGACTTTCTGGACACACGACGGACAATCCGGAGATTATTCCGTTAAGGAAGAGTTGCTGGCGAAGCGGATCGAGAAAGTGCCACAACTGCCGAGCGCAGGCCGTAGCTATAAGAATCTCAGAATCTCGCCTATCTGCTACTTAAGGCGCAACGCATGGCGGTCACCAAGACCGAATTCATCGTTTTTAAGAAAGCAGCCTAAAATGCGGGTCTCTACGAATTCCTATGCAGAGCCGAATTTTCAGGTATGGAGGCGAACGGTGCTTGGGGCAGGGCGAAATCAACCGAGCGCATTGCTCTGCGGCGGCGATGCTCTATGACCTTAGGGGAAGAAAGAACTCTTGAACGTCTCCTGCCGTTGACG
>JBEKSZ010000292.1:0-4537 GCA_049516615.1 Candidatus Acidiferrum sp. | reverse complement strand
CGTGCGATAAGACTCCAGTTTTACGGTGGACAGGTCTACACCGTCGACCAGCACGCGTCCAGAAGGCGGCACGTAGAAGGCCGCCAGCAGCCCGATAATCGTGGACTTCCCCGCGCCGGACGGCCCCACCAGGGCGGTAACCGTGCCGGGCTCGGCCGTAAAGCTAATATTGTGCAGTACCTCCTTGCGCGCATCGTAAGCAAAACTGACGTCTTCAAGAACTACCTGGCCGTTAATGCGACCGAGCGTAACCGTACGCCGCGGATCGTCGTCTTCTTTGGTCTCATTCAGAATCTCGCGTGTGCGCTCCAGCCCGGTAATGGCTTCCGTGATCTGCGTTCCGATCGCCACGATCTGGAACACCGGCGCGATCAGTAGCCCGAGGAAGAGGTTGAAGGAGATGAAACCGCCAATGGTCATCGTTCCAGCGAGCATCTTGTGCGCGCCGATCTCAAAGTTAACCGCACCGACAATTCCCAAGAGTGCGGCAGCCGATAGGCTCATCAGCGAAGTGGCCGTCAGCGTCTTGAGCACGTTGTCGAGCAGTCGCTGCACGCCTTCGGCGAAGATGCTCTCTTCGCGATCTTCGGCGTGGTAGCCTTTCACCACCCGCACTCCGCCCAGCGATTCGGTCAGGCGCCCGGTGACTTCGGCGGTAATCTTTGGCCGTGCGCGGAAAATCGGGCGGATGGTAGCAAAGGCTTTGTTGATTGCGAACCCCACAACCAGCAAGACCAGGAACGGAACCACCGTCATGGTCACGCTCATATAAATCAAATACCCCAGCGCCATCACCGCCGTCATGATCCCGCCGACAAATTCAACCAGTCCGGTTCCGACAAGATTGCGGATGCCTTCAACATCGCTCATGATGCGCGAGACCAGCACTCCGCTTTTATTGGCATCGTAGAAGGAAACGGGAAGTCTGCCGATGTGCGCTTGTACCTGTTTGCGCAGGTCGGTAATCATTTTCTGCGCGGACTTTGAAAGAAGCTGCGTGAGTGTGAAGGAAGTCAGGCCCTGAACGAGGGTGGCTGCAAGAATCCCGAGAACAATGGGCGTGAGCAACTGAATGCGGTGCTGGTTGACGACGTCATCGATGAAGAATTTCGTGGAAACCGGAAGCACCATGCCGCAAACCCGGTTGATGGCCATTAATGCCAGCCCGCCGATCAGAAGTCCGCGGCGCGGATGAATGAGCGCCCACACATCGGGAAGACTTTTCCAGGCGTTCTTGCGCTTCTGCCTTTTTGTAAGCGTAAGGTCGTTTTCTGATGCCATAGGGGAGGAGCGGTGGCGCCCGATTGAAGTTAGATGCCCGGGGTTTCGCACTGTTATATGGTCCGATCCGTGTGCGGCAGCTTCTCCTGGCACGTGGCACGAGCACTCTTGCCCGTGTCGGCCATCCTGTTCGCCAGCTCGTTTAGACCGCCAGTTGTGCCCGCGGACGTCAATCGCTGGCGTTGCTGCCGCGTGGCACGCCCGCTACGCCCGGGGGCTCGTAATTCAGTACGCTGGAGACGAATTGACTGAGCGAAATTCCCAAGTGGCCAAGGACTCGCTGTTTGAGCGAGGTGTAATCCTGCGCTCCGCTGAACAGGTCGCCTACTAGCTGGCGAAACACGGGACTTTTTCGCATGAACTGCACCATGCGCGTGCTGATCGAGGTGCCCAGAAAAGAACCGCGATAAAAGCGCCGCACGATGCGGGCTGCCAATTCCAGTTCCGCGGAAAACGCCGCTTTCACGCGCGCGGGGTATTTTTCCGGACAGCCTTCCGACAGCGCGCGGCCGAGCAATTCACCGGAACGCAACGCGTAAAAGAGCCCTTCACCGGTAAGCGGGTCCACACACGCCGCCGCGTCGCCGATCATGGCCCAGTTTCTGCCCAGCACCGGGCGCTGCGAAAAGGTGTGCTCCCGAGGAGAGGGCAGCACGTGGCTGTAGAATTTAGCACCCTCAGTGGTGATTTTGTTGTGCTCGACGAAGGTTCCGAGGTGCGCTCGTAGCTCCGCGCTGGTGTGCGCCGACATGCTCCCGCAGATTCCTACCGACAGATGATCCTGCCGCGGGAACGACCAGATGTAGCCCTCAAAGTGCGGCAAAAATTTTATGGTGATGGCCTCGGCGGTCTGCGGAACGAAATAACCTTGCGTCATCTCCAACTCATCACGTTGCAGCGGCCGCGTCTCCGGCAGCAATTGGTTACGGGCCCCAGCGGCCAGCACCAGGTAATCGGCTTTGCGCCATTCGCCATCCACGCAATAGCGCGGCTTGTCGCTGGAGGTGTCCACTCCGATCACGTGCGAGCGCTCTACGCAACAACCGGCGTCCTGCGCGCGTTCCAGCAGCATGCCGTTCAACACCGTACGCGAATAGATCACGATGGGATGCGTCATTCTCATCGTGACGCGCTGTTCGTCACTGGCAATCAATTGCACAGAACGCACCAGCTTTTTCGGGTAAGAATTATCGAGCAGAAAAGGGAAGTTCTTGATTGCTTTGTGCGTCAGTCCGCCGCCACAGGGTTTTTCCCACGCCAAATGCTCGTCTAGGATCTTCACCGTGTGTCCGGCGCGCGCCAGTTGCTCGCCGCACATCGCACCAGACGGTCCGCCGCCGACAATCGCAATTTCAGCCATAAGCGCTTTCGCGATTGCTCGCGATTTCCGTTCCGGGCGCGATACCCATTTGACGATGGCCCAGCGGGGGACGGGGCCGAACAGGTGAAAAGCCCCTCAAAGCAGCGGGAAAATCACCAGGCAAAAACCAGCCAGAAGTATAGCACCGAAGAGCGCCGCCGCTGCCGGGGAGCCGGTAACTTGTCGGACAACATCCATGCCGCGGCGTTGCGCGATACTCAGCACCGCAAAATAGGGCGCCAGCAGCAGCAACAGAATTTCTCCGCTGTGCAGCAGGAGGATACCGAGAAGAAGGGTCAGCCATAACACCAGCCGGTAGCACATCGCTACCGCCACACGCTTCCAGGTGTCCTTGGGCTGCGGCGGTCCGAGCAAAATTTCCTCGGCCGTCAGGCAGGGAATCAAAGCGATGAAGAGCAGCGGGAAGCGTTGCCAACGCGCGGCGTCCAGCCAGGCCTCGCTCAGGGAAAGCTCAAACCATGCGCTGAAGAGCAGGAACAGCACCACGGCGGAAAACACGGCCCCGAATGCGGCGCCACTGCGAAAGTTGAAAATGGGCACGAATCGCTTCCAATGCGCGGCGATCAATATGATTCCGGCCAACAACAAAAACCCTGCCAGGTAATCGCCCTCGAACAGCCGTACCAGCCGCAGCGGCTTCCAGTAACGCAGCAGCACCACCACGAGCGAACCGGCCGCGACAAGTTCCAATGTGGCTCGCCACCAAGCAATCGCGCGCGCCTCCGGAACAATCTCTCCCTGGTCCGCCGCCGTGATCGAGGCTGCTTCGCGCAGGAATGGTCCGGCAATCAGGAAGAATCCCCACAGTCCTATAAAACATCCCGCCAAACGCATTCGCGAAGGGAGTCTGTAAATGTCGGGAGAGGAACTCGGTGAAGCCCCGCGCGCGCTCGCCCCCGGCGAACTCTGTCCGTCCAGACGACAAACTCTGGCGGCCCAATCTTGCGCCAGCCGTACCACGGCGGGACGCCAAAGCAAGCCAGCGTGCGTGGCCCAGGGAATCCGGTCATAGTGCGAGTCGATGTCGCGTCCCGGTTGTAGCAAATCACGGGCATTGCCGGTCATTAGTTCAGGCTCCAGGCTGCCGTTGATGATTTCGGTATGCGGCGGCAATGCTGGAGGGCTGTCGAACAGCAGCACCTCGCCTGAAACTCCATGCGCCGCGTGCATCGGCGCGGGCGAAATCGCGATGACTCCCGCGACCGGCACGCGCGCCGCTACCCGAATCGCGATGGCTGCGCCCATCGAGTGTCCCGCCAGGATGGTGCGGTCGGGCGGCGCGAGCCCTCGCGAGCGCAGTTCGTGCACCAGGTTTTCGCTGCATTCCTCGGCCCGCGCCGGGGAAAAAGGTCCTTCCGTGCGCCCGTGCCCCGGCAGATCCGGCACGAACACGCGCAGTCCCTCAAGCGCGAAACCCTCCGCCAGGTAGGACATGATTTTGCGATTGGCCGCCAGCCCGGGAAACAGCACCACCGTCCCGCGCTCGGCGGCCTCCGGGCCAGCCGCGGTTCCGTACACGGTGGTCTGCAAGTAACAGCCGCCTGCTTCAATCTGGAAAGTACGTTGCTTCAGAGGGCGGGGAAGCACCATGAGCAGTCCTGCCACAATCAGCGCCGCGCCGCACAGCCCGCGTAGCAGAAAGCGCCTTTTCGCCTCCGGGCTCGGCTGCGAATCCTTCATCTCGACGCTCATCGCGCGGAACGCATCGCGCCCGGCGCTCGGCCAGCAGCGGCAAGCGAGCTCGCATGATAAACTAGTGTTTCGCGACGTCGGTCGCCTGCTGCGCTCTGCGTCCCCATGGAGATCCTTTGAGTTTCGGAATTCTGACGCTTGAAGAAGCGATTCTGCGGTTTGGCCGCGGCAAACACAACGACA
>JBEKSZ010000291.1:0-6951 GCA_049516615.1 Candidatus Acidiferrum sp. | reverse complement strand
AACCTGGCTGCATGTCGCGGCATCTGGAACCCCCGCTGGATGGGGGATCCGCCCCCGCGCTTATCGGCTCCGCCCATGGAGTTCCGGCTTCGATCGTCGAGATTCCTGACGACGAAGACCCTTTTGAGTATTGCTTCCAAACCTTTGGCGATGGACTGCCGGTGATTCCTCCCACGCCTGAGCGGATCGCCCATATCCTCAGCGGAGTGTCCGTGGACCGCACCGACATTATCGCCCGCGTGCCGCCTTGCTATGGAGAAGCTACGGTGGAGAAAATTGCCGCGAACGCCGTGATGGCGGGCTGCGTGCCGGATATGATGCGGGTATTGCTCCCGCTGGTTCGGGCGGTTTGCGATGAACGCCTGAACATCCACGGTGTGCAAGCGACCACGCACTTTGCTGCGCCGCTAGTCATCATTAATGGCCCGATTCGGAATGAGCTGCGTTTCGCGTACCGCCAAAACGTCTTCAGTAATGTGGCCCGGGCCAACAGTACTCTGGGACGAGCGCTTCAATTGATATTGCTAAATATCGGCGGCGCACGTCCCGATGGCATCGATATGTCCACACTCGGGAATCCCGGCAAGTTTAGTTACTGCATCGCCGAGCACGAAGAGGCCAATCCGTGGGAGCCGTTCCACGTCGAGGGCGGATTTAACCGCGAGCAGAGCACCTTGACGCTGTTTGCCGCGGAAGCGCCGCACGGCGTCAGCGAGCACACCGCACGAACCCCCGAGGAAGTCTTGAAGTCCATTTCCTATGCGCTTGCCACCGTCTGGACCTATCGCTTGTGTCTGGGCTCCGAAGCGTTGGTCGTTCTTAGCCCGGAACATGCACACACCATTCATCGCGCCGGGTGGAGCAAGCAGGAGGCGCGCGACTTCCTGTTCGAGAACACTGCCGTGCCGCTGCGAGCCTATGAGGCTGCTCCCGATGCCGAAGGCAGCCAGATGGTGGCCAAATACAAAGAGATCCTGATCGATGGCGAACGTTGCTACCAGAAGTTCCGTTCGGCAGAGTCGATTCGCATCCTTGTGGCGGGCGGGACTGCCGGGAAATTCTCCGCCGTGATCGGGGGTTGGGTCGCCGGGCCGCGCGGCAGCGAAATGGTCACCTATCCTATTTGAGCATGCAGAAGGAATTCCAATGCGGGAGAAAATAGCTCGACAGAGTTTTTTTTGGCCGCCTGAGTTCACTGAAAGGAATGAAAATGTCCGTCAAATTGATCAATCCGATGAACGAAACGCCAGTCAGTGTCTCGGCGCCGCCAGCACGGCTGCGCAGCTTAGAGGGCAAAACCGTCGGTTTGCTGGATATCAGCAAGACCGGTGGCAACCTCTTCCTCGATCGCCTGGAACAGTTGCTCCGCGAGCAATTTCATGTCGCGAGTGTTGTGCGTACGATGAAGCCCACCTTCGCGAAACCTGCTCCCCAAGTCATTATCGAACAGCTTCGTGGCGCGGATGCCGTCATCGAAGCCCTCGCCGATTGAGGGTCGTGCACAACGTGCAGTTTGCACGACACGATCAATTTAGAGAATTTGGGAATTCCCGCAGTGCCCATCGCCACCGGCGAATTCCAAACGGCTGCGCGGGCCCAAGCGGCGGCGCTGAATCGGCCAGACTTTGACGCGATATACGTGCCGCATCCCATACAAGATCAAACCAAGCAGGAGATTGAGGCTCGCGCGGACGCTGCGCTCCTCGAGATCGTCGCTCGGCTCACGCAATTTTAAGGCCTCGCGGACAAATCAGCTGTTTGGCCACGCCCAGGAAAAATTCCGATTGCGAGGGGACAGAAATGGAAATCCTGAGGACGACGGAAGAACGCTTTGCCGACTTGTCGGGATTTGCCTTTGCTCCACATTACGTGGCGGATTTTCCAGGATACGAAGGAATCCGCATTCATTATCTGGACCAAGGGCCGCAGGACGCCAAGCAGGTATTTCTTTGCCTGCACGGCGAACCCACCTGGAGTTATCTCTATCGGAAAATGATTCCGGTATTTTCTGCAGCAGGCCATCGCTCCGTGGCGCCAGATTTTATCGGCTTCGGGCGGTGGGACAAGCCAGTGGATGACGCCGTTTACACTTTCACATTTCACCGTGACATGCTGCGCTGGTTCATTGGACGCCTGGACCTGCGCAATATCACCCTCTAGTCTGTCAGGACTGGGGCGGCTTGCTCGGCATGACCCTGCCGATGGACATGCCGGGGCGATTCTCGCGCCTGCTAGTGATGAATACGGCGCTGCCTACCGGAGACCTTCCGCTGGGCGCGGGTTTCCTGGCCTGGCGCGAGTTCGTGGCGATGAACCCCGATCTGGATGTAGCCAAGTTGATGGCGCGGGCGTGCGACAAATTGTCCCTCGAGGAATGCGCCGCCTATGCCGCTCCGTTTCCGGATAAACGATACAAGGCGGGCGTGCGACGTTTTCCCCAGATGGTGGCCGACCATCCCGATGCCGAAGGCGCAGAACTCTCGCGGCGCGCGCGGCGCTGGTGGAACACGGAATGGGATGGAGAGACGTTTATGGCCATGGGCATGCAAGACCCAGTATTGGGAACCTCCCGCGATGAAACATTTGCGCGAGCAGATTCGCCATTGTCCGCCGCCGATGGAAGTGGCCGAAGGCGGACATTTCGTGCAGGAATGGGGAGAGAAAATAGCCGAGAGAGCGCTTGAGGCGTTTCGCTGAGTGCTTTCAAGCGGCGGAAGGGCACGCAGGCTAGAGTTTCCGTCCTTGCTCCGTCAGCGTTTTGGCCTCCCGGCGAACGTCAGCCCACTTGATTCGCAGATCGAATATTGTCCCCGGCTCATTGCTCGTCTCAAGCAAACCGAGCGCGGCAAGGACCACGCGGCGCTGCAGATCACGGTGAAAAGGCGCCCCAAAGTGATGCCCCATGGGCCAGGGCAGAAACAACGCGCGCGGAGCTTTGATTGCCTCCGTAACGTCCCGCGCCACCGTCACGGAAACCGTCGGCACCCCGCGCGCTTCAATGGCTCTCTGGATCAGTCCCACGGACTGATGGCAGATCGGTCAAGCTGGCGCCAGCAACGCGCAATCGGCGTGCTCTTCTTCCACCACCGCTTCCGCAATTCCCACCGCCACGGTGCGTTCAAATTTCTCCGGGTCCATGTTATAGCCGATAAAGCTGAAAAAATTGGCAGTTAGTTCGCCCAGCTGTCCTTCCTGGGACAGCTCCTGCAGCCGTGAGATTGGGAAGATCACATTAATGTCCAGGTCTGCGTCGTCGTGAGGGTACTTCAACTGATGAATGATCAGCTCCTCGTGCTTTGCCCCGGAAGGCACGCGCATAAATCGGAAATCCCCGAACGGATGGCACACATCCAGAGGCTTCTCGGTTTTCAAATGTACCCCGCAGGAGCTCACCAGCGTCAGCCGGCATTCCGTCAGCGGCTTCGCCAATCGCGCTTGCCGCACATAACTCTCTTTCCGAATCATTGACCCGGGATAGCGCTCGTTGATGGTTTGCCACAAGCCAGCTCGCAGCTGCGTACCAGACTCGCGCGGATCGGTCGCGGACAACGTGTGCTGCTTATCGGCTGCCGTCATGAATCCACCTCCCAGACCGGCGGATGAGATAAAAATGCAGGTGGTAGAACAGCAAGGCCAAAGTCGCTTCGTCCTTCTCCAGAACCTGCGCAATGAATTCGCGATCCATCGGCTGATCGCGCAGCAAGATTCTTATCGTTTCGGCCCACGACCGATCGATTTCTTCTTTCCCCACGGTTTCGTTACCATCACCCAGGTGCAAGCGCACGAAGCGCACCAGTTTCTCTACGTCGTGCTGAGCATCCGCCTCTCGCAGATATGGAACAGACACGCAGTCCTCCTCCTCGTCGCAAAAACAACTCGCAGTACAAGCCATCATTGATGTGCATGCGGAGGAAGTTTTTCCACCCCCTCCACGGATATCACTCGACAAAAATAGCTGATTCGCTGAGGGTTTCTTGGTGATCTCGGGAACCTGGGCATCTTCAGCGGGATATCCCACGGGAAGCAGAAGAAATGGTTTTTCGTTGGCCTGCCGCCCCAGCACTTGGCTTAGAAATCCCATGGGACTCGGCGTGGGCGTCAAAGTGGCCAGCCCCATATTATGCAGCGCGGCAATAAGAAAACCGCACGCGATGCCCACAGATTCCTGCACGTAATAATGCTTGATCTTTCGTTCCTTCCCCTCCGCGTCGCGCGCGATCCCATCGAAGCCAATGCCAGGTTTTCTCCCTGGCGTGACACCACGATGGAGGGGGGTGTCCAGCGTTCGTAAAGATCAATTCGCCGGTCGCACAACAATAGCCGAGGACCGCAGCGATGGCGTACTGAACTTCTTTTGGATCATCCTCACGGCGGAAACCCTCGTTCATTTCTTGCATAAGAAGGGACTGATCTACCGCATCCATATGATGCTTTCGCAACAAATTGCGGAGGGTCAGGGCGGTCGCGCTGACAACCTGTCCGTGACCGGCAACGTCTGCCAGAACGATCCTCGAAAGCAAACCCTGGCCAATAATCCTGGAACTTCGACCGTCAAGTCCGCGACGTTGTTCCCGCCCCAGACCTGAGCACACGCCAATCTGCGAGCAGGAAGTAATATAGTGTCCGTTATGTGACTCTACTCTATGATCCCGCTCGCATGACTCGAGCTATAAGATTCCCCACTGCATAGGGCCGAGCAGTCTTTCGCCAGCGGTGACCAGTTCCCGTCGCACATCCTGAACTTAGCAACGCATCGACGTCCAGTTTTGCCGCCAGTGTCACACGCGACTCTTGTTGCTAAGGCTATGGCAAGTGGCTTCACTCGCTTCGCCCTTACGGAACCAAGAAAAAATGTGATCGCCGTGTCTACCGAGAGTTTGCCCGCGCCAAAAATGAGGACAATTAGAGAGACAATCAGGAACGCGAACGGGGCGGCAGCAATGAACTTATCCGGATCGGAAAAGAATGATAGCAACGCCTCACGATCACCCGCAACGTAAGCCATAACCATGTTGACGGTGAGCACGAGGCCAGTGATTCTGGAGAGCAGACCCAGTGCAAGGAAAATACCGCCAAAAAACTCGACGCAGGCGATGAACACCGCCATTTGCGAAGCCATCGGCAAGCCAAGGCTGGCGAAATACTCGGTCACCTTGGGCAGATGGTTTAGTTTTCCCCAACCACTCTGAGCAAGTTGCCATCCCCAATAAAGCCGAACACATAAAAGAAATGGTGATTGCAGATAAGAAATTAAACCGAAGAACTGATCATGCCACTGCGTCACCTTTGTGGTCACTCTATTCATAAACTATGCCTGCACACTTTCCCGCGGGTTCTCCCGCCCTCACGTTGTCATTTGACACAAAAACCGGCCACAGGAACTGGTCCCGCGAGAGTTAGAAGACGTTTTTTTTTGATAAGAGAAGGGCCACAGAACACAGCGGCCCTCCTCCTACTCCACTGGAAGGAAATTCATCGGTCAAAACTGTATTCGTAACGTCTTATCCTTGGGGGGGCTTAGAACCGTCAGTCGCGCAGCCGCCCTTGCCTTTGCAAGAGTTTTTGCCTTTGCAACCGTTGTCGCTTGCCTTACATCCGCCTTTGCCTTTGCACGAGTTTTGGCCCTTGCAGGCGTGTTTTTCCTTCACCTGATCCTGGGACTGGTCCTGCGCAGAAGATCGCAGCCCGGGGAAAGGGTTCGATGCTTGGATCGTTGCACTAGTACCGGCAAGCAAACCGGCAAGGGCGGCGCTAGCCATCAGCACTTTCTTTTTGTTTGTCATCAGTTTTCATTAGCTCCTATTCAAGATTTTGAGATTGGTCATGTGTTTCCGCCACTGGAATCGCCCACGGGGGCGACCAGACGTAAGAAACTGATCCGTCCGATTCAACGATCCAGGGAGGACCTCCAGTCCCGGGGATACCCAGAAAGCAGATGGGATTATGAGTCGTCGCTCAATCGTCGACAGTGTGATTCCGATGTTAGTGAAAGGTTTCACGATTCACATGCAATATATTTTCTTTGAAGATGGGTCCAGAAAAAGGAATCGTCACCTTTGAGATGCCCGCGGTCGAAACGCTAGACGCATTGTTCCATCCGAGTCAGTGCGGGCGGCGCCATGCGAGGCTCTCAGTCACGCAGGCTTACGCTTTCCTTACTCGGCAAACCGCAACTCCTGGATGAGGGCGAACTAGCCTCGATGCCGGCAGAGGCCGCAACGTCACGGCTATGTACGCGGCTCTCGGAGACGATGTCTACTCGGGAACCTCAACTGCCCCTGATTCTGGGCACGCCGTGCATTTGGCGAAGCTTATCCATGACGTGCTCTTATCGGCGCAGATTGGGGACACGGAAGAAAGCCGACGACTGGCCCGTAGAGGAAGGGGAGAATCCGTCGATCAGATTGTCCGACTCCATCGTGTTGGCTCCAGCGGTTCATCGCAACTCGCTGATTCTCCTCGGAAGCTATTCGCTCCCGTGAAGTGTGATGACACGATCTCTGTTAACCGAATGCTCGGAGCACATTCTTCTGTGCACCAGCTGTGAAAGAATGCAGCGTTTTCAGTCCATTCGAGATATCTTTGAGCGAAGAGCAGATTCCCCGATTTATCGGAAACGTTAGTAGCATACATCGAGGCCGTGCGACGTGATGTGGTTCGAAAGACAGATCCGAAGGACCAAGCGGAGGTATTGGAATGGCTCGAATGGGCCGAACGGCAAGCGGATCGGATCGATCCGTTGAAGCCAAGCCCTCGTTCCCTCGTGGACGATCAGGAAAAAGTGATTCGCTCGCGTGAGCAAGCAAGCCCGCCCCGGATTGCTACTATGCGCCTGCTTATATCAGCGTTCGCGAGTAACCTTTCCCGCCCCCTGGAGTCGAATTCCCAAACGGGGGAAACCCGAAAGTAGCCCAGGATAGCTGCGTAACGCCAGTACAGCTATTAGCACAA
>JBEKSZ010000290.1:0-4698 GCA_049516615.1 Candidatus Acidiferrum sp. | reverse complement strand
CGCCAACTCTTTGCTGCGAGCAAACTCGACCCGGTCATAACCTATCCTTCGGCTCCGCCCGACCATTTCCAACACGTTTACAACCAGTTCACCATCCGTTCGCTCTTTCGCGACCAACTGAAGGACTCCCTGCGGCAAACCGGCATTCCGAGTGAAGTCTATTACCCACTGTGTCTGCACCTGCAGCCAGCCTTCGCCCATTTGGGCTATGCACTGGGCGCTTTCCCCATGGCTGAGACCGCCAGCCAGCAGGCTCTCTCCCTCCCCGTATTTCCCGAATTGAGCGACGAGCAGCAAGATTTGGTCGTCAAAGCCATCGCCGCCTTCCACGGCGCAAGCAGCGCGGCCTAAACGGGCTGCGAATTACCTTTCGTTTTCTTACCCTCGCCATGGTCACGCCTGACCATGGTCACGCCTGACCATGCCGTGCGGCTTGGCCGGTGACCGCGCATGGCACAGTATGATGGACATAACCGGCACAGCCCGGGCGGCATTAAAAATGTAAGAAATGTGCCCAAGGGCGGACCGCACGCCCGGAGAATTTCTTTGTAACGCTCGACGAACTTTTATCCCGGTCCGCAGACCATGTGCGCGTTTCAATGGCAATAAGAGGCCGTCCTCGACAATGGGCGGCTGAATCTTAATGAGCTATGAAGGGTTCAAGGGCGAAGTGGCCGAGCCAATAGCCTAGCGCGCCGATGATCGCGGCTCCCGGGAAAGTGAATAACCAGGCGTAGACGATGCGTTTGCCCCAGATCCACCGCACCGCGTGCCAACCGCGCGTGGCGCCTACGCCGGAGACCGCACCTCCGATGGCGTGCGTGGTCGAGACCGGCACGGCGGCGAGCGTGGCCAGTCCGATGGTCGTGGCAGCGGCCAGTTCCGCGGAGAATCCGCCGATAGGTTTCAAGATAGGTTAAAAGGACGAACTCGTTGGAAATTTACAGGGTTTGGCGCCGAGTCGTCGGTTGTTTGCTGTAGGAGCCCAGCACAGGTTCTTGTTCCCCCGCGGTCATTGTGCCCGCGCTGCCGCATCGCTTAGTCTTGTAACATTGGCGATAGCGATGCCCTAAGTTGCTGTAATCATTTCGCGGCATTCGAACATCACATGAAAAACCCGCCAAGAGGCCGCACACTTTATTATTCCTAGGAGGCAAGTGCTGTCTTTTTACGGGGCATTCACTTCGCGTTCACCTGCTGCGCAAAGAATTCTCGGCACCCAGCCGCATTTGGACACATTCACGGGAAGCGCACAGGAGGCTGGCCATGGGTGTCAATCGCAGAGATTTTATTCGCAGTGTGGTCGGGGCGGCATCGAGTGCCGCACTTACTGGAGAGATTGAAGAAGCGAGAGTGCTGCAGAGGGGGCAGCCGCCGCTACCCGCGCCGGATGCTTCTGGCATCGAACACCTCATTGTGGTGATGATGGAAAACCGCAGCTTCGACCATTTGCTCGGTTGGATGCCGGGCGCCAACGGGAAGCAAGCGGGCTTGACGTACCTGGACCGTCAAGGGGAGGCTCATCGAACGTACCGGCTGACTACGTTTGTGGGCTGCTCGCACCCCGATCCGGACCATTCCTATGCCGGAGGCAGAAGCGAGGTCGATGACGGCAAGATGGACGGATGGCTGCGGACCACCACGAACGACACCTTTTCCATTGGATACTATCTGGAAGAAGATTTGCCGTTTTTTAGTGCCCTGGTTCGCAACTTCACGACGCTCGACAACTATTTCGCGTCGATCCTCGGTCCCACTTTTCCGAACCGGGTATTTCAGCATGCGGCGCAGACCGATCGGCTCTCGAATACCCTCGATATCTCGACACTGCGGACGATTTGGGACCACCTCGCCGCCGCAGGCGTGAGCCACAAATACTATTTTTCGAACGTGCCGTTCCTGGCGCTCTGGGGAGACAAGTATCTGGGCATTTCGGCGTCGCACGAAGATTTTCTGGCGGATGCGGTGGCGGGAACACTGCCCGCGGTATCTTTCCTGGATCCACGTTTCACGATTCTCGATGATGGTTTGGGCAACGACGACCATCCACATGCCGACCTGCGGGCTGGAGAGGCATTTCTCGGTAAGGTGTACCGGGCGGTGACGGAGGGCCCGGGATGGAGCAATACCGTGCTGATCGTGAATCGCGACGAATGGGGCGGCTTCTACGATACGGTGGCACCGACGCGGGTAATTGCGCCGAATGACGTGGACACCGATTTGGTGGACGGAAAGGCGCTGCTAGGATGCCGCGTTCCAGTGGTGGTCGTTTCGCCTTTCACGCGCAGCGCCAACCCAGCGACGCCGCGAGTCAACTCCGCGCTGTACGATCACACTTCGGTGCTAAAACTAATCGAATGGCGATACAGCCTTCCGCCGCTGACGAGCCGTGATGCTTCGAGCGAGATCGATAATCTCGTCTACGCCCTGGACCTAAGGACTCCGGATAATTCCGTGCCGGCGCTCCCGGTCATAGACGCTCCCTTCCCGAACCCGTGTGGTCTGTTTGAATTGGGGAGCGAGATCGACAACGAGAGCTACGATTTCTACAAGCTGCTGGTGTCCGACCTGATGGCTGGCTGGAAGAGCCTATTAGGATGACCGCAGGGCCAAGCCCAGAACGGAGAGCGCGCGGGAAGAAGCTCAACCGTTTGCTGCCCTTATGAACTCCACAAATCTGGCTCGGCCAGAGTCCATCATTTGCCGTATGGCCGAAGACGGTTTGGAGGGTTACCTTACCTTAGCCTCGCGATGATCGAACAAGAGGAGCCAGTGCGATATTTCGGCCTGTGTTCGGATTACGATGGGACGCTGGCCCACGACGGGGGCGTGTCCGACAGCACGATCGCTGCCCTAAAACGGGTAAAAGCTTCAGGTCGAAAACTCATACTGGCAACCGGACGCGAGTTGCGGGACCTACTAGGGGTGTTTCCTGAGGCTGGTCTTTTCGATCGAATCGTGGCGGAAAATGGAGGTCTGCTTTATCGACCGGCAAGCCAGGAGGAAAAAGTTCTCGCCGAATCTCCACCAGTGCAATTCATCGAGGAGTTGAAACGACGAGGCGTAAATCCGCTGTCGGTCGGCCATTGCGTCGTTTCCACATGGCACCCAAATGAAGCCCTGGTGCTCGACACCATTCGCACTCTCGGATTGGGCTTGCAGGTCACGTTCAATAAGGGCGCAGTAATGATATTGCCGGCTGGCGTAAACAAGGGAACCGGCATGCGGGCCGCTCTTGAAGAGCTGTCGCTGTCCGTACACAGCGTCGTCGGTATCGGGGACGCGGAAAACGATCACGCCTTTCTAAACCTGTGCGAGTGCGCAGTGGCCGTAGGAAATTCTCTGCCCGCGCTGAAAGATCGCGTCGATTTCGTCACTGACAATTCGCATGGCGCCGGGGTTGAAGAATTAATCGCCAAGTTGTTGTCCGACGACCTGAAGGACATCGTCCCCAGACTGGCGCGGCACTCCGTGCTCTTGGGTCATACGCCCGAGGGAAATGAATTTCGTTTCGCCCCCTACGGTCCGATCGTTTTGATCGCTGGGCCATCAGGAGGAGGAAAGTCCACTACAGTTTCTGCAATCATCGAACGCCTAACCGAAATGGATTATCAGGTCTGTGTGATTGACCCAGAGGGCGACTATGATGAATCCGATCACTTCATAACCCTCGGCGGTCCGAGACGCATCCCGGAAGTGTCCGAAATATTTGAAGTACTCAACACCCGCAATGCTTCTTTGAGCGTCAACCTACTTGGCGTCCCTTTGGCGGATCGCCCGATGTTTTTCCAAGGACTGCTTTCAAGACTCCAGGAACTGCGCTCGCAGACTGGCCGGCCTCACTGGATCGTCGTTGATGAAGCTCATCATCTGCTTCCTGCTGACCTCGATTCCGTAGACATCACCACACCTGCGGAACTCACGAGTATGGCTCTGGTGACCGTTCATCCGGATCATATCTCGAGAACGATTTTGCGATCCGTCACTATTTTATTAGCGATCGGGTCCAATCCTGAACTTGTTCTAAAACAATTCAATGCAGGCCGTGGTGCGGAATTCCAGTCTTCCCACGAGGCGCCTACCCCGTCCAATCCCGGCGAAATCATCGCGTGGCCGGTTTCGGAATCAGGAAGCCCGGAGTTGGTTATCGTTACGCCTGCCAAAATGGAATTGCGGCGACATCGTCGGAAATATGCTACCGGCCAGCTCGGCGAAGACAAAAGTTTTTATTTTCGCGGTCCCGAGGGCAAGCTGAATCTTCGGGCGCATAACATCGAAACATTTACTCAGCTTGCAGAGGGAGTGGATGTCAACACCTGGACCTATCACTTACAGAACGCAGATTACTCGCGATGGCTTCGCGACTCTATCAAGGACGATCAAGTCGCAAACGACGTGCATGGCATCGAACAAACAAGTGAGTTGGCGCCGGAAGAGAGTCGCGATCGTATCATCCAACTGCTTCGCAAGCGCTACACGTCTGCGCCGTAATTAACTCCAAGGTCTTAGCCGGGCCGAAAATTCGTTGTGCGGATCGATCTTGTGCCTACGGTTCTCGCATCAAACCCGGGCAGCAGCTCTCCGACGTTTAACGTCATCGCCGCAAGTACCACGCAACGCTTGGCTGGAGTTTGGCTGGGAGGCCTGGACTCGAACCAGGATAGCCAGATTCAGAATCTGGAGTCCTGCCAATTGGAC
>JBEKSZ010000289.1:0-4709 GCA_049516615.1 Candidatus Acidiferrum sp. | reverse complement strand
ATTCCTCGTGGTTGGACGCCGATGCGGCTCAGGCGGCCGTCTACACAAGCGTACCGATTGGCGAGCATGCGTTTCACGTACGTGCCACTAATAGAAGCGGCGTTTGGGATGCGGGCGGCATTGTGTATCGCGTGACTGAGCGACCGTTTTTCTATGAAACGCTGTGGTTCCAACTGTGCTGCCTGGTGGCCCTTGTTCTGCTGCTGGCGGCGGCATACCGTTTTCGGCTTAAACAGATCGCGCACGAGTACAACCTGCGCCTGGAGGAGCGCGTGAGCGAGCGTACCCGCATAGCCCGGGACCTGCACGATACGCTGCTCCAGAGCTTTCATGGATTAATGTTACGGTTTCAGGCGGTGCATGACATGCTACCCGAATGGCCGGTGCGGGCGAAAGAGTCTTTGGAAATCGCGATCGATCGCGCCGCGACAGCTATTACCGAGGGGCGTAATGCGGTGGAAGAATTGCGCGGTAGGCGAATCGGTAGTTCCGACCTGGTCGAGGCACTGACGGGGCTAGGTCAGGAACTTCGGGGCAACCCCAGTATCGAGGATGGTAAACCACCGGCACATTTCGATGTTCTAGTTGAGGGAGCGCCACGACCTTTGCACCCGATCCTGCGGGACAGTCTTTATAGAATTGCCCGAGAAGCTACCGGAAACGCTTTTTGCCACGCGGAGGCAAGCCACATAGAGGTGGAGTTATGCTATGAAAATCGAATGTTGCGGCTGCGCGTGCGTGATGACGGCATCGGCATAGATCCGAAGCTGCTCGAACGGGGCGGCCGCGACGGACACTGGGGCCTGCCTGGTATGCGCGAGCGCGCTAAGGAAATCGGAGGCCGTCTCGATGTGTGGAGTGAACTCGGCCAGGGTACAGAGGTAGAGATTACGATTGCCGGAACTCTGGCATACCAAGATTCGGAGGACCGGGACAGTTCCCGTGGCTTAGCCACGGAGATCCGGAACGATTCACGATCTTGACACCTATTCGCATTCTCGTTGTCGATGATCATCCTTTGCTCAGGGAAGGCATTGCTTCGCTAGTCGGTTGCCAACCGGACATGCAGATCGTAGGCGAGGCTTCGACCGGCAGCGAAGGGGTTGAACAATTTCGGAAACATGCTCCGGACATTACGCTGATGGATTTACAAATGCCTGAGATGAAGGGTATCGATGCCATCATTGCGATACGCGAAAAGTCTCCAGAGGCGCGCATTATCGTTCTCACGACCTACTCGGGGGACGTCCAAGCCCAGCGGGCGCTCAAGGCCGGTGCACGGGCCTACCTTTTGAAGGACGGTCTCCACAAAGAACTATTGACCACGATCCGCGACGTCCATGCCGGACGCAAAACGGTGTCGCCTGCAGTGGCCGCTGAGCTCGCCGGGCATTCCACAGAGGATTCATTGACGGTACGTGAGATCGATGTCCTGCAACTGATAGCTGGTGGTCATGCGAATAAGGAGATTGCAGCGCGGCTTTCGATCACGGAAGAAACCGTGAAGAGCCGAGTCAAGACGATCCTCCTGAAGCTGCGGGCGAACGACCGCACGCACGCGGCGATGATCGGCTTGAAGCGCGGCATCATTTCGAACTGACGGCTGAGCGTAGAGCGCACTCGCAATTATACTTAGGCCGGCATTTCAATCAAGATCAGCACTCCCTCAAAAGTGGAATTGGGAGCCCACTATCGAGTGGACTTTTACCACTCCAATTGGGTTTGTCTTTTTGACCGCCTCAGGGCACAATCGGCTTGGAGAAAATTAGGCTTCTAGCGGGCGCTTCCAATTTGCCGCCGCGTCGCGAAGGAGATGCCCTCAACCTTTTTTGTACAGGTAAAGTCGACCGATGAACGGAGAAATATGCGCAGCGAATCGATTCACTCCATGGGCATCGCAAGGGCTTTCCACACTGCGCTGCTGCTATCGGGTGACACGGACACGGCGGAACGCATCGTTTTGAGCGCCGTTGCGGTGCTCTGCCCTCAGCGGCTGCACGCTGAAGCACTTTTGGTGGAGACCATTAGAAGAGCCACGCGGTGCCATAGAGCCGCAGTTGAAGAAACGGGCGCGGGGGACTCGGATCTACCCGTTGAATTACGGAACGTTTTGGAACTTGACAGCGCACTGCGGCGCTGCTTTGTCGTTCGGACGTTGCTTGGCTTTTCCTTGCAGGACTGTGCGCAATTGCTGCGTTTGGAACCCGAGCAAGTGAAGACGCGAACGCTGGCCGCCAGCGAGTGGCTGGCGAACAGGCCGCAAAAACAAAGCGCGGCCTTAGGGCTGCGAATGGCAGGGGCACCTTTAAGCCCCGGCGAATCCTCGGTTGGAAGTCAGCTATGAAAAAAGTTTATGGCGTTATTCGAGTTAGAACACCCGTCCGCCGGCGGGCCAGCTTCGAATACACATTGAGGCCCCGCGGCATGTGCCACTCGGACGTCATTGCGGTGCAGATCGATCCAGGTGCACTGACCGCTTCGATGAGCGATACCGAGTATGTGCTCGCGAGCGCGAGCGCATAAGCCCAAGAAAGGCAGGTAGAGAAAAGGTGAGAAAGACATATAGCGTGACTACAGACGTCGATACCTGCCACGAATTGAATGGCACCGAGAGTAACCTCGGGCGTGCGATCGACACGGCCCCCCCGCTGGCTTGGTGCGCCAGAAAAATCACCGACGCCATTCCGCAGGCCATCGTCGTCCTAGATCCTGCTGGCAATACCCTGTATGCCAATCGCGCGACATGCGACTACACCGGACTTGCGATGGAAGATGTTGTGGAGCCGGGCTTTCGCGAGCGTATCTTCCACCCGGATGATATTCAACGGCTAGCGGAATACCGAAAGTCCGCTCTCGCCAGAGGCGTTCCCTTTAAACTCGAGCAACGCGCTCTGGGGAAAGGCGGCCAGTATCGATGGTTCCTCATTCACTACAACCCCTTTCGCGATGAGGATGGACGCATCGTGCGTTGGTATGCGACCGGAACTGAAGTCGACGAGCTAAAAAGAAATGAAGAGCGAACACGGAATGAGAATATCGCTCTTCGCGAAGAGTTCGACCACTCCCTCATGTTTGAAGAGATTGTCGGCTCCTCCCAGTCTCTTCGGAAGGTACTGAGGGCGGTGGACAAAGTGGCCCCAACCGATTCAACGGTGTTGATTCTTGGCGAAACGGGAACCGGGAAGGAGCTAATCGCGAGAGCAATCCACAAGCGGTCCCCACGATCCTCGCGCGCGTTCATTTGCGTAAACTGTGCGGCAATTCCACGCGAACTCATAGCCTCGGAACTCTTCGGGCATGAAAAAGGCGCTTTCACGGGCGCCCTCGAACGACGCATCGGTCGTTTCGAAGCAGCGGACAGGGGCACGCTATTTCTCGACGAGATCGGTGACCTGCCGGCGGAAACCCAAATTGCCTTGCTTCGGGTACTTCAAGAGCGCGAATTCGAGCGAATCGGAAGCACCAAGCCTGTTCAAGTCGATGTGCGCGTCCTGGCGGCGACCAATCGTGACCTTGCCGAGGATGTGGAAGAAGGCGACTTCCGTCGAGATCTCTACTATCGTCTGAACGTGTTTCCGGTAAACGTTCCTCCGCTACGCGAACGAAGTGAAGATATCCCGCTGCTCGCCGAATACCTGGTGGAACGCTATGCGAAAAAAGCAGGCAGGAATATAACCAGCATTGATCGATTGACGCTTGAAATGTTGCAGGACTATGATTGGCCTGGGAATGTTCGAGAACTACAGAACGTAATCGAGCGCGCCATAATTTTTTGTGAAACACCTGTCCTCTCCGTGGACGAGACGTGGTTCCGGCGCGACGCGCCCTCACGAACTAGGCAACCGATTCCCTTCAATACCGTCCTCAACACCAGCGAGCGGGAAATAATCGAGAGGGCTCTAACGGAGTCCGCAGGCAGGGTCGGCGGCCTTAAGGGCGCCGCTGCGAAATTACGACTGCCTCGCCAAACTTTGGAATCCAAGATCAAGATTCTCGGAATCGATAAATTCCGCTTCAGACGTGCGTGACAATGGCCCTCTTCTTGTCGAAATTGCCTCTTTGGCGCCCGGTACGAGATTGTGGGGACCCGTCGTGAGCGTTTCGCAGGCGTGCAGTTGATGTACTCCATATCACCGACACTGAAGAGGCAGTCTCTCTCCCAGTTTTAGTCGTCGCTTTGTCCCCACTTCGTGTAGCTTTGACGCGCGATAACGGTTCTATCCAGCCCGACTGACGGCCCATAGAAGAGTGCCAATCTACGACTTAACCGCGCGAGCCGAGCTCCACAATGCCCAACCGGGATTGACTCGGTTCGGATAGAGGGCCAGCATCTTGTCGTAGAGCTCTTGAGCGGTTCTCGTCGTTTCCGCCACCCGGTCGAAATCGCGGATATATTGCCGCGTCTCTTCGATAATCCTGGGATTGTCGTCGTTGCCCGGTCGCTTATGTGAGGCGACAACTGCACGTGGGTTGTGCGACTCAATCTTGTCGAGCGCGGCAATCCACTCCTGTCGCTTCGGCGTGTTCGACTCCGCAAGATAGAGGTGAACGTCATTGTAGGCAGCATCGCCGGCAACCACGAGCCCGATCGAAGGGACATGCAAACAGCTGGTATTATCCGTGTCGGTATGACCAAGTTCCACGGCGACCAATTGGTGCCCTTCCAGGTCAATTACATTTCCTTGGAGCTCTTCCGCGATCACCAGCTT
>JBEKSZ010000288.1:0-4709 GCA_049516615.1 Candidatus Acidiferrum sp. | reverse complement strand
GGTGTCTCTCAATTCTCACGATTCTACGTTGCATGCGAACTTAGGCCGTGCGTTGACCAGACTTGAGAAGTACGACGAGGCCGATGGGCAGTTTCAAGAAGCGATGCGACTTAAACCCAGCGACTGGGGCGCACTTTCAAGCTGGGCAACGCTGCTGGCGCGACGCGGACGGATGCAGGAGGCGACAGCGAAGTGGACAGCCGCGTCACAGCTGAATCCCCTGTCCTCCGATATTTACAATGACTGGGGCATTGCCCTGTCCGATCTGCAAGATTACAGCGCAGCCGCTGAAAAATATCGGAAGGCGGTGTCTCTCAATGCTCAAGTTTCTACTTTTCGTGCGAACTTGGGCCGCGCGTTAATCGGACTTGAGAAGTACGACGAGGCCGACGGGCAGTTTCAGGAAGCGATGCGACTCAAACCCGACGACTGGGGCGCACTTTCAAGCTGGGCAACGCTGCTGGCGCGACGCGGACGGATGCAGGAGGCGACGGCGAAGTGGACAGCCGCGTCACAGATGAATCCCCTGTCCCCCGATATTTACAATGACTGGGGCAATGCGCTCTATGAACATGGAGACTACAGCGGAGCCGCTGAAAAATATCGGAAGGCGGTGTCTCTGAATCCTCAAGTTTCTACGTTTCGTACGAACTTGGGCCGCGCGTTGATCGGACTTGAGAAGTACGACGAGGCCGACGGGCAGTTTCAGGAAGCGATGCGACTCAAACCCGACGAATGGGCTGCACTTTCAAGCTGGGCAACGCTGCTGGCGCGACGCGGACGGATGCAGGAGGCGACGGCGAAGTGGACAGCCGCGTCACAGCTGAACCCCCTGTCCCCCGATATTTACAATGACTGGGGCAATGCGCTCTATGAGCATGGAGACTACAGTGGAGCCGCTGAAAAATATCGGAGGGCAATTTCCTTAAGCAAGAGCCAGATTTTTCGTCAGAATCTAAATCAGGCTCTTGAGCATGAAAAACTGCTAAAGAATGGGAAAAATCCTATTTCCTGAGGCCGATTACGATGCAACGAAGTTGACGTTAGCGTTATCATCGGATCGAGCGGAAAGCTGTTCCGGTACCACAAGTCACGCCGACGATCGGCGCTGCCGATCTCGGAGATTGATCCTTAGCTTGACGCAGTACTCGTTGGTGGGATCGATCTGAAGACCCTTCGTTACAAGTTCGTGGGCCCGCTTCTCTTCCTTGAGGCGAAGACACAGCCAAGCCAATCTAGAACAATCCGTTGCATCACCCTCGTCAATTCTCGGATCCATTATTTCGGTCAACTTTCGAACCATCGCGATCTTGTCATCCATTGAGAGGAACTGCCGACCAAAAAAGAGTCCATTCAAACGGTTCGCTGCATTGCTGATCGCGACGAATGACGTTCCAGGCAGTGCACACAACTCTACCTGCGCTTGAATCTCACGAGACCAGTCTTTTGTCTTAACACAAAGATCTGCGACCTTCGAATAAACGGTCCTGGTTGAGAGACGAACAAATGTTTGCAAGCCTAACTGCTTTCCTGGGAAGCGAACGCCAGCTGCGGGAAATTAATGCGGCTGACGTCGAAGGTTTTAAACTTCAGTAAGCGCCATCCGAAGGCCATTGTTGACGAGTAGGAATTTGAGACGGATCAGGCGGCGTGAGGTGGGGCTGTAACCAGGTCGGCCGCGAGATTCCACGGAAGCAACTCTTCGATGCGATTGATGGGGTGGTCGGCGATGCACGACAGTACATTTCTCAGGTAGAGCTCCGGATTGATGCCGTTGAGCTTGGCTGTTCCGATCAGGCTGTAAATCACTGCGGCGCTCTCCCCGCCGCGGTCCGACCCCGCGAACAAGTAGTTCTTTCTGCCCAGGGCCACCGCGCGCAACGCTCGTTCCGCCGCGTTGTTGTCGATTTCCAAGTGACCATCGTCGCAGTAACGCACCAGCGCATCCCATCTGCCGAGTGCGTAACGAACGGCTAAGGCCGTATCGGATTTCCTCGAGAGTTTGCCCAACGTCTCGTCCAGCCACTGTTTCAGAGATTCCAGCAGCGGGCGGGAGCGCGCGTTACGAACCTCGCGACGTTCTTCCGGCGATCGTCCATTAATGTCGCTTTCCACCGCATACAGTCCCGCGATGCGTTCCAGCGCTTCTTTGGCTACGGGAGACCGGTGGGCCTGTTCGAGATCGTAGAACTTCCTGCGCACATGCGCCCAGCAAGCCGCTTCTAGAATGCGCCCGCCTTCATAGATCTTTTCAAACCCTGCGTATCCATCGGCCTGCAAGTGTCCCCGGAACTCGCTCAAGTGTGCTTGGGGATGTTCTCCCTTGCGATCTGGGGTGTAAGCGAACCATACCGCTGGAGGACTCTGATCTCCCGCCGGCCGATCATCGCGCACATAGGTCCACAGGCGCCCGGTCTTGGTTTTGCCATTCCCCGGTGCCAACACCGGAACCGGCGTGTCGTCGGCATGTAGTTTCTGGGCCGCCAGGACGTGACGGCGCAGCGCTTCCACCAGCGGTTCCAGCAACTGACTGCTGCCACCCACCCAGTCGGCCAGGGTCGAGCGATCCAGCTCGACTCCTTCCCGCGCGTAGATCTCCGACTGGCGATAGAGCGGTAAGTGATCCCCAAATTTCCCGACCAGCACATGGGCCAGAAGTCCCGGGCCCGCCATCCCTCGCGCGATCGGCCGACTCTGCGCTTCGGCCTGCACGATCCGTTCACAACCCGCACAAGCCAGCTTCGGCCGCACTTGACGGATCACTTTGAAGCGCACCGGTTCGATTTCCAGCATCTCCGAAACATCTTCACCGAGATGCTTCAGCTCACCGCCGCAGTCTGGACAGGATTTCTGTTGCGGTAAATAGGTTCGAACTTCTCGTGGCAGATGCGCCGGGAGCGGCTTCCGCGCGGAGCGCGTTACGGATTTCAGGTGGGCTATCGGTTCCGGCAACGCAGCGACTTTTTCTGCATCGTTCAGCTGCAACGCTTCCAGCCGCAACTCCAGCTGCTCGATCTGGCGATCCAGCTTCTCCGACTTCCGCCCGAACTGCTGGCGCCGCAACTTGGCGATCAGCAGCTTCAGCTGCTCGATTTCACTGTCCCGCGACGCCAGCAGTTCATGCTGCGAGACGATCAGGGCTTTTAGTTCGTGGGCATCGAGTGCATCGAGATTGGGAAGCGTCGCTCGCGAAGCAGCCATGCGCGCAGTATGCCCAAGAGCTTATTTCCTGACAAATGATTTCTGTATGACCTGGCTGATCTGGCTCACACTGCCATCTGCGGATCGTAACTGCGCACCGGACGTCTCCAGTCGATGCCTTCCAGCAACATGGATAGTTGTGCGGGCGTTAACGCTACGGTTCCGCTCGTCGCTTGCGGCCAGAGAAATCTCCCGCGTTCAAGTTTTTTCGCGAAAAGACACAGACCATCGCCCGACCACCAAAGCAGTTTGATCAAATCACCCCTTCGGCCACGGAAAACGAAGACGTGACCGGAAAAGGGATTCTCCTCGAGCGCCGTCTGCACCATGCCGCTCAAGCCCGTAAATCCACGACGCAGATCAGTCACCCCGGCGGCGATCCAGATGCGCGTTCCTGTGGGCAGCCCGATCATCCGAGCAAACACTCGATGGCCGTACGCAACACCACCACGTCCACGTTCCCGGCTATACGAACCGTCCCTTTGCTGAGCTTGATCTCTAGCGATCCCACCGCGGGTGGCGAATACGCGGATTTACCGCACGGGTTATCTGACAAGATTACCGGCAGGAGTTTGCTGGACGCGCCCTTACCAAGCCGCCCTTCGCGATACTTCTTACGCCAGTAAAAAACCTGATTGGCATTGACGGCATGCCGCCGCGCTACGCGGGCCACCGACGCCCCAGCTTCTAACGTCTCTTCGACAATTCGGCGCTTCTCTTCGACGGATCTTTTCTGCCTCTTTACCGGGCTTGCAACCGCAACCGTCATCTGTCCGGATGTGTCCACTTATCCCTCGTGGACACTTAGCGATGTGCCCACAACCGGCAGCATCCTTTATTACTCACACTTCGTCCACACGGTTCACACCGGACGCTTACAAACTTCACAGGCGAAAAGAAGTTTCTGGTTCGACGGTGAACCGGGAATTAGCGCTTCTCAAACGGGTGTTTAATCTCGCCATCGATTGGGATCTTTTTATTGGTCCGAATCCCGTGAGAAAAGTGAAGTTCTTTCAGGAAGTGAATACGGGTTTTCGCACTCTGACCCAGGAGGAAGAAGAGAAATTTCTCCTGCACGCCACTCCGTATATTCGTATATTCAGGATATCGCCGTTTTCGGCCTGAACACGGGTTTGCGCATTGGGGAAATTCTTTCCCTCACCTGGGAAAGCGTGGATTTAGAAAATAATCTTCTTTCGGTCTTTGCCCACAAAACGAATAAAATTCGCACAGTTCCCATTAACACGTAAGCGCGGCGAGTTTTGGAATATTGGGCTTTGGGCCGAAAGAACGCCTTTGTTTTCTATAACCACGAAACGGGCGGTCCGTTTGTCGATCTAAAGGCAGGCTTCGGTTTAGCGTGCCGTAAGGCGGGGATCGAGCGTGTGACGTGGCATACGCTGCGGCACACGTTTGCGTCGCGCCTGGTGGCTCGGGGCGTGGATATAGTGACAGTCCAGCAACTGCTCGGACATTCGACGGTCACCGTAACCATGCGCTACACGCAT
>JBEKSZ010000287.1:0-4723 GCA_049516615.1 Candidatus Acidiferrum sp. | reverse complement strand
GCTCATTGGGCGGAGGAGTTGTGGCCTGCGCGTGCGCCACGCCGCAAACGGCGAAGTACAGCGCGGTGGCGCAAAGCAAAATAAACGGACGAAACCGGTTCATCGAACGCTCCTTGGGCTATTGGAAGCGGGGCTGCGAATGAGCCGCTAGCGCCGGAGAGTATAGTGCGAAAACGCGGCAAAGGGTGACTTTTTGCAAAAAAAAAGAAACGACCCCAGAGTCCCGGTGGGCCGGCCACCCTTGCTTAGTTCCACGCTTGGCCGCCGAAAAACCAGCAACCGGGGCTAGAGGCAAACGGCAACGCCAGTCCTTCTGTCTACTTCAAAATTCGCGCACCTTTAAGGATTTCCCGGTATCGCAGCCCGCCGTCCCCGCGGGTATAAATTCCCCAGAGTTCTGCCTGTATTCCTTCGTTTAAACACTGGCCGACCTTCAGGAGGTGAGGCACATGAAAGGTTTCTTCGTCCGGCGTTCGCCCCAGTCATGGGGAGTTTTCAGTTGGCTTCTGCTCGCTGCCTTCTTGCTCGCGATGGCAACGGCCTGTTCGAGTGCTTCGGCGCAGGTGGGTATATCCGTGACCATCGCTCCACCCGCACTGCCCGTTTATACGCAACCCATCTGCCCGGGCGACGGCTATCTGTGGACCCCGGGCTACTGGAGTTACAGCGATGACGGCGGGTATTTCTGGGTTCCCGGCACGTGGGTGGAGCCGCCCGCGGTTGGTTTGCTGTGGACACCCGGGTACTGGGGCTGGTCGGGTGCCGCCTTTATATGGAACGTTGGCTACTGGGGACCACAAGTCGGTTTCTACGGCGGGATCAATTATGGATTCGGTTACATCGGCACAGGATACGCCGGAGGGTACTGGCACGGTGAGCACTTTTTCTATAACAGCCGCGTGAACAATGTGAATGCGCGTTTGGTGCACAACATGTACCGGAAGGATGTGGTGGCCCATACCTCGCACGTAAGCTTTAACGGCGGCCGGGGCGGAATCAACGCGCGTCCGACAGCCAAACAGGAAGCGTTCGCTCGCGAGCAGCACACCGAGGCTACCGCGGCTCAGCACGAGCACGAAAGCGCGGCGCGTTCCGACCGCGGCCAGTTTTCCTCCGCCAACCACGGACATCCCGCGGTGGCGGCAACTGCCAAAGCGGGTGAATTTAAGGGCTCGGGTGTGGTGCGTGCGCGGGGATCGAGTTCTGGCCGCTCGAGCATCGCGCGCAGGGACACCAGGTCCGACGCCAAGCCCGGCTCTGAGAACGCGTCCCGCAGCGAAAGCAAATCCCGGACCGAACCTCGGACGGAAACGGAGCCGCGCGCGGAATCAAAGTCAGCCACCACACACGAGCCTAGAACTGAAACTGGATCCCGAAGCGAGACGAAGTCGGCTGAGCACGAGTCTAGGCCAGAGGGCAAGCCGAGGACCGAAGCAAAATCTCCGGCTACGCGTGAACCGAAGACCGAATCGGGATCCCGCACGGAGACAAAGTCGGCCGAGCATGCGCCCAAGCCGGAGGCCAGGACGAAGACCGAAGCAAAGCCAGCGACCACGCACGAAGGCCAGCCCAAGACGGAATCGAAATCGGCATCGACGCACGAACCCAAAGCCAAGAGCGAGCCGCGAACGGAAAACAAGCCGGCAACCACACATGAGGCCAAGCCGGAAGCTAAACCCAAGAGCGAGACAACCACGCACCAACCCAAACCGGAAGCCAAGGCCAGGACCGAAGCAAAGCCAACAACTACGCACGCGGCAAAGCCCGAGACCAAGGCAAAAGCAGAAACCAAGCCTGCCGCGGTACATGCGTCCAAGCCGGAGGCGCCTCGCAGCGAGTCAAAACCGGCAGCCACTCACGAATCGAAGCCGCCTGCCGAGCACGAGTCCGCGCCCAAGGGGGAAAAACCGCCGCGCGGCTAGCGGGACGGCCGGGGTGGCTATGGCGTCGGCGCCATCATGTTAGAATGGCAACATGGCGCCGGAACAAAAGGTGGAATGCACGTTTACGGTGAAGCGCCCGTTTGGGTGCATGGAACTGTGGGCGGGAAACGAGAAGGCCCACCGCTCGATCGAGCTGGCAGGATTGCAGGGAGACGTGATCGCCCTGCCGTCGGGGGCCTCTCATGGCGGGGATCTGGCGGCGGTGTTTTCCTGCACGGATGATGTGGCGCGCGTGGTCCTGGCCGATTGCGTAGGGCACGGCTATGAAGCCGCCGCAGTAGCGCGGCACGTGCACCACTTGTTGCACAAGTTCAGAGATGTGCGCGACACCGCGGGCCTTTTGGAAGCACTGAACGACGAATTCACGTTGGCAACGGAAGGCCAGGACGGGCCGCTGCGGCTTACCACCGTGGTCACAGGAACCTACGACGGGCGAACCGGCGAATTTACCTTTGCATACGCCGCCCACCCGCGGATGTTTTTGTGGCGCGAGGAGCGCCGGGAGTTGTGCGAAATCGGCGACGGGCTGGAGAACTTTCCACTTGGATTCGTTACTGGAGAGAAATATCTGGAGCAGAGCGTTCGGCTGGCGCCCGGCGATGCAATCTTGGCGTTTTCCGATGGCGCGACGGAGGTGGAGTCGCCCGCCGGAGAGCAGCTTACTGCCGCGGGGTTATCCTTGCTGACCCAGACGGTGGCCGCGAGTTTGCCCCAGCCGCTGGTGCTACAGGAATTTTCGGCGGCGCTGCTCGCAGCCATCCGCGAGTATCACGGCGCGGAGCGGGAGCTGGCCGACGATATTACCTTGCTGACCATGCGGCGGGTAAGTCTGTAGCGGCAGGCCACAACCAGAACAAGCGTGCGCCGCAGGTCCTGCACTCTATTGCCTACTGGAATTGCGGGCGCGGCGCGGCGTCCTCATAGAGGGATTCAATCACCTGGCGGTACTGCTGTTCGACCACACGGCGCTTTAGTTTTAACGTAAACGTCAGGCTGCCGTTGTCAAAACTGAAATCGTCGGGGAGCAACGCGAAACGTTTGATATTTTCGTATTGCGCCAGGTGCGCGGTGAGGCGCTGTACCTCGCGGTCAATCAGTTTTCTGACAAAGGGATGATCGACCATCTCCGCATGGCTTCGGAAGCGGATGTTTTCCGCGGCGGCTTTCGCCTCAATGGTGCTGTGGTTGGGCACCACCAGCGCCACCACATATTTTCGTTTATCGCCGATGATCATGGCGTTGAGGATGTACGGGCTGGTCTTCAGCGCGTTCTCGATCGGCTGGGGGGCAACGAATTTTCCGCCCGCAGTCTTCAGCAGATCCTTCTTGCGGTCGGTGATGAAAAGATAGTTGTCCTCATCAAGGTAGCCGATGTCGCCGGTGCGGAACCAGCCTTCTTCGTCGAGGACTTCGCGAGTGGCCCAGGGGTTCTGGTAGTAGCCTTGCATGATGCACGGGCCTCTGGCGAGAATCTCGCCGTCCTCGGCGATGCGTAGTTGCACATTGGGAATCGGCCTTCCGGAGCTGCCGACGCGATTCCTCGGATAATTGGAAGTAAGGACGGGCGAAGTTTCCGTCAGCCCGTAGCCCTGATAAATGGGCACGCCGATAGCCCAGAAAAATTCCGCCAGCGCTTGGGCCAGCGGGGCCCCGCCCGAGAGCACCACGCGCAGCTGGCCGCCAGTGCCGGCGCGAATTTTGGCGTACACCAAGCGATCCGCCAGCGCCCACTGCAATTTCAGTGCGGGACTGATGTCTTTTTCGCCGCAGCGCCAAAGCGCTACTTTGCTCGCCAGCTGCATGGACCAATCAAAGATTCTGCGTTTTACACCGGTGTTCTTGCTGCCCTGCTCCATCACCCGCGCGTAAATTTTTTCGAAGACGCGCGGGACGGCGGCCATCACCGTGGGATGCAGTTCGAGCAGGGCCTGGGAAACCTGTTCGACAGCGGGGACATAAGCCACCGTGATGCCGCTGAATATGTACAGGTAATCCAGCATGCGGCCGTATACATGGGCCAGCGGGAGGAAGGAGACGGCCAGGTCGCTTTCAGGGCGCAGACGTATGTCTTTGCAACTGTCCAAAACGTTGGAGCAGAAATTCGTGTGCGTGAGCATCACGCCTTTGGGTTCGCCGGTGGTGCCGGAGGTGTAAATGATCGACGAAAGTTGTCCGGGCAAGACCTGCGAAGCGCGCATGCGATAGGAGGCGATGTCCGAGTCACCAGCGCTGGCGATCAGCGTTTCGTAGCGCAGGGCGTCGGAAGGGGCGGAATCGCCGGCCTCGGCCACGATGATGTGTTCGAGCGCGGGCAGCTGCTCGCGAATGGCGAGGAGTTCGGCCAACTGGTCTTTGCCGGCCACGAAGGCCACGCGGGCTCCGCAGTGGTTGAAAATGTAGGCCATGCGCTCGGCGGATTCGTGGAAATAAACCGGTACGGTGATGGCGCCATTGCCGGTGATGGCAAAATCCGCGGTGTGCCATTCAGGGCGGTTGGTGGCGAAAATAACCACACGATCGCCGGGCTTCACGCCGAGCTCGGCGAAAGCGGAAGCCAGGCCCGCGACGCGGCGCAGAAACTCCTGGGAGGCGATGGCTTCCCAGCGCTCGGCGCCGCGAAACATCTGCGCGCGCGTATTCGGCTGCACGTCCACGGCCTGCAGCAAGCGGGAAGGAAGGGTGCCGTAATTCATGGGATTTTCTGACTCTACCGCAGCAATGCTGTAGAGCGCAATGCGCGGCGCCGTGGACTTAGCTTAGAGCCCCCGGTCGCGCGATTC
>JBEKSZ010000286.1:0-4783 GCA_049516615.1 Candidatus Acidiferrum sp. | reverse complement strand
CAGTGCATTTTTTAGCTCGCGGACGTTACCCGGCCAATCGTAACGCTCGAGCGCCGCCATGGCCTCACGCGTGAGGCGCACGGCGGCGTTGCGCGGCGTGCTGGCAGCGGGTGCCGTGCGACGCAATTTGTCGCCATGCATTTGCAGAAAAGCCTCGGCCAGCACGGGGATATCTTGCTTGTGAGCGCGCAGGGGCGGCAGTTCGATGGTCACGACGCGTAAACGGTAGAACAGATCCTCGCGAAATTTGCCGGCGCGAATTTCTTCCGGCAGGTTACGGTGCGTGGCGCTGATGACCCGCACATCCACGGGCAACGATTGCGTGCCGCCGAGGCGCTCGACGGTGCGATTCTCGAGGACGCGCAGAACCTTCGCCTGCGTCACGGGATTCATGTCGCCGATCTCGTCGAGGAAAATCGTTCCGCCATGAGCTTGCTCGAAGCGGCCCTTTTTTTGCTGCATCGCGCCGGTAAAAGCTCCGCGCTCGTAGCCAAAGAGCTCGGATTCGATCAGAGTTTCTGGAAGCGCCGCGCAGTTCACCGCCACGTAGGATTTGCCGGCACGCCGAGAGCGGGCGTGGATTTCTTGCGCGAGCAAATCCTTGCCGGTGCCGCTCTCGCCCAGAATCAACACCGTCGAGTCGGTCACGGCTACGCGGTCCGCCATCTCAAAGGCGCGGCGCATTTCGGCGCTGCTGCCGATCATTTCTCCGAACTGCCCTTCGCTTACCAGGCGGCGGCGTAACGAGTCGTTTTCTTTTTCGAGCGTAACCAGCTTCAAGAGATTGGCCACGCGCTGGCGCAGTTCTTCCAGTTCAAAGCCTTTTACCAGATAATCGGCGGCCCCCAGCTGCAGAGATGCGACGGCTTTTTTTGCGGTGTCGAGGGCGCTGACCATTAGCACCGGCAGCTCGCTGCCCTGCTCTCTCATCCATTGAAGAAACGACAGACCGTCTTGTCCGGGCAGGACGATGTCCAAGAGCACCAGGTCGGGATTTTCCCGGGGCAACGCTTGACGGGCAGTTTCGGCGGAATCAGCTTCCACGATGCGGTATTTGGACTCGAGCGCGCGGCGCAACCCGTAGCGGGCGGCCGGTTCGTCGTCGATGATCAGAATCGTCTTCATATGAATCCTCGATCCTTCATGGTGCTTTGAGGGTGCCGAGCTTCCGAGTGCGGGAGCCCGGGTTCCCGCTTTGCCCAGTGCGCAGCAGCATGCACCGCAAACCCGGCAGGCGGGCCGTCGCGCTCTAAATCGCAGCCCGCTACGACGGGTGCGGCAGGGTTGCTACGCAACGCGTGCCGCGGCCGTTTTTGAAGGGGCTGTAAAATTCCATGCTGCCGCCGGCTTCGGCGATGCGGCGTACGACGATGCTGAGCCCGAGGCCCGTGCCTTGGGTTTTGGTGGTGAAAAAGGGTTGCAAAACTCTTGCTTGAAGGACTGCGGGGATTCCAGGGCCGTCGTCGTCTAGGGTGAATTTGCAGAAAGCGCCGTAGGTTTCCAGATTTATTTCGATCGATCCGCCCACCGGTGCCGCCTCAAGCGCGTTCAGGATCAAGTTGGAGAAGATCTCGTGGAGGGCTTCGCTGCTGGCCGCGACCTGCATCGGCACGGCTGGCTGGCTGACGCGCACAGCAATTCCCCGCCGGCGGGCCTCATGGCGCAGCACGCCGAGGACTTCTTCAAGTACCACGGCGACGTCGCCAGGAGCTCCGCGTGGTTCTCCGAGTATGGTGGGCCGGCTGAATTTCAGGAGTTGAACGAGAGTCGCCGAAAGGCGGTTGATCTCTTCGAGCACCATCCTGGTTTCGGCGCGGACGCTCGAGGGCAAATCGTTATTTTCCATCTGCACTTGCAGGATTGTTTTGATCGAGCCGAGAGGGTTTTTTAAATTATGCGAAATGCTGGCGGCCATTTGGCCGAGCACCGCGAGGCGCTCGCGTTCGGCCAATGCGCGCTCCAAGCGCAACTTTTCGTCGATCAAGCGGCATAAATCGAGCGCGCCGGGAAACTGCTCGCAGAGATACTCGAGGGCCGCGAGCGTTTCGCCGGAGAGCATGGCGCCATGGGGGCGTACGAACAGCTCCCCGATGAATCGCCCGCCGTGCTGGATGGGAAACCGGTCGGTTGCGACGCGCTGGTCACCCGCCGCGTCTTGGGGCGCGCCATTTTCGACATTTTGCTCAAGGACCAGCTGCACCTCCGCCAGTTGCAGCTGCTCGCGAATCCATTGTTCGGAAAAAGTTTTTAGCCTGGAGACGCTGCCGAGCCGGGCCATCTCCTGGATCGGGCCCACGAGACGCTGCGTGCGGTCCATTTCGCTGACCGCCGCCTGGCGCAGGCTGGCGCGCAGCAGCCTCTGTAGCGGCTCAAAGAACACCACGGGCAGGAATAGCAAAATCGCGGCGGTACTTTCCGGCGGAATGGAAGGCTCGAGCCATAAACTTGCGCGGCGCACAAACGCCAGATAGAGGAGCGCCAGAAAAGTGACGATAACGGCGTAGATCAGGTTGCGCTGCCGGCCGATCTGCAGAAAATTGAAGCGCTGCACGTTGCGGACCAGCGCGCTCAGGGGAACCAGGGGAACTGCCGCCAGGAAAATGCTGGCGCCGAAATCAAAGCGCGCGCTGAAATTGCCGGCCAGGTGGATGGCCGCCAGGCCGACCGCCGCGACGGGCAGGGCGTAAACGAGCGAGCGGTGAAAGCGCTTTTGTTCCTCGTCCGGTGCGGCGGCAGCGAACCACCACTGCCAGGACGCGGCGGCAATCAGTGCAGCGACCAGCCAGGCCTTGTAAGCCGGGCCCAGAGCGTTCGCCGGGGTGAGAAAATCGAAGCTGCCGGCACCGCGAACGATGGGGACAAGGCGCGGCACGAAGTACACAAGCGGGCCGTAGGCGGCCAGGATCCAGGCAAACTTGGCGCCGCGGCGGTCGAGAACCTCACGAACGGCGGCGTACTCGACTTGCAGGTGCAGGAGCAGCGCCGGAATCAAGGTAAGTCCCATACAGAGGAAAAACCATGCAAATCGCGCCAGCCTCAGTGGCGGCAGCGTGTAGTACACCTCGGCGTTGAAGGCCAGCAGCGAGGCCCCGTAGAAGAAGAACAACGCCAGGCAGAGAAAGAAGAGAATGCGTTCAAAATTGCGCTGGCGACGATGGCCGAGAATGACCACCATCCAGAAAAACGCCAGCAGCGTTCCGGCGGTGAAAACGATAAATTGGATGTAGAGCAGCAAGAAAGCAAGTTCTCCGGTGAGCGCGGGGCCGAAACTAAGAGTTTACGCGGAGACCAAGAGCAGGGCAAATACCAACTGCAATATTTTTCTTGCACCAGTCAAGCCGCTGATTATATTATGGTTAACGTGAATGCGAACATGAGTGTAAGACGCTCAAGACGACAGATTAAACCTTGACATGACCGGAAAGTCTGCTATATTAGCAATCGGACGCGAGGAGTGCTAATTTCCTCTTTCCCTTGCGCCACAAAATCGAACGTGCAAGATCACCTACTGGAGGGTCTCAAAGATGGCAGTGAATCTCACCCCGCTCCACGACAAAGTCATCGTGAAGCGCATTGAAGAAAAAGAAAGCGTCAAGGGCGGCATCATCATTCCGGACTCCGCCAAAGAAAAGCAGCAGGAAGGCGAAGTAATCGCCGTTGGTCCTGGCCGTCGCGAAAAAGGCGAAGTACATCCCTTGGACGTGAAAGTCGGCGACCGTGTCATTTTCGGGAAGTATTCCGGGACGGACATCAAGGTTGAAGACGAAGAGTATCTGATTTTGGCCGAGACCGACATTTTGGCCAAGCTGAGCGGCGTGGCAAAGGCTGCCGGCGGCAAGAAGTAACAGCTTCAGGGAAGTTACGGTTGGAAGCAATTGCAGTGACGATCAGCGGGCCGGTTTAAAGATCGGCACCTAGAAAAGTAAGACGAAATTCAGGAGGAATCACCAGATGGCGAAGCAAATCGTAACGGGCGAAGCGTCCCGCCAGGCAATTTTGCGTGGCGTGAACGCGCTAGCCGATGCAGTGAAAATTACCCTGGGTCCCAAGGGCCGCAATGCGGTCATTGAGAAGAAGTTCGGCGCGCCGATCATCACCAAGGACGGCGTAACCGTAGCAAAGGAAATCGAACTCCGCGACCCGCTCGAAAACATGGGTGCGCAGATGGTTCGTGAAGTGGCTTCCAAGACGTCCGATGTCGCAGGCGACGGTACCACTACCGCCACCGTGCTGGCGCAGGCCATCTTCCGCGAAGGCGTGAAGACGGTTGCCGCAGGAGCCAGCCCCACGGCTCTGAAGCGTGGGATTGAAAAGGCCGTGGAAGTTGCCGTAGAAGAGATCAAGCGCCTGCACAAGGATGTTAAGGGCGACATGATCGCGCAAGTCGGCACCATTTCGGCGAACAACGACAAGCAAATCGGCGGCATCATCGCCGAGGCGATGAAGAAGGTCGGCAAGGATGGCGTGATCACCGTCGAAGAGTCCAAAACGATGGAGACCACCCTTGAAGTCGTCGAAGGCATGCAGTTCGATCGCGGCTACCTCTCGCCCTACTTCATCACCGACCCGGAACGCATGGAATGCGTGCTCGAAGATGTGCGCATCCTGATCCACGAAAAGAAAATCAGCTCGATGAAGGATTTGCTGCCCCTTCTCGAACAGACCGCCAAGATGGGCAAGCCACTCTTGATCATCGCGGAAGATGTCGAAGGCGAAGCGCTCGCGACCTTGGTCGTGAACAAGCTCCGCGGCACGCTGCAATGCTCCGCCGTCAAGGCTCCTG
>JBEKSZ010000285.1:0-7757 GCA_049516615.1 Candidatus Acidiferrum sp. | reverse complement strand
CTCCAGACACCGGGCAAGTTAACAAACGCGAGGCCGGGATGCAAGATGTTTCACGTGCGAAGCCCGGAACCTGTGGATTTCCGGGACGACAACGTTCCACGTGGAACACACGTGCGGATTGCCGACCCTTCCGAGGAACGACTGCGGAGGCCAGGAACGGCCTCGGGAGCCTAAAACACATCGGCGGGCCTCCTTGTGGGACGAGCCGCACGAATCCTCGTGGCGGATTGTTCCACGTGGAACGTCCATCGGTCCATCGGTCGCGGCGAGCTGTCTAAATTGTTCCACGTGGAACAGATGACCCCGCCCCCCCTCCAGGGGCTGCCCGCCGTGTCCGTGTCCCCGCGCCTTCAGAAATGAGGGCGTTCGTTCCACGTGGAACATTCGCGCTGTTTGCGTTGAAACGGGAATCCGTGATTCCAAACGATATTGCAGGCAGGTCGCTGTAAGTTATTGTATTTCAGGTCGTTACGCCGACATTTCCGGTACTTTTCTGGTACCCACGAGGAGTAGTCTCCGGAGCGATTGGGGCACGGGGATGGGCTCTCGCCAGTTCCAGCCCTCGACCTTGCGTGCCTCCTCGAGGTCCCGGCCCCCGATCCACAGGATAACGGTTTTGGCCGAGATCACTTCCGAGCCGGCCCACTTGAGAAACGGCGCGAACTCGCCGAGGGCCCGCGAGCAGGCATAATCGAGGGGAATGACGTCCTCGCTGACGTCCTCATAACGGTTCACGAGCACCCGAACGTCCGTAAGTTCAAGATCCCGCGACACTTCGGCGAGAAAAGTAGCCTTTTTGATGCTCGATTCAATGAGGAAGAGCTGCAAATCCGGGCGCAGGATCTTCATCGGCAGGCCCGGAAAGCCTCCCCCGGAGCCTACGTCGGCGAGCCGACCGTTTTCCACAGGCACCGCGACGGTGGCGTACATGGATTCGCAGAAATGACGATATAGTATCTCCCGGGGGTCGCGGATGGCGGTGAGATTTATTTTATCGTTCCATTGCAGCAAAATACTTATATATTGTTGAATTTGTTGCACTTGTTTGACTGTGGCGGTAAGCTGAAACTCCCCAAGCGCGGCGAGAATGGCCTGGTCGGATAATGGGGTGGGTTGACTTGTTGACATAAAAGTAACTAAGCTAGTCCTAGGACTGGGGATCCCGCTCCGGCAACGGATGCGGACGCTTTCAGTCTACCAGATCCTCCGCGCCAGGAAACCGCAACATTGCCCGCCGCCGCGGCCCGACCGGGGCAAGGAGCCACAGGCCCGCGGGGCGACACAATGCCCGAGCGAAGCCGGGTGACGCGCGGCTATACTGTCCTGGCGGCGGCCGCCTCGCGTCTGCTAAGCGCAACATACGGAGTCGATGGGAGCGATGTGAACGAGCGAATCAAATTGACGTCCATGGCCAAGGCCGCCGGATGCGCCGCGAAGCTGAACCCGGCGACGCTTGACGCCGTCTTGCGCAAGCTGCCGCGGCAGAGCAATCCCGATGTTCTCGTGGGCTTTGAGACCAACGACGATGCCGGGATTTATCGCGTCGATGAAAAGCTCGCCCTGGTGCAAACCGTGGATTTTTTCACACCCATCGTGGACGAACCGTTTCGTTTTGGCGAGATCGCCGCGGCCAACGCCTTGAGCGACGTGTACGCCATGGGCGGCCGGCCGATTTCTTCCCTGTCGCTCGTGGGGTTTCCGGAGAAGGGCGACCCCACCGTTCTAGAAGAAATCATCCGCGGCGGCCTGGCAAAGATGAGCGAAGCAAAGTGCAGCGTGATCGGCGGGCACTCCATTCGCAACGAAGACATGCTTTTTGGCTACGCCGTAACCGGAGTGATCGATCCGCAGCGGGTGTGGCGAAATGTCGGCGCGCGCACGGGCGACGTCTTGTTGTTCACCAAGCCGCTGGGGACCGGCGTGATCACCACCGCGCTAAAAAAAGACAGCGCGACTCCGGAATCCCTCGAGGCCGCCATCGCAGCCATGACCACCCTCAATCGCGGCGCCGCTGCCGCACTGCGAGAAGTCGAGGACCAGGCAACCATCGCGGGAATTTCGGCGCGACCGATTCACGCGGTCACCGACGTCACGGGTTTCAGCCTGCTCGGACACGCCCGCGAAATGGCCCTGGGCAGCGCCGCAGAGAATGACCGGGAGGTTGTCGCCCCGGTGTCTTTTGAACTGGAATACGCAGCTTTTGCGTACTTGCCCGGCGCCGCACAAGCCGCGCGTGACGGGCACCTTTCCGGCGGCTTGCGGAACAACCGCGCGTTTATTGGCGACTGCGTGGAGTTCGCCCCCTCGGTTCCTTCCGAATATCGCGATCTGCTCTTTGACCCGCAAACCTCGGGCGGACTGCTTGTGGCGGTGGCCGCCGATTTTGTTTCGGCCGCCGTAGCGGCGCTTGAGCGGCACGGCGCACTGGCGCGTCGCGTCGGACGCGTGGTCGCCAAGCGTTCGCCGCTCCTGGTGGTCTTCTAAATCCCCGCCCCCGTCCGCGGAACGCAGTTACAATGGCCGGGCCTAAAAGCGAAACGAAAAACCAGCAGGCCAGCAATGGATACGATCACTCACGGTATCGCCGGGGCGCTCATCGCCAAGGCCGCTTTTGGCGGCGACGATATGTTCGCACTGCGTCCCGTAAACGCGCGGCGCGTCATCACCTGGTCGTTGATGACCGGGGCGATTTTTCCGGATAGCGACACGTTGCGCGATCTTTTCTCGCACAACGAAATGCTGATGATTACCTGGCACCGCAGCATCACGCATTCGCTCGTGTGCCTCCCGGCTTTTGCCGTGCTGCTGGCGATTTTAAGCCGCGCCGTGTGCCGCCATTTCAAGTGGGAATCGCCATCGCTGGCGGCCCTTGCGGGTACCTACGCGGTGGGCATCCTCAGTCATATTTTTCTCGACCTGGTCACCACCTTCGGCACCATGATCTGGTCACGCTGACGGGCTTGCTGCTCCTGCCGCAGTTTCTTGCGTGGGCCTACGCCACAGAGGGAAAATGGAAACCCCGCGCGCTGGGCGTCTGGCTGGTTTCCGAGTTGGCGCTGCTGCTCGTTGCGGCCACCGCGCAAATTGTCGGCGCGCCGATTTCTGCACAACATATTGTTCTCGGAAGTTTGCTGCTGACCATCACGGTATTTTTGCCGGCACGCGCATTCCGGGGCGCGCGCATCTCGCCGGCGGCCTGGAACCGCGCGGGCCTTGTGGCTGCCGGCCTGTACATTGCCCTGGCCGCCTACGCGCATCAGGTCGCGCTCGATCGCGTGCGATCCTTCGCGAAACTGTTGAGTCTCGACGTGCAGTCGCTCGGCGCTTTACCGCTCCCTCCTTCCCTGTGGCACTGGGACGGCCTCGTACGCACGCCACGCGGGGTGTACGACTGGCGCATGGATTTAAGCGAGAAGTCGCCGGTCGGCGGCGCGGCGCGCACCCTCAAGCCGCCAAAGGCCTCGCCTTCGGTCGCCGCCGATGAGCCGCCCCTGAAATACAGTTTCTATCCCGAAGCCTTCCCCAACGCCTATATCGAGCGGGCGCGCCAGCTGCCCGAAGTAGAAAAGGTGTTGTGGTTTTCGCGTTTCCCGCTGACGCGCTTTCATCAAGAGGGAGACGACGCCGTGGTGGAAATATCCGACAAACGTTTTCCGCAGCTGCGGCCCGACCGCCCCGCGCCGTTTACCTACCGGGTGCGTTTCGCGGCCAACGGCCAGGTGGTCGCCGAGGGTTGGGAGCGTTGATTTCTTCCCCGGGGATTTTTCGTAAAAGACGAGAGATGCGGGCAAATCAGGGCGCGGTTTTGCTGTCCGCGGGATGGATGACCACCTGACGTTCTTCGCCCATGCCCACGCTTTCCGTGCGCACCGCCCGGAAGTCCTTGAGCGCCAGATGCACGATGCGGCGTTCGCGCGAGGACATCGGATTTAAGCGGAACGGCTGGCGGGAGCTCTCTACGCGCTCGGCGGCCACGCGCGCAGTCATGCGCAGTTCTTCAAATCGCAGGGCGCGATAACCGCCGCAATCGATGTGAATTCTTTCATGGAACGCCGGCTCAAGGCGGAGCGCCTTGAATGCCAGATGCTCGATGGCCTTTAGAACTTCCGCGTTGCGCTCGAGCAAGACGGTCTGGTCCGCGCCGCCAAGATCCGCGAGCACCTCGGCGTCTCCTTCTAGTGCGGCGCCCGGCGCGGAAGCGGCCTCGACCGTTACGCGCAACGCCAACCCGGAAGCCCGAATCACCTCCTCAAGGAAGCGGCGCAAGGCCTCGGCGGCCGCCGCGCGATCGAGCTTACCCTCGCGAATGATTTCTTGAGCCATAAGCGATGCCGGGGCGGCCCCCAATCACGCGTTCTGCGCGCCCGGGGATTTCTTGCCGCGCACAATTTTTGCGGGCGGCGGCGCAGGATGCGTGCGGTTCAGATACCACTGCTGGCCGATGCCCACCACGCTGCTGGTAAGAATGTACACCGCCAGTCCGCTCGAAATCGGAGAAATCATAAATATTCCCGCCATGGTAATGGGCATGATCTTCATCATCATCTGCTGCTGCGGGTCGGTGCTGGTCATGGGCGTCATTTTAGAGACCAGGTACATCGAAGCGCCCATGAACAACGGCAAGATGTAGTAAGGATCGCGCGCGGAAAGATCGGTGATCCAGCCAAACCAGCGCGCATGGCGCATTTCAATGGCGTAGCGCAAAGCGGTGTTCAGGCCGAACCAGATGGGCATTTGCAGAAACATCTGGAAACACCCGCCCACGGGATTGATGCCTTCGCGCTGATAAACGGCCATCACCTCCTTGTTCATTTCCGCTTTGCGCGGATCGCGCATGGAATATTTCTTGAACTTGTCCTGAATGGCCTTGATTTCCGGGCCCACGCGCTGCATTTTGAGCGTGGTGCGGTAACTTGAAATGCGCAGCGGGAAGAGCAGCATATTGATGACCAAGGTCAGAACAACAATGGCCCAGCCCCAGTTGGGAATATAGTTGTGCAGCCATTTCAGGCCGTGGAAGAGCGGATCGGCGATAAATTCCATCCAGCCGAAATTCACCAGCCCGTGCAGCGGGGGGGTCATTTTTTTTAGATCGTCGTAATCCTTCGGACCGACGAAGACGCGCAGCGCGGTAAGCGGACCGGAGGTGGCTGTCGCTACTTCGGTGACGGGAACCTGGGTGTCCTGTCCCGCGACCTGGGTGGTCTCGGAGGCTTTCCAGTAACGCGTTTCGAGCGTTCCGGGCGCAGCGCCGTTCGCCGGCAAGAACGCGGCGGTGAAATAACGATCCTCAAGTCCGGTGAAATCCTTTCCCCCCTGCCAAACGCCGCTCGCCCACTTATCCATACCGTCCAGCTTTTTGGGCAAATACGTCGAAATCTTGCCGCCTTCGCTGTAGTAGGTCTGCACGCTGTCCCAATTCGCGGGGTTGGCCACCGTCACATCCCCGAAGCCGCCCAGCCAGGCAACCCCCGCGGTAATGGGCTTGCCGTCGAGCTTGGCCGCCACGGCGACCCCGGCCACATAGCTGTGCTCAAAATGAAAATGCTTGGTCACCAGGAGGTGCCCGTCGCTCCAGGAAAAATCCACATCGGTCGGCGAGGCGACTTCCGCGCTCGCGGGGGTCATCTGGTACAGGCCGGCATTGGCTGCCGCTTCCAGTTGCTCGTCGTCGAGCACGATGGCGAAGGGCCAGCCGCCGAGCTGTTCCGCAGTTTTCGCATGCACCACATCGAGAACGCGCGGCGGTTTGGCGTCATCGGTGTATTTCTTGAGCTGCCAGCTCTTGACCACCGCGCCGCGATTGGAGATCACCACGCGATATAAATCGTTCTCGACCACCACGCTGCGCTCTTGCGTGTCGTGCGTGGCCGGGACGGAGGTAGCAGGCGTGGCCGCCGGGGAGCCCGGCGCCGCGTTCCGCGAAGGCACCGCGGCCATCATGCGCGAATCCGGTTTGCCGCCATCGCCAGGCGACGGCGCGGGAGCGGAAATGCCGGGCCTGCTGGCCTGCGGCTGGCTCGCGGGAGGCTTGGGGCCGAAATATTTGGCCCACAGCAGAATCACCGCCATGGAAAGCAAGGACGCCGCCAGGATGCGCAGTTCCGGCGTGAATTTATCTTTTTGCTGCGTGGTCACGAATGTGCCTCTTTGTGTTTGCCTGAAAATATTCCCGGCCATTGCTCGGGAACCGGGTCAAGTCCAAATCGCCCTGAGAAGGGGTGACAGCGCAGGAGGCGCTTGCCGGCCAGCCAGCTTCCGCGCAGGACGCCGAAGCGTTCGATGGCTTCGTAGGCGAAGCGCGAACAGGTCGGTTCGTAGCGGCAGCTTCCCGCCAGCAGCAGGGACAGATAGGCCTTGTAAAAACGCAAGGCGAAGAGCGCGGCGCGAACCGGCAGACCATGCGCGGGAGTGTTTGCGGGGGTTGCGGATGCTTCCATGTGCTGTTCAATTGCATGCGCAGGCACGGGCGGAACGATAGATTCTGCGGCCCCTTCGCGCGGGATCACGTCGCTGGTTTCGTCGCGCCCTCTAGGAGGCGCAGCAGATCCGCCGCGAGGGTTAGAAACTCCGCACGCGCGACCGAACTCTTCGGATGTATGACGATGTCCCATCCTGCTGGAATCTCCTGCCGATGCTTGCGCACCACTTCGCGGATGCGCCGCCGCATGCGATTGCGCACCACGGCCTTGCCGAGCGCCTTCTTGATACTGAATCCGAAACGCGTTTGCGGCAAATCGTTCGGGCGAGAAAACACCGTGAAGTGGGAACTCGAGCGGCGTTTTCCCGCTCGATAAACCGTATCAAAGTCACCGCGCCGCACCAGCCGTGCTTCGCGCGGAAAGGTTAATCCCGGCGACGCGCCTGGCGGACTCGCGGACTCATTCGGGTGTAAGGCGATGGCGCCCCTTCTTGCGGCGCGCCGCCAGCACCTTGCGGCCGCCTTTGGTCTTCATGCGAACGCGAAAGCCGTGCGTCTTGGCCCGGCGGCGCTTGCGCGGTTGATATGTGCGCTTTGGCAAAGCAATCCCCCTCTATCCCGTGAAATCATTTCAAGCAGTTCAGCTGGTCTTTCCGTGCGAACGATTCGCGGCCGTGCTGCCCGGGCCGCAAAACCATACATAGGCCGCGTCAGCGGCTGTGCAGGAATCCACTAGTGTATTCGACCGTCGCGCACGTGGTCAAGAAAAGCGTGGGTAAGGCTATGGGGGGCGGGAAAAGTGATCAGCTAGTGAGCATCTCCTGGGCAGGTTTTGGTCTTCACGAGACGTAGAAAGTCGGATGGGGTCGGCTCCTGGCCTGTCGAGGTGGGGAGAATGTCCCAAGCCGTGAAGGCGACAATCAGGCCCTCCTTCGGAAACACGTACAGGTCCTCCCCCCCAAACCCGCGGGCCATCCATACGCGTTCTGGCGAGTCCGGCGGCTCAAACAACCACCAATTGAAGCCGTACTTGAATTCATTCTTGAACTGCGGCTCGGGATTGGCCCGGAAGTAGGGCGTCACTGACTCTTTCACCCATTCACTGGAAACGATGCGCTGCCCGTCCCACGTGCCATCGTGTAAATACAAGTAACCGATCTTCGCCAGATCGCTGCCGTTCAGATATAAGCCGCCTTCGGTGTCCACGACTCCTAGATAGGTGCGTTTCCATTCATGTCGGATCCCCAGCGGTGCGAACACATATTTCTGACCGTAGTCGTCGATGTCCTGGCCGGTCTCTTTCTGAAAGATATATGCCAAGATCTCTGTAGCCCCG
>JBEKSZ010000284.1:0-4818 GCA_049516615.1 Candidatus Acidiferrum sp. | reverse complement strand
AGCGACCCGCATGCCATCAACGGATATCCGGGCAACCCGAATACCGTGGTCACCTTCGATCCGACAACCAACCTTCCCACCAGCGGCGCGCCAGTAAGTTTGGTGGCTTTCGACGCCAATTTGCCGACGCCGGTCACCTACCGCTATTCGCTCGGAATGCAGTATGACCTGGGCAACAATTGGGTCGTGTCCGTAGGCTATCAAGGCAGTCTGAGCCGCCATCTTACGCGCAACCAAAATCTGAACCTCGTGTATTTTGATGAATTGAATCCGGAGATTCAGAACTTCCAGCGCTTCACGAACGATGCCAACGCCTCCTACAATGCGCTGTTGACCGAGCTGCAGCATAAATTTTCCCGTACTTTCGAGATCGACGCGCAATACGCCTTTGCCAAAACCGAAGACGACTACTCCGGCGATTTCTCTGGCGACTTCTCGCCAGGGGTCAACCCCTTCAATCGACAGGGCGAATTCTCGCCATCGGATTTCGACGTGAAGCACAACTTCAAGCTGTATGGGATTTGGACGCCGCGGATTTTCCACGGAGATAATAGTTGGCTCGAAAAGGTGGCCGGCAACTGGACGATCAGCGGCATCGTCAACGCCCACACCGGCTTCCCGTTCACTCCGTATTACAACGTGCAGATCAATGACCCAAGTGTGCCCAACGCTTGCAGCCTGGTCTATGTCAACAGCAACTTTTGCACAGTACGGCCAGAAGCCTACCTCGGTGGCGCAGGGCACAATTACAGCAACTCTGGGTTTGAACCCTCCACCACGAATTTTCCCAATCCGGCCACCTCGTATTTCGTTGCGCCGAATCTGGGTTCTGGATCGGGCCAGATTCCGGCACCGGGCCTGGCGCGCAACACTTTCCGCGGGCCGAATTATTCTTCTATCGACGCTACGCTCGGCAAAGCATTTGGCTTGCCGCGCTTGCCCATCTTCGGGGAAAATGCGAAATTCGATTTTCGAGCCAGTTTCTACAATCTGTTCAACCAGCTCAACTTCAATGCGTTCGGACCGCAGGAAATTGGAACCATCACGGTTACCCCGGCACACGGAGGCACTCCGGCATCACAGGTGGTGAGTTCGCCGAACGGGCAATTCGCCATTGGTACAAACGCGTTGGGTGGTCGCGTGATCGAGGCGCAGATTCGCTTCAGCTTCTAACTCCGACCATGGCGGGGCTTGTTTCTGAGACCCATCGTTCATTTTGTCGAGGCCCAAGCGGCTGAGCGCAACCGCTCAGCCGCTTTTTTTATCGGCCGAGGGCGGTTGTGTGCTTGCTCTTGCCTGCGGGTCGCGTGGCTTGGAGTTGGATAACATCACACCGCCAAGATCGGCTGTGCCACTTTGCGCAGCCGCGCATGCCTCGCAAAACGACCATGTTTGCGGCGTTTCAATGCGCCACGCATTTGGCGGCGCCGGATTGTAATTGTTTCAGCATGTTGCGGCCGGCGGCGAGATCCGGATTGAATGCGAGGACGCGTTCGACCGCAGCTTGCGATTGCTCGAGGTGGCCGCTCAGGCAGAGACCGCGGGCCAGATTGAGACCGAGGCCGCTGCGGCCGGGAATTCGTTCAAACGCCGAGGTCCAGAGGGTGATGGCGCGATCGAGATGCCCGGCGTTGGCTTCCATGACCGCCAGATTGGAAGCCGCGTCGATGGACAGGGGATCGAGACGCAGGGCGTGTTCGTAATGCTCGCGCGCAATGTCGAGCTTTCCTTCACGTTGCTCGTGAAAGGCCTGGGCCGCGAGAATGGCTCGATCCTCCGGATTTTGCTCCAGCGCTTTAGGCAAGAGGCGCCCGGCCTGCTCGGAGGCGAACTTGGAATTGCCGGCCAGCACCACCCAAGCCAGCGCAATGTCGCGCGAGTACTCGGCGCCTTCTGCGGCGCTGCCCGCGGAATCACCGCCAGCGGCGTCGGCGCTTGCCGAATCGTCTTTCACCGTGGCCGGAAAGCGCACCAGCTTCGCCTCGCTCGGCGGAACGTTGGCCGGATCGTAGGCCGAGCCGACGTTTTGCAGGGGCATGAGCGGGACGCGCAGGATGCGATGATCGGTGGCCTGGGTGTGGGCTACGTCAACGGTGGTGATTCGCGGCATGTGACACTGCGCGCAGTCCCCTTGCTCGACGTGATGCTTGGCGGCCAGGAGTTCGCCATGACAGGCCAGGCATTTTCCCCGGTAGAAAGCGACTTTTTCCGCGGGCGACGGCGTGAAATGCGGATCGTGGCAACTGGTGCAGGTCATGGCCTCGCCGGCGGTGCGTTTGCACTTGCTTTGCGCCAGGGCCTCGAATTGACTGACGGCGCGGACTCGGTCTTTGCCATCGCCGGTCAAAACAAAGTAGCGTACAAAATCGGACAGGTCGTCACCCGGTTGGAATTGATATAAGTGTTTGCCGGGCTGCTCGATGGCCGCGTTGCCTTCAAGATGACACTGCATGCACACGGCATCGCGGCGTAAGGGAGAAAGCTTGTCCGGATTGACAATGGAGAGATTCTTGTTTGCCCCTGCTGGCGACAGATTTTGCATTTGCGCGATGTGTAGCGCGCCCGCGCCGTGGCAACGCTCGCAGGTGATCCCGGCGTGGGCGAAAAGTGGCGAGTCGTATTTATTTTCCGTGCCGGCAATCGGCGGCTGCGCATTGCTGGTGTGGCAGGTGAGGCAGGACGAGGCGGCAGGCAGATTGAGGGGCATCTCGCGGACTTGCTGATACGCGGGAGCCATGTCCCACGTTCCGTTCGGGGCCTTCTGCGAATAGAGATTGATGGGCGATTCAAAAACGAAACCATCGTCGGCAAAAAGAAAGGTCTTGCCGCGATGACCGGAACCGATGAAATAGAGCAGCTGGCGTTTGCCGTGGAGTTCGTTGTTGGCGTCGCCGCTGGCGGCGCGATCAAAACTGAGCCAAGCCTCGCCATTTTCTAGATACACGCGGTAACTCACCGCGGAAGGCGCGTGCTGAAACTGTCCGGGAGCAAAATCCTGGGTTGCCGGGCCGCTGGCTCGGGCCATGGCCGTGGTCGCGTAGGAGGCCGAAATCTTGGCGTGGCATTTCGCGCAGGCTGCGCTGCCGGTGAAGCCGGGAGCGGGCGGTGCGGGCGAGGCCGTGGATTTAGCGGGAGTGCCGGCTCCAGGTTTTGCTTTGCTTTGGGAATAAGTGCCAGGGGACAACAAAACAGCGCCGAGGAGCAGAGGAAGCGCAGAGCGGAGCCCGGGAATTTTCATCGCCGCCCAGCATACTACACCGGAATGGAATGGGAGGACGGAAAGGCCCGAGCGACCAGTGACATCCCCGCGGAAGGATAAGATTATAAAGGGGTTGGGCGGTACGGGCGGGAAACATAGAGCATGGCTTTTTCTTCATCCGCGTGCATCCAACCACCGCGCGTTCATTCGACGGGCCCGGGGTGAAAAGAAAATGAAAGCTGGCGTTTTTCGCAAGGCGCAGAAGGCCGCGGAATTTCTCGAGATTGCAGAGGTGGCGCGTCCGCAGCTCGACGCCGGACAGGTGCTCTTGCGGGTGCTGGCTTGCGGGGTTTGCCGCACGGACTTGCACATCGTCGAAGGGGATTTGCCCGCGCTGAAATCGCCGGTGATTCCCGGGCACCAGATCGTGGGCGAGGTGATCGATGGCGCAACGGCGGAATTGCCGCTGCAAACGCGCGTCGGTGTTTCCTGGATGGGCGGGGTGGATGGCGATTGCTGGTATTGCCGGCACGAAATGGAAAACCTGTGCGAGCGGCCGGCGTTCACCGGTTACACGCTGGACGGCGGCTATGCGGAATACGCTGCGGTGCGCTCGGACTTCGCGTATCCGTTACCCGCGGGGCTCGATGATGTGCATGTGGCTCCACTGCTGTGCGCCGGAATTATCGGCTTTCGCAGCTTGCGTGTGGCGGGCGTGGCACCGGGTGAGCGCGTGGGACTTTTTGGTTTTGGCAGTTCGGCGGGCCTGGCGATCACCGTTCTGCAATCGTGGAAATGCCCGGTGTATGTGGTGACGCGCGGAGAGTCTCATCGCCAGGACGCCCGCGCGGCGGGTGCCACGTGGGTCGGGAAGGAAGATGAAAAACCTCCCGTGGAGCTGGACCGGGCCATCACTTTTGCTCCGAGCGGGAAGGTGGTGATAAGCGCCCTTGGCGCTCTGCGCAAGGGCGGCGTGGTGGCCATCAATGCGGTGCATCTTGACCAGATGCCGGCTTTTGATTACGACAAACTGCTGTGGGGCGAGCGGCAGATCCGCAGCGTGGCGAATATGACCAGGGACGATGCGCGCGATTTTTTAAGGATCGCTCACGAGCTGAGGATTCGGCCGCGCGCGGTGGTGTTTCCCCTGAGCGAGGCGAACAGGGCGCTCATGGCGGTGAAGGAAGAGACCGCCGAAGGCTCGGCGGTGATTGTTCCTTAATTATCAAATCGTGCCAGCTAGTTAAGGCCTGCAAACAAAAAAAGTGGCCAGCTCCTTGCGGACGAAGCAAAGGGCTGGCCACTCCGAGTTAGCCGTCGGTTTACTTGGCCGGGGGTTTGCTGGTCTTGTCGTTGTGCTTTTCGTTGCGGATCTGCTTGCTGTTCTTGTTTTGTTCTTTGTTGATCTGCTTTTTTTGCTGGTTGTTGAGCGCGCCACCATTGGCGGTGCGCTCGTTGTGGACCTGCTGAGCGGTTTTGGCCTGGTTGGCATTGGTTTTGGCGGCTTCGCCGGAGGTCATTTGACCCGAGCGCAGACCGTTCGCGGTGCGCTGCTGCTGGTTGGCTTCACGGTTGTCGACGGCGTTGGGCTTAATGGTGTTGTCGTTGTGCTTTTCGTT
>JBEKSZ010000283.1:0-4838 GCA_049516615.1 Candidatus Acidiferrum sp. | reverse complement strand
CCTCCAGGCCGACGCAGGCTGCGTATTTCATCAGCACTTCGTTGACGGTTTTCAGCTCCCCGCGCCGCAGCATGTCTTCCAGGAAGATGCGCACGTTGCGGGGCGGAACACACCAGGCTTCATCGGAGGTCAGCACTTCCTTCTTGTTTTCTTCGGGAACTTGCTCCCAGAACTCTTGATCGAGCAACTCCGTGTATGTCTGCACCGACAGACCGGCGTTGGCCATCATCTGTTCTTGCGTGCCCAATATTTTGCGCAGCGCTTCGATTTCCGTGTTCATGCGGTCGAGCATCTGCTTCACCGCGTTGACGCGCAGCTCGCCGCGTTCGTAGCTGTCCAGTGCAAAGCGAATGGCCACGTGCTCAGCGAGCTTGAGCAGCATGGGCTGATCCGGTTTCTGATCCGGAGCTTGCGCTGCGAGTCCCGCCAGGGCCTGCTGCAGCGTGTACTGCGTACGTACCGGCATGGTGCTCAGTCGCGACTGGAACATCTGCGCGTCCATGCGCGGTCCGTCCGAATCCTTGCGTGATTTGCCCAATTGTGCGAACAGGCCCAGCACGGAACGGATGCTGTCTTCCTCCACCATGTAACCTTCAGAGGCGCCGCCAGTGCCATCACCTTCTTTGGCTCCCGGCATGGGTGGGGTATTGCCGCGAATCATCGCCGACGCGGTCAGCCATCGTCCTGTGACGCCCTCCGCGCCGCCAGCCCCGCCACCGTTGCCGCCGCCTGAGCCGCCGCCAGGTCCGCCACTGCCCGAGCCGCTACCGGTGCCGCTTCCCGTGCCAGCGCCCGTACCGAAACCGCCGCTGCCGCCCAGGCCAAGTCCGCCTCCGCCCGGGCCCGAACCGCTCCCTGAACCTCCGCCGGGACGCGCTTCCCACAGGCTCGCAGCCCCTGCCGTGCCGTCGCCCCCGCTGGCGCGTGTTCCGCCATCGCCGCTGCCTGAGCCGCCGCCCGATCCGGCGCCACCCGAACCTCCGCCGCCAGGAACTCCGCCGCCCGCGCCGCCAAAGCCAGGGCCGCTGCCCGAGCCAAGTCCAGGCATACCACCCGTGCCGCCGCCCCCGCCGCCGCGCGCGCTTTCCGCGGCGAGAATCATCTGCAGCATTTTATTGGGGTCTTCGAGGAAGTCGCGGAATTTGTCGCCTTGCGCGCCGAGGGTCTTGGCCACCAACTGCGAGGCGATTTTGATGCCCGCCGTCGAGGAATCTTCCGCTACGTAGCGGATCTCGTTCACCTTGATGCTGGTGTCACCGGCCAGCGCGGACTTCAGCTGGTCGGCCAGCGACTGCGGTTTGGCATTGCCGCTCGGAAACGCGCGCACAAAGCGCGCGAACTGTGGCTGTGTGAGAGTGGGGGAAAAATGGATACTGGCAATTCCGGAGGTGATCAGCAGTTGCGCGAAGCTGCGTTCTCCCGCGGCGGTACCGAGAGGAACGCCGTCGAGAAGGATCTGGCTACCGGACGCGCCGAGCAGTAATCCTCCGCCAGCGCTTTCATCGAGAGCGCCGCGCAGTTCTTTCCAGGTGGTCTCAAATTGAGCCGCTGTCCGCGCGTGTCCGAACTCATACAGACGTGCGAACTTTAGCAGGATGTTTAAGCTGCGAACGAATGTTCGCGCGCCCCCACGTGTGTCAGCGCTCATACGTTTTTGCGGAGAATCCCGCCTTACCCTCGTTCCACCTTACAGTAGATTTCTTTGGGGCGGTAGACAAGGACCTCGTGGCGAGATGTAGCCCTTAAGGTAACGGATTCCCGGCCGGAGACCGGCCTCGGGGACGGCCCCAAGCGGGGTTCGACGCGCGCTCCCCGGGGACTGCGGGAGACCCTTAACCAGAAACCCTGTTTCGGGATACCATTCGACACACGGGCAGGCACTGTCATTGTCTGCGGCGTGCCGGGGCCTTAGAATAGACGTCGTCTGGGTGCTAAGTCATGACCGACCAACCCGATAGCCAACGATTCAAGCCTGAGATGCCCCGAATCCCCGGAGTCTCCGACATCCATGCCACACGCGGCCGACGTCCGGCACTCGGCACGCTCAGCGTTCTGGTCGGGTTGCTTCTCGTGGTCGGGCTCGGAACCCACTATGCCCTCCGCCCCAAAGCGACCGAATCCGTCCCGGCGCCCGAGCCGCCGCGCTTGCAGGTTCCAACTCCCGCTCCCGATCCGGATTCCCTGCTCCCGGTAGCCACCGAGGCCGACCCCGTCATTGCCACGGTCAGGGACTTGAGCAACCCCTGGAGCGCCAAGGAGTTCATCTTTCGCGATCGCGTTTCAAGCGAAAACATTCCGTCGCTGCTCATCCGTTTGCCCGCAAGTTCCGGCTCGCAAGCTTCCGGGTATTGGGGATTGGTGCTTACCTCGGCATACAGCAGCTGCCGTCTTGAGTACATCACGGATCTCGAGAAGCTGCGCGGCGATTATGGATTTCGCAGCGCCAAGCATGCCATGGTGGGAAATCCCTGCAGCCGCACGTTATTCGACCCGGCAAAAATGACCATGTTGCCGGGCAACATCTGGGTGCGCGGGGCCATCGTGCAGGGTTCGGACGTGCGTCCCCCGCTCGGCATCGAGATAAAAATTCAGGGCAAGAACATTCTGGCGGTACGCCGCGAGTAGCGTCCGGGCGCCGCAGCTGTTCGTTTGCGCGAGGTAGAAGGCCTTTGCGCTCCTGCGACGTCGCCCTTGACAATCCCCTGCGCTGCGCATAAAACCTGTTCTCCACCATGTTCGGCAACCTGCGCGACGAAACAAACGAAAAACCGTCTGCGATTGCGAAAACTTCGCGTCGCGAGTTTCTGAATAACACCGCCGCGGCATCTGCGTTTCTGCTGGCGCCCGGGGCGGGCAAGACCCTCGAGAATCGCGATCCTCTCCCCGCGCCGTTCGCGAATCTGAAACCGCTGGGCAGTCGCGTGCGCCCTATCGAAGCCGAGGAATTCCGCGGGCGCATCGCGGAGGCGCAGAAACGCATGGCCGAGAGCCAGCCGGCGTTCGAGGTCCTGTTTATCGCGCCGGGCACCTCGCTCTATTACTTCACGGGCATTCGCTGGGGACTTAGCGAACGTCTGCTCGGACTGCTGATCCCCAAAAGCGGAGAGCCCATTTTGGTGGTTCCGGCCTTTGAAGAAGGGCGCTTGCGAGAAAAGTTGAAGTTCCCGATGGAAGTGCGCATCTGGCAGGAAGATCAAAGTCCAACGCGCATCGCGGCGGGCGCGCTGGCCGATCGCGGCTGGCGCACCGGCCAGGCGGGCGTCGAGGAGACTGCGGGCTTTACATTCTTCGACCATTTTCGCGCCGCGGCGCCGGGCTTCACCTGCGTTTCGGCGGATCCCGTCACGATCGGCTGCCGCGCGCACAAATCGCCTCACGAACTGGAACTGATGCGCCTCGCCTGCGATGCGACTTTTGATGTTTTCGCCGCCGTGTTTGCCTCCCTCAAGGAAGGGCTCTCGCAGGACGAGTTGGGCGACCTGGTAGAGGCGGGATTCTCAAAAATGGGCTTGCGTGGCGGGGCTCTTACCTTGATCGGCGCATCGGCGGCGCTGCCGCACGGCACCTTGCAGCCGCGCACGCTGAAGCCCGGCGATGTGGTACTGGTCGACGGAGGCTGCCTGGTGGAAGGCTACGAGTCGGACGTGACGCGCACCGGCGTTCTTGGCAAGCCTTCGCAAAAGGTAGCCGATGTTTTCGAAATTGTGCGCCATGCGCAGAACGCGGCGCTCGATGCGGCGCGCGCGGGGAAGCTCTCCGGGACCGTAGACGATGCCGCCCGCACCGTCGTCGCTGCCGCCGGTTACGGGCCCGATTACCGGTTTTTCACCCATCGTCTTGGCCATGGCATCGGGCTCGACGGTCACGAACATCCCTATCTGGTACGCGGCAGCACGACCATTCTTGAACCCAACATGACCTTTTCCAACGAACCCGGCATCTACATCCAGAGCGAATTTGGTTTGCGCTGCGAGGACGACATGGTCATCGCCCCCGCGGGCCCCGCGCAACTATTGACCAAGGGCTTGCAATCCTCGCTCGAGAAACCGCTTGATTACGTATGACCCAACGTCTTTGGCGCGAACTCGCGGCTCATCAGCTGGCGCGCGAACCCGCGGCCGGGCGCGGTCGTCGCGGCCAGTGTCTTGATTTCATCGACGACGGCACTCGGCGCGCGTCATCATACTCGCACTCCCGCGATTTCCGAGATTCGTCCGTCGCACGCCTCTTCTGACGGCTGTGACGCATTTTACGATTCAGCCCTAGACTGGTAATGTTCGTCGTAAGGCCGCATTCAGACACTGCGGCGCGCGGGACGTTTCACAGGTCGGGAGCAGGCATGACCATGGATGCGAACGTCGAAGAGCAACCAGACTGGAAACTTCATGGCCTGCGCATCGTTCGCGCAGGCCACCTGGACACCAACACCCCGCAAACTCCGGGCATGACGCGCGCCGCGGCCATCTCTCATGCTCGCGTGGGCGCGCAAAAACTTTGGGCGGGTACCGTGGTCGTACATCCGGATGCCAAGACCGGTCCTCATCATCACGGCGAAGTCGAAACGGTCATCTATATCGTTCGCGGTCGCGCCCGCTTCCGCTGGGGAGCGCGTTTAGAGTTCGTTGACGAAGCCGGACCGGGAGACTTCGTCTATGTGCCGCCCTACGTGCCACACCAGGAACTAAATGCCAGAAGCGACGAACCCGTCGAAGCCGTGATCGTGCGCAGCGGCCAAGAGCCGGTGGTCGTGAATCTGGATATCCCCAGCCCGGAGGAGAACCCCGTCACGCCTCAGCCCGATCCCTTTCATTCCGGCCCGGCAAAGCCTTGAGTCGAAA
>JBEKSZ010000282.1:0-4838 GCA_049516615.1 Candidatus Acidiferrum sp. | reverse complement strand
AGCCGTTCTATTGTTGAATCACACGGTGGCCGCCTCTGGGCCACTTCCGGCTCCGAACGTGGCGCTACCTTCCGATTCACATTGCCGTACGAGGGGTTGATGGAAACATGAGTACCTTATCTACCCCAATCGTCTTCATCGTTGATGACGACCAGGACATGCGGCTATCGATGCAGCGCGTCCTGAAGACGGTTGGTTTACGAGCAGAATTGTTTGCCACGCCGCAGGATTTTCTGCAGAGGAATATTCCAGATGCTCCGAGTTGCCTGGTGTTGGATGTGCGCCTTCCTGGAATGGGAGGACTCGAGGTCCAGCATAGGCTGATTGAAGCGGGGATCAACATCCCGATCATTTTCATCACTGCGCACGGCGACATCCCGATGACTGTTAAGGCCATGAAGTCGGGTGCTGTTGAGTTCCTGACAAAACCATTTCGCCATCAGGAGTTTCTGGACGCTATTCAGCAGGCGTTGCAGCGCGATCAACTGTCGCGCCGGCACAGGAATGAGATCGCCGAATTGCAGGGAAGGTACAAAGGCCTGACGGCGCGCGAGCGAAAAGTCATGGACCTCGTGGTTTCCGGCATGCAGACAAAGCAGATCGCCGCCGTACTCGGGACGAGCGAAATTACCGCTGCCGTCCATCGCGGACACGTAATGCACAAGATGCAGGCTGGTTCTCCCGCTGAATTGGGTAGCATGGCCGAAAGGCTGAAACTCTCTGCGAATAGATAGGCTTCGGGCCGCAAAAAGCAGGGATCTTCTCTCGGCAGGACATTCTGCCTTCCTCGGCTGTACTTATCCGCACATATAAGCGGCCTATAAGAAATCATAATTGTGCCTTTTCTGGGACCGGATATATTGGTGGCACGTATGAGCAGCGTAAGAAAGACGAACTTGGTCGCGGTCGTCGATGACGATGACTTGCTCCGGGATGCAATACGGCGCCTGCTCAAAGCTTCTGGGTTAGAAGCAGTCTCATTTGAATCAGCCGAGGGTTTGCTGAACTCCGGCCAACTTCGGGAGATTGCGTGCCTGGTCGCCGACGTTCGCATGCCGGGAATGTCCGGCCTTGAACTGCAAGCGAAGCTTAAAGCTGAGGGATGCCCGATACCGATCATCTTCATCACGGCGCATGGCGATGCCAAGATGCGTATTCAAGCAATGCGCGACGGTGCCGTCGAGTTCTTGACTAAACCTTTCGACAACGCAGTCTTACTAGAGGTTGTTCGTGACGCGCTCGAGGATTAGCTCTCGGAGGTAGAAAGGCCTTGGGAGTCGAACTGATGAATGTGGTTGATCATGACCGTCGGGTGCGGAGATTCGAGCAGATCGTAGGGAACAGCCCGGCTCTGAGAGTCGTGCTTGAACAAGCCGAGCGGGTTGCGGCGACGGACGCGACTGTGCTCATCCAGGGCGAGACCGGCACTGGCAAGGAACTCATCGCTCATGCGATCCACAATGCGAGTCCCCGTAGCGGCCAACCGTTGGTCAAGCTGAACTGTGCGGCGATTCCCTTCGACTTGCTTGAAAGTGAGCTCTTTGGCCATGAACGGGGTGCTTTTACCGGAGCAATCGCACAGAGAGTTGGCCGCTTCGAATTGGCTGACAAAGGGACTCTCTTCCTTGATGAAGTCGGCGATATGCCACTCGCATTGCAACCCAAACTGCTCCGTGTTCTGCAAGAACAGGAGTTCGAACGTCTCGGAAGTGGTCGTACCCATCGCGTAAACGTGCGGCTCGTCGCCGCGACGCACCGGGACCTCGAGCGAATGATGAACTGTAAGGAACTTCGCAGTGACCTCTACTATCGTCTGAATGTTTTTCCGATCGCCCTGCCGCCCCTGCGGGATCGCCGCGAAGACATTGCCCCACTCGTCGAACATTACGTTGAACTCTTTTGCCATCGAATAGGGAAGTCGATACACACCATCCCAGAGGACTTTCTTAATGCTTGCAAATCGTATTCGTGGCCGGGAAATATTCGAGAACTTCAGAACGTGATCGAAAGGGCCGTAATACTTTCGAATGAAGGCTCGCTTCCCAATCTTCTACCCCCGTCGCGCTCGCCGCGCGTTACCGCATTCCCGCCGATCACTACGCTAAAGGAATCCGAGCGAATTCTGATCCTAGGAGCACTGGAAGCTACCGGCTGGTTAGTCGGTGGCCGCTACGGTGCAGCTGCGCGCCTGGGAATGAAGCGGACTACCTTAATCGCACGGATGAAGAAGCACGGAATATTTCGGCCTGCGGAGGACAGCAGCTTCGAACAATCCGCTGAGAGTAATTATCCAGCGGCCGAGCGCCGCTAGGCGCGCTTACTCTGCAGCGTGCAAAACGAATGTCGAACTCATGAACTGAACGGAGAGATCTGGTGGCCCCAACAGAAGCTGAATGGCTCGATCAGGTGGGAAGCGTTCTTGAAACTCTCAATCAGGGCGTAGTCATCAGCGACGAGGACCGGCGCATCGTTTTTGCAAATTCCATGTTTTTGGAAATGGGCAAAATGTCCGTCGAAAACATTCTGGGCCGGTCGGTAATGGATTTATATCCCGGGGATGAAGCAGGCAGGTTGCGGGAGTTCATCGCGCGCCGTGAAGTCCAGGGGCGGGCTCAATATGAATTCTACATACCTCAATCCGATGGGGGGCGCCTGCCCGTTGAAGTTACATCCCGTCGCGTCTTTGGCGTCGATGGGCGCGCTTACGGAATTATTACTGCGACCGACATCAGTGACCAAAAACGCATCCAAGCGGAATTGAGTGAAGCCAATTCTTTGTTGCTGGAGCGCCAGCATCAAATGGAGGAAGAGCTACAACTCGCTGAGCGCGTGCAACAAAGCCTCGCTCCCAAGGGTCTCATCTGGAGCGGCGTGTCGGTGGAATCCCACTATCAACCGGCCTCGTCGATAGGAGGCGATTATGGACTGGTCATTCCTGGTGACGGCCGCCTAGATGTAGTCGTATGCGATGTGTCTGGTCATGGTATCAGCTCAGCGCTAGTCGCCAACCGCATTTACTCCGAGACAATGGCACAGATCGAGCGCGGAGCGGACCTCGGGTCGATGCTGCGACATTTGAATCATTTCGCCGTTCAGAACCTCGCCAGCTCCAGTTTCTATTTCACCTTGGCAGCGGTGAGGTTCCATCAATCTCGCGGTTGCTTGCAATTCGCTGGAGCAGGCCATCCGCCTGCAATCGTTATTCGACGAGGAAAATCGCCGTTACTTCTAGAATCAACGAGCATGATTCTTGGCCTCTTCGAAAACGCAGTGGGGGCCGAATCTGGCGTCGAAACCGAGCTTCAAACGGGCGACCGAGTAGTGATCTATACCGATGGTTTAACCGAGAGCTTCAATGCCCAGCGCGAAATGCTTGGTGTAGATGGCTTGCAAGAGATCGCCGCAGAAGCTGCCAGCTTGCCCTTGGCGGAAATGAAAAACAAAATTCTGAATCGAGTCGCGGCTTGGCGCCACGGTCACGCACAGGATGATATTTCTCTCGTGCTCCTCGAAATCTCGTAGTTTATCCTCGCCTCCGAAAGCCACCTCACTTTTCACGAACAACAAGTCCATAGGCTTCAAGTGTCAGAATCACGACAGTGTTCTTGCGTCGTCACCAGTGGCTACGCATATTCGCGCGTTTGACGCAGATATTCACGGTTATTTGCAACGATGAAACACATGGCATAGCAATTGCAAATACCACCGAAGAAATGCAAACGCTATCCCATCGTTGGCTCTCGGAAATCCACTGCTCTCTTTGCAGTGCGGCAGCCCAATGTATTCAGGCCGCTCTGCCAGTAGCTCTGTTCCTCGCGGCGGGCTGCTGCGGCCCGAAAGCTGCACCTGCCGTTCCTAGCCTTGAGGTTGAAGTAGCCAGCGTTGTTCAAAAAGACGTGCCAATCGTGAGCGAGTGGGTGGCGACTCTCGACGGCTACGTCAACGCGCAGATTCAGCCCCAGGTCGCAGGCTACGTCATCCGGCAAACGTATAAAGAAGGTTCGTTTGTGCGCCAGGGACAGGTACTTTTTCAAATCGATCCGCGCCCACTTCAGGCTTTGCTCGACCAAGCCCAGGCACAACTCGCACAAGCCCAAGCACAACTCGGCAAAACGGAAATGGATGTGAACCGGGATACTCCGCTGGCCAAAGAACGGGCGATTGCACAGAGCCAGTTGGACAACGATATGCAAGCGCGGGCGGCGGCGAAGGCGGCGGTCAAAGCCGCCGAAGCGCAAGTCGAACAGGCACGTCTGAACCTGGAATTCACGGATGTCAAGTCGCTTGTCGATGGAATTGCCGGTATCGCGCAGGTTCAGATCGGAAATCTCGTCAATCCAACAACGGTTTTGACGACGGTCTCGCAAGTAAATCCCATCAAGGCGTATTTTTCAATCAGCGAGCAGGAGTACATCCATTTCGCCGACAGGATTAACACCGAGACGCAAAAGAGTGTTCCCACGAACGGCCCGCCATTTGATCTGGTTTTGGCGGATGGCTCGGTCTACCCGCATAAAGGCGTAGGGCTGCTCACCAATCGCCAAGTGGACGTCGCGACCGGCAGTATTCAGGTCATTTGCTCTTTTCCGAATCCCAAAAACTCACTTCGCCCCGGTCAATTTGGAAGATTGCGGGCAGCGCCGGAGGTGAAGAGCGGCGCGCTTCTGGTACCTCAGAAAGCCGTGACCGAACTTCAGGGAACCTATCAGTTGGCGGTGGTGGGAGCCGACAACAAGGTCAGCATCCGCGCAATAAAAGTAGCGGATCGCGTTGGCCCTGATTGGATTGTCGAAAGCGGCGTCAAGCAGGGTGAGTTGGTGATCGTAGAAGGGCTGCAG
>JBEKSZ010000281.1:0-4871 GCA_049516615.1 Candidatus Acidiferrum sp. | reverse complement strand
CGTCCGTGCGTCTAGCCGTGACCCGTGGTCGGTAACCCTTCTGCCCCCTTCGCCGGCAGTGACGCTTCCTGCTGCTCCATTTCTCGCTCCCCCAGCGGACACCTTCCCGGCTACGCTTCCTTGGCTCTGGGAGTCCTGAAGAGACCAGGGCATTTCCAGGTTGGTTTCGATTTTCTCCAGAGAGATTTCTTCGCTTAACTTTTCAAAACCTTCTTCGTTGATTTCGATGCCGTTCATGTTGAAACGGACCAGAAATTCGTCTAGCTCTTCGGCGGAGGCGCCTTCTAGGGCGGTTAGGAACTGGAAAACGCTGAAATGGGATTTTTGTCCGGCGAGGAGGCGTTTGGCGAGCTTGGCGCAGCCCGACAAGCGGTCGCTGAGATTCAGGGCTTTGCTGATCATGATGCGGGATTCGCCGTCGGTCCAATAGGTGGGGGCGCTGCCCTGGAAGGCTACACCGATGCCGAGTTCGAGCGGAGGGAGCTGGGCGGCAGCGGCACGGTCGTTGTAGGAGTTGCAGACGTTGAGAATCTGGCGCGACAGAATGCAGGCCCGAGCGACGGGGCGGGCGTAGGAACGCGTGGATTCGGTCTCGAAGATGGCCAGGATAATGGCGTCGCCTTCGATGAAGACCTTCTTGGCGTCGTATTTGTCGAGGAGCTTTTTTACCGGTTCGTGGAGATTGAGGCTGAAATGGGACGCGGGGCTGAGGCCGCGAGCGAGGAGATCTTGCGTCATCTTGGTGGAGCCGCGGACGTCGGTCTTGATGATGACGTGGGAGACAACGAGGTCGTGCAGGGGCTTGGCTTCGTCTTGCAGAAGGCATTCGTAGAGGCGATTGTTGAGGCGGGAAAGTTCGCGGGACTTTTCGGTGGCGACGATGGCAATACGCTCCATGCAGGCGGAGACGTGCTCGGCGTCGCGGAGGTCGCGGTGGAGTCGCAGGAAGTCGCCCGCGAAACGAAGGACGAAGGCGTGGAGTTCTTCGCGAGAGTATTTGCGGATTTTTCTGGAGAGCTCTTCGATCGGCTTTAGAGTAAGGCGGCGAGCGGGGACTTGTTTGATGAGCTGCTCGACGGACTTCATTTCTTCTTTGGAGACCACGGCTTTGCGGAGTTGCTGCAAGTGCAGCGGCGGGCAGTAGGTGGCGGCGATGGAGCGAATCTCGTAGCTGGCCAGGATGGGGTGGAGGATTTCGGTTTGTTCGAGGCGATCGAGCAGCTCGGAGAGGAGACGGGCGCGCATGGGGGCCCCGCCGTCGTCGTTGAGGGAGGCGTCCAAGAGGAGCTTGGCGTTGTTGGGCTCGTTGAGGTAATCGCCGAGGCGGCCGCTGTAGTCTTTGGCGAAGAAGTCGAGTTGCTGCTTGGCGGCGTCGAGCTGCGGGCCGAGTTCTTCAAGACTGAGGGATTTTTGTTTTAGCGCGGCTTCGGTTTGCTCGAGGGAGGCTTTCAGTTCAGCGGGATCGGCGGAGGCCAGGAATTTGGTGAGAAAGCCGTCGCCGCGGTCGAGTTTTTTACGGATGGCTTCGCGCTGTTCTTCGAGAGTGGCGATTTCGGCGCGCAGGGATTGGGCGGAGTGGAGGAGCGCGGCGTGCGTTTCGGTGGCTTCGGAGGAAGCGGGGTCGCGGCCGATGGCGACGCCGGCTTCGCGAAGGAATTCCTGAAACACAGCATCGACGGCCTCGAAACGATCGGGATCGCGGACGTAATTGCCGAGCAGGACGTAGTTTTCAAGGAAGAAGACATCGTCTTTACCGCCATCTAGAAAAACCATGCGATTTTTCAGGATTTCGTAGAACGGGGCGAACTCTTCGCCGAAGAGCGCGCGGCGGGCTTTGGAGATTATGTTTTCTTCGATATCGATGAGCACCTGGGCGATTTGCTGGCCGACGGCGCGAATGACCACGCGGCGGGAGCTTTGCAGTTCGGAGAGACGCGCTTTGATGACGTGGGCTTGCTGGCTGCGCTCGAACTGTTCGCCGCGCTGGCGGACCCATTCCTTGCCTTCTTGAATGAGGGAGAGGAATTGATTGCCGATTTCAAGGCTGAGGAACCTGATCAGAGCCAGCCGGAAGAGGATGTCGATCTCGATATTTTTGCGGAATTTGGCTTGGGTTAAGGAGCTTTGCATCACCTCGGTGAGAATCTTACGGAAGGCGGCGGCGTCAATGGCTTGAGTGTCGCGCAGTTCGATGCCGGAGAAGAAGTTGGCGCTGGTGCTCTGGCGGATGAGATTGAACAGGTAATCGCGGGAGGCTTGCGAAAAACGCGGGCTGAGAAAAACATCGTGGTGAATGTTATCGACCCCGATGGACAGAGTGCCCATGGGGAGCGTGACGCTGTAGCTCTTGAGTTCGATGAGTGCCGCTTCGGACGCGCCGGGCGCCACCTGTAAATTGGCCATGAAAGTCCCTGGGAAAAGGGCTAATTTAAGCTAACAGCGGTGGGAGCGGCAGGCAAGAAATCCGCAGTGGGAGCGTAGCGTGTGAGTTAGGAACCAGTTTGGTACTCGAATGCAAGCCGGACTTCAAGGATTTATCGGGGCTGGAAGCGAAATTCTCTTCCAGACCCACGGTCAAATATCTGGAACGTTTTCTTATTGTGGCGTCCGCTCGATCTAGGAAACCGAGGGCGTAGTAGTAGTACCATCGAAAAATCGGTACTGGACATGGTTCTAAGCGGTATGTTTAACTCCCGGGCTGACTGCTGACCGGGCACCCGCGTGGTTTGGTAGTTTCAGATCTTTTAGGTGTCGGAGGGACTTTGAAGAAACTCGGATGGTTGCTTGTTTGGTGTGTGCTTTTGTGCCCCATGGCGCGGAGCACCTCGCTCTGTGCTGCCGGCACGCTGGCTTCCTACGAATCGCTAGGCGCAGGTGGGTGCACCATCGGCACCGATCTACTCTCGTCGTTTGCCAACGTCTCCGGCACCTACGGCGCCACGGAACTCGATCCTACACTCGTGTCCATCACCCCTTCGGGCGGGGCGAGCGATCCGGAACTGACCTTCAGCGTGTCCTCCAGCGCCGTCGCATCGGAATTGTTTGAAACCATTTTCACCTACGAGCTGAGCAACAGCGTCTTTTTGCAAAGCACCATTTCGCTGGCCAACTCCTCGGAAACCGTCGACGGTGCGGTCACCGACATTCAGAATCTATGCGCCGGCGGAAACTTCGGCTCCGACGGCGTGGACGGCTGCACAGGCAACCCTCTGACCCTGCTCACGCTCGATGGCATCCAAAACTCCGACAACACTTCCCTCGGCTCGGTCACCTCCGTCGCTGTCACCGATGACTTTACCGTCGATGGCGGTACCGCCGGCACCGCCTCGGGCGGCGAATTCACGGACGCCTTCACCGCGCAGTCCTCCGTGGTTACCACCACTCCAGAGCCCAGCAACGCCTGGCCACTCGCTATCTTGATTGTCTTCCTCTTTTTGGGTCTGCAATGGCAGCTCCGCAGCAAAAGTTCCTGATCACTCTACTGTCCTGAGGAGAAGGTATACATGAATCGAATCCGCGCATTCACCAGCACCATCTTGGCCACAATCCTGTCCTTCGCGCCCGCCGCTCTTGGCGCTGACCACCGCGACGCCCCCGGCGCCGCACTCGATCATCCCGCAAACATCACCGGGTTCTTCGCCTTTGTCAGCTACGACGATCCGAGCAAAGTGACCTTCATCATCAACGTTGATCCTTTCCTCGACCCCGGCAACGGCCCCATCTTCTTTCCCTTCGACCCCGGGGTTCAGTACTCCATCAACATCGACAACAACAACGACGCTCTCGCCGACATTTCTTTCCAGTTCCAGTTCACCACGGAAATTCGAACTTCCAGCGTTATCAGCGGTTTCGCGGGCGCCGGCGCAGGCATCAACGCCCCGGCGAACTCTCCCGCCCCTGTTGCCCCCGGCACACCGACCGTCCCGCCCGCCATCACTGTGCTCGATGGCGCAGGATCTTCGGGCTTGGCCTTGCGGCAACACTACACGGTCACCATGGTGCAAGGCGGCATCTCTACCCCGCTTACCAGCGAAACGAGCGCCACCCTCTTCGCGGTGCCAACCAACGTCGGTCCGCGCACCATGCCGAATTACCCCGCGCTCGCCGAGCAGGGCATTTACACCCTGAGCAACGGCATTCGTGTCTTCGCCGGTACCACTGACGATCCTTTCTACGCCGACGCGGGAGCACAGTTCGACACCTACAATTTCCGCACCGGAGCAGGTAGCGGCGTACTCTCCGCTGCCGCCGACGCCGAAGATTTCGTCAACACCGCTTCCGATTACTTCTCTGGTTACAACGTCAACACCATCGCCATCGAAGTTCCCATCACCCTGCTCACCCGCACCGGCACCCTCCTTCCCGCCACTTCCCCCGAGGCCACGATTGGCGCCTGGGCCGCCACCGCACGTCCTCGCATTCTCACTCGGCGTGCCCCGCTCCCCAGCGTCACCAGCGGGACCTACTCGCAAATCGATCGTCTCGGCAATCCCCTCATTAACACCTTCATCATCCCTCTCGGTTCAAAGGATCTCTGGAGCATGAGCCAGCCTTCCAACGATTCGCAATTTGAAGCTTCTTATCTCGACCCTGCGTTTGCCCGGCTCTTCAACTCCATCTACGGCATCGCCATTCCCACGCCCCCGCGCACCGACTTGCTTCCCTTACTTGCGTACGTTCCGCCCATTGCCGCGCCAGGGACGCCCGCAGGCCCCATCGCCGACCTGCTCCGCCTCAATACCGGCGTGCCGCCGACGCCCGAAGGCAGCCGCAAACGCCTCGGGCTCCTAGCGGGCGACGCCGCTGGCTTCCCGAACGGGCGCAGGGTCTCCGATGACGTCTCGGACGTTTTATTTCGGGCCTTAGCAGGA
>JBEKSZ010000280.1:0-4900 GCA_049516615.1 Candidatus Acidiferrum sp. | reverse complement strand
GCACCAAGTACTCTGATTGGTAGTCCGCTCCCGGACTTGCCGCGGCGACCGTGTGAGCCTTCAGCGCAACCAGGGGGGATGGGGCGGGGGCGTTTTCAGCCCCGGCACATAGGCGGGACAGTTGTGAGAATTCCGGGCAAACCCTAAGATTGTATCCATGACCGTTCCAACGCAATCCCCATCGGCATCGCGCGCTCCAGCCCCTCAGGCAGAACCCGCCAGTTTCGCGCCCGTCGCTGCTCCGCCACTTTGCGACCTTCTCGACCTGAAAGCCCAGTTCGCCACGATTCGCGAAGAAATCATGGCCGCAGTAGCCAGGGTAATGGAAAGTCAACTCTTCATCCTCGGTGAGGAAGTCCGCCTCTTTGAAGAAGAAATCGCCCACATGCTCGGTGCCCGGCACGCGATCGGCTGCGCTTCCGGGACCGACGCGCTCATTCTCGCCCTTCTCGCTGCAGGCATCGGCCCGGGCGACGAAGTCATCACCACACCCTTCAGTTTCGTAGCCACCGCCGGCTCCATCGCCTGGCTGCGCGCAAAACCCGTCTTCGTCGACATCGCCCCGGACACTTTCAACATCGACCCGGAAAAAATAGCCTCCGCCATCACGCCGAAAACGCGCGCCATTATGCCCGTGCATCTTTTCGGGTTATCCGCGGATTTGGATCCTATCCTGGCGCTCGCGAAGACCCGCAATCTCGCAGTTATCGAAGACGCCGCGCAAGCCATCGGCGCGCAATACCAAGGTCGCTGCATCGGGACCTTCGCCGAGTTTGGCTGCTTCAGTTTCTTTCCGTCGAAAAATTTAGGCGGCGCGGGCGATGGCGGCCTGATCACCACGGAAGACCCGGCGCTTGCCGAGCGTCTCCGCCTTCTGCGCATGCACGGCAGCAAAACAAAATATCACCACGATATTCTCGGAACCAATAGCCGCCTCGACGCCCTGCAAGCCGCGATCCTGCGCGTCAAACTCCGGCACCTGCCTGCGTGGACTGCGGGCCGCCAAGCCCGCGCCCAGCGCTACCGGGAGCTCTTCGCCGCGGCTCGTCTCTCGGCGGTTGTAAAATGTCCGCCAGCTCCGCCGCCGCAGTACCAGCACGTCTACAATCAATTCTCGATCCGCTGCCAATATCGCGACGCGCTCCGCGAACACTTGCGTCTGGCCGGAATTCCCAGCGAAATCTACTATCCCGTGCCGCTGCACCTGCAACCGGCCTTCGCAAGTCTCGGTTACCGCGCAGGGCAATTTCCCCACGCCGAAGCCGCAACCAGAGAAGTGCTCTCGCTCCCGGTTTTTCCGGAACTCTCCGACGTTCATCAAGCGCGAATCGTCGGTGTCCTGGCCGATTTTTACAGCCAGCCGGGAATCTCTAGTTAGCCTTTGTTCCTGAGGGGATTTTGGTCCCCTCGCTTCAGCTCGGCTAAAGCTTCGAGGGCATGGCGCAGGTCCACACCCTCCTCTGCGGCCGCGATCTCCACGTAGCGGTCGAGAATGGCTTTCTCCGCCGCCGCGATCAGCCGGGACTTCTTGGCTGAATCGCTCTCTAGCAGGGCTTCGGCGTAGGGGCGGTGCCATCGCTGCTCGAAAAACCTCTCTTCGAGCGTGAGTTCCTGACTCTGGGTCATAGCGATAGGGCGCCTGGGGGTTTGCTGCGGCGCGGGAAGATGGTGACTTGAAAGAACATCCATCGCGGGTTCAAGATCGCTGGCGGCCACGGGGGTCGCGTCGGGGCGGTCGACGGGAGCCCTCCCGGGGGACGTGCTGAGTTCGGGATTGTATTCGTCGCTGCACATGGGAACCTCCGCCCTAGGCAATACCAGCAATCCTGTAGGTCGGCTGTCTTGTTTTGCACACCCCGCCCCAGCGGGCGCGGTCAAGGATGTCCTGGGAGAACGCGCGGAGGCCGCCAGATTCAGAATCAAGCCCGACGGCAGTCGGCCGCGTTGGGGGGTTCGGCAAATCCTGGCACCTTAATCGTGCAGGACGACGTTCAGCAGGGAGCTGTGGATTTGCATTCCGCCGTTGTAGTGGATGAAGCCCATTTTACGGAATTTATTCATGAAGAAGTTGATTCGGCTGCGTGTAGTGCCCACCAGGGAAGCCAGGGTTTCCTGTGAAATGGCAGAGATGACGGTTTCCGGCCGGCCCTCCTTGCCGTACTGGGCCAGCAACAAAAGCGCGCGGGCCAGACGTTTTTCCGTGGAATTGAAGAGCTGGTCGACGAGGTCGGACTCGACGCGGGTGTTGCGTTTGAGCATGTAGGCGATGAATTGATCGGCGAAGTCTTGTTCCTCGTGCAGGGCGCGCATCATCTCTTGTTTCTTCATCACCAAAAGAGTGACCGGCTGCATCGCCGACGCCGTGGTCATGCGAACCGGCGAGCCATTGCTGATGCACCCTTCACCGACGAAATCTCCGGCTTCGAGCAACGCCAGAACCGCTTCTTTGCCCTGTTTGTTGATGACCGTGATTTTCACCGTGCCGGACTGGATTAACGACACGGTATCGGCGGGTTCGCCCTGGGTGAAGATTTTCTCAGATTTTGCGAATTGCACCGTGCTTTTGGCCACAGCCGAGGAATGTACACGTTTAGCGAGTACGGCCGATTTGCCTAGCCTTTTCATTGTCATTAGCCGTGACAGGATACTAACACAACCACACGCGCTATACGATTGCTTTTATCGATCCGCTGTCCCGGGATTTTAACACTTTGCTGTGCCGAATTGAACGTCCATATTTCGCGGTTTAGAGCAGCATGATGGCATGGCCAAGACCAAACGCACGGTGAGTGCAAAGCGGGAGACCCGGGCGCTGTTGCAGGCGGAGATGGCCGAGCCGCGCAAGTCTCTGTCGGTGCGCGTGACGGAAGCGCAACAAAAGTCAGTCCGCGCGAGAAAGCTTGGTCGGGCTCAGAAACAAAGAAGCACACCTAACTGAGTTGCGGAAGCGCCGCGCTACCTAGATTCGGCGCTGATTTTTTTTTCATGGCGTACAGATCACAGTCAGCGGCGTAGAGCAGAGTTCCGATGGCATCCGCGTCCTTGGGAAAGCTGGCAACTCCGATGCTGACGGAAAGCGCTGGCGCTTCGATATCTTTCCTAAGCAGATCAGCAATGCGGTCAGCGACCAGCGTTGCGGCGGCAACACCGGCCTCCGGCAGCACTACCGCAAATTCGTCGCCACCTTGCCGTGCTGCGGTATCCACCGAGCGGCAGCAGTCTAGGAGAATTTGCGCCAGCCTGGCGAGCGCGCGATTTCCAACCATGTGGCCAAACCGGTCGTTAATCTGTTTGAGGCCGTCGAGATCGAGCAACAACACGGAGAATTCCCGGCCGGTACGCTTCGAGCGGGCAATCTCGGCGTGCAGAACCTCGAGGAGCCGGCGATGATTTGCCAGATCGGTTAGCGAATCGGTGGAAGCCTGACGGCGAAGATGCTCCTCGAGCGCGCGCTGGTCGGTGATGTCCACCACGATAATCTCATAGCCGAGAAAAGCGCCCTGCTCGTCGAAAATCCCGCGGCCGCTCAGCCGCGCTTTCAGCATGGTTCCGTTTTTGCGCGGCCAGGCAATTTCGATTGGCTCGATCGGCGTCGCTGCGGGCAAGGGGCCGCCCAAGGGAGCGGCGGGGCCGAGATCGAGAATGAATTCGGACGCGCGGTTCGCGGCGAACAGTTCCTCTTTGCTGGCGTGGCCGAGCATGGACAGCAGTGCCTGGTTGGCGTCGAGAAGGTTTCCCTCGCCGTCGCAACGGCAGACACCGTAGGCAGGATTTTCAACCAGCGCGCGATACAGCGACTGCGAATGACGCAACGCTTTACCAGCCTCGGCCAGTTCGGCGCGCAACACGGCCTCCTTGAGGGCCCGGCGCACGGCCATCGGCAATTGCGCTAAATGCCCCCTCTCGATGTAATCGAACGGGATTTCCGTGGTGAGTTGGGCGGGGTACTCGCCGCCGGCATCGGCGACAAAAAGGATCGGCAGATTCTCGGCGACTTGTTCAAGGATTTGGGATACCTCGACCCGGTTGAGGTTAGGCATCGGCCACCCGGCCAACAAAACCTCGTACGAACGAGAGCGCAGCAGGTCGCTGCCTTGCGCCAACGAGGAAGCCACATCGGCGGTGACGATAAAGCCGGCCTTGTGAAGCTCTTCAAGGCAGCCGTCGACGACTCGGGTATCGCGGTGCACGAAAAGGACGCGGATGGTGCGCGACCGGTGCGCAGCGGAGCGTTCCGCATGGAAAGCGGTGGGGTTTGATTGCGCTTCTTTGTGAGCCAAATTTGCCATGAAAGCCCACGCGGTCGCGAAGCTCTGTTCGGTGCTGGCCATGGGTGGCCACCATCTTCGCGCCAGGGCAAAGGTACCTTTCTGGTACGGACCCGTCTGTTCCGTTTTGAACACCCGCTCTTTTCGGTAACCGTGCTGGTCTCGCGGTGTGCAAAAAGAGACAGACGCCAGCGGTTCCCCTGCCGCACACTCACACGCAAACTGCCTTGGATCGTGCAAGGAGAATGGTTATGAAGAATTGCCCGAAATGTGACAGCGTGCGCATCCATCAATCGCGGCGGCGCGGATTTATTGAAAGAATCGCGCTGGCCATGATATTTGTGCGCCCCTTTCGCTGCGAATGGTGCGACGCGCGGTTCTTTTGTTGGTCGCTCAGCGAAAATCCCAATGCGGAACGCTCCGCGACTTCCAACTGACCTCGCTTGGCCCTGCTGCGGCTGGTTGGATCCCGCCTGGTGTCGCAACTCGTTTTTTGCAAAAAACGGTTTCCTGTTCAGCGGATGAACGTAAGGCCATGGGGAATGAATTGCGGAAACACATACGCATAGAACAGCACAATTACCCCTACAATCGCCGCCAGCGCCACCGAATGCCAGAACACAAATCGGAAT
>JBEKSZ010000279.1:0-4938 GCA_049516615.1 Candidatus Acidiferrum sp. | reverse complement strand
AGCACACCCCGGTTCCACAGGTCGGCCATAGCCACGGCGCGGCCGTCGTAGGTGTCCGCCACGCCTACGGCTTGCGCAACATCGACGAATTTTCCGCTGCCATCGTTGAGCCAGAGATGCTTGGTTTGATAGCCGGACAAGCTGCGGCCTTCCATGGCGGGCCAATTCTTCGCGTCGTTGATGATCAGGCTATGCCCGCCGGCAATTTTAGAAAAGTCGTACCAGTAGCTTTTATCGTGGTCGAGCGAAACGTAGCCGTTGGTGAGATACAGGTCGAGCGTGCCATCGTTGTTCAAATCGCCGAATTGCGCGCCAAAACTCCAGCCGCCGATTTCCACGCCGAAATCGCGCGCGAGGTTTTCGTATTGCAGTTGATCGCCGCTCGTGCCTTCTTTAGGCACCCACAGATTATTGCCCTGAATGAGCACCCCAGCTTCGGAGATGTTGGAAACATACACGGCGTAACGCCCCTCGTTCAGGATGTCGCCGAAGCTGGCGTTCATACCGCTTTTGGGAGCGAACCCGACTCCGGCCTGCTCGCCCACTTCATGGAAGCGTTTGCCGTCGTTGAAGTACAGTTCGGAGACACCGTAGTCGTTCGCGATGAAAAGATCCGGGTGGCCGGTGCCACGCAGGTCCGCCGCAGCGGAGGCCAGCGCCCAGCGACGGCTCTTGATGCCCAGCTTTTCGCTGACCTCTTCGAATTTGCCGTTGCCGAGATTGTGAAACAGATATTTGCGGCCGCCATTTTTTGCATATTCGAAACTGTCGGGCATCATCTTGGTGGAAGAAAGATGCCAGAGGTCGACGTCCTCGGAGTAGTAGCCGCCGATAAATAGATCCAGCAGGCCGTCGCCGTCATAGTCAAACCACAGCGCTGTGTTGGCGTTGATCCAGGGCGGCAAGCCGGCCTGCTCGGTCACCCGCGTGAAGCCGTGGCCGGCGTCGTTGTGAAAGAGTTCCGGCCGGCCCCATTTAACGAGCAGAAGATCTTCGTAGCCATCGTTGTCGTAGTCCCCCCAAACGGCACTCATGGAGACGCCGGTGCCCGGACGGTTCACGTCGGCGATGCCCATTTCCTCCGCGACATCCTTGAAAGTCCCGTCGTGAAGATTGTGATAGAGGGCGTTCTTGGCCCCCTCCTTGCTGCTGCAGACGTAGATGTCCGGCCAGCCGTCGCGGTCGTAATCTACGATGGATACCGACGCACCCATAGAGGCCACTTGTGGCATGATGTGGTCCAGTTTGGGATCGAGCGTGGGCGCCTGATGAACGAAATCCACTCCCGCGGCATGGGAAACTTCCTGCAAATAAAAGCCGTGCCGCGCCAGCGCCGTCTGGGTGTCCAGCCGGATTTTCGCGCCTTCGCGGCGCGTGGCCAAGCGCCGTGCGATCAGAGGCGAGAACACCAGTCCGGCAAAAATAGTGGCCAGAACGATTCTTGCGATAGGCCCGCCTTTCACTGTGGTGGGGCACTCCTTAGGGAATTTTGGAATACGTACGGTGTAACGTAACGGGTGTGATAGTTCTGCCAGTCTTCAGGATGCTGGCGGTAGACGTATTCCTCTTCGAGTTCGCCGGGGCGCTCGACGTATAGCTGTTTGGCGTGATACGGCAACGGCAGGACGGTCTTCGAGAAGGTGGAGTTGAAGTCGCCGTCCTTGATCCAGCCGTCGCCAATGACAATGAAGTCGCGCAACCAGCCTTGCGGCGGCGGAGGCTGTTCCGCAAAACGCAGAGACATTTCGTCGCCGGAATTCACGATCACATAACGGTCGTCGACGCTCTTGAGCAGTTCGCGCACGTCACCGTAACGCGTGTAGTACCCGATCAGATCACGCCAGCGTTGTTTGCTACCCGACATCTGCTCGTAGTTGGGGATTTCCGGGGCGCCGGCATCGGGCCGGTCGATGACCGAATAGCCGCGATAGTGCAGGTCGGCGACGCTGGGATCAAGAGTCTGCGTCTTTACCTGCGCGTCGGGGTCGCCCTGGGCCCACTCGATGCAATCCCAATAAATCTCCAAGTTCGTTCGCAGGCGCACGCGCCGCGGCGTCCCCGGGCGGAAGATATTGGTCAGGTTGAAGACCACGGTTTTCTTGCGGCCAGCAGGAAACCCGAGATTGGATTGCGCCGTAACCCAACCGCCACGGCCGTCGGGAACTTCGACACTCAATCCTTGCGCATGCCAGCGATGGCCCTGGGTCACTGCAACGTTGATGGAGGATTCGGTGTCGTGGATGGAGCCTTGCCCGATGAGGTAAAGGGGGCCGCTCGTTGGAGCGTCCTCGCCGAGATCGATTTCGACGTAGTGATCGCGGGTGATTCCCTGATACTGACCGCGGCCGAAGGTATCGAGCGCGCGACCATCGAGGGTAAGCACAATTTCGGTAACATCGTCGCCATTGTCGTCGATGGCGCGGGCGATGGGATGCGGCGTGGCCACGGTAGTGAAGGCCAACTTTTGCGGCGGGATCACGAAACGTTCGTCGACGTAGATTTCCGTGCCCGCAGGATGGTCGACGGTCATGAGCGCGATGCGATCGTAGTAGTAGACCTCCCACAGCTCGGCGGTGACGCGTAGGTCGTAATAGCCATCGTGGGGAACGAGTTGATCGCGGCGAATTTTGTACCACTCGCCAGTGGTGGCGATTTGCGCGGTACCGATGGTGTTGATGCGCAGACCGATAGCCGAACCCCAGGGGACAGCGTCTTTGACAAACTCCATGCGTGTCCCGTTCCAGGCGAAGAGAAACGGGCAGGAGGCTTTCAAGCGCTGCTCGGTTACCACATCTTGATCGGCAGCCACTCCAAATTCCGCGCGCACCGTCCCGTTCGGCCACACCACGCGCACTACTTCCGCGCTGGTCTGGTTGCCCAGACCGAAATGCAACTGCGGCCCATTGATTGGCTGTTTCTGAACGAGCAGGCCGGAACGAATCTCAATTTCGCCGCCGACACCGAAAGGATTGATGCGTTGATCCCCGACCGCCTGCTTGGCATGCGGGCGAACCGTTTGCCAGTGATAATTTTTGGCGCCGTGGCTTGCAACTTCCACGGCCTGGCCCTTGGCATCGAAGCCGACGAGGACAAGGCGCCCGTCGCCGGCCAGGTCGGCAACGTCAAAAATTGTGCTCGCTCCGGCACCATGATCGAGGAGCGTGTATTTTGCCGTCGCGTCTCCTAACCAGATCAACGGCGCGCTTGCGGCCGGTCCCGGCCCGACGGAACTGAGAATCAGATCGAACGCTCCATTATTGTCGAGGTCCGCAACTGCCAGCCTTGCCTCGCCCGCCAGCGCAGCGGTGGCATTCGGAATTTGCACCAGCGGCTTTACCGCCCATAACCCGTTTTCGCCGCCCCCGGCATTAAAAGAGACGCTGACAATCGCGCCGCTCGACTCGACCGCCAGCAAGTCAAGAACACCATTGTTGTTGGCATCGGCAGCGGCAATCGCCTTCACGCTCGACAAATCAGCGGGCAGCGCCACCTGGCGGAATTGTGCTTGGCGCTCGTTGTGAAAAATGTGCAGCTTTCCAACGCCATCGACGATGGCGGCATCGGCGTTGCCGTCCGCATCGAAATCGGCCCAAGCGAAGGCGCGGACCCCCGAAATTCCCGGGAAGGGCTCGATGACGGTAAAGGTGTCGTCGCCATTGTTGCGCAGAACGCGCGGCGGCCCATCTTTCGCGCCAAGGACAATGTCGAGATCGCCGTCGGCCTCAAGGTCAAAGGCCCAGGCACCGGTGTAGCTGGAATTGACTACGCCTTTCGGCAGTTTGGCGGCGGCGGTGACGTCCGTGAACTTTTCCGGAGCGTCCTGCCGCATCAGGCGCAGGCCCCCGGCTCCGGCGAGTACGAGATCGGTCTTGAAGTCGTAATTAAAATCAATCTGGAGAATGCCTTCAGGAAGTGGGGAAACGCCTAACGGACCGCCGGGAAAGGGAAATTTCGCTCCGGAAGCGAGCAGCACTTCACGGCCGCTCGCGAGAGCTAGGACCGGAGCTCCCGCGCTTCCCAGCGCCACGGCGCCAATCCAGCTCCACGACGTCGCGCCACCAATAGCCACCGGCGTGATGGCAAACGCCAGGGCGGTATCCGCAGGGGCCGGAGTGAAGTCCGGAGGCGCGAGGCGAAGAAAGTGCGTGATCGGTTCGGCTTCTTCTCCGGCGGGCGCTTTCAGTACCGCCAGGCTTTCGCGAAACTCCGGCACACGCATCAGGGAGTTACGCAAGAATGTGGTTCGCGTGGCGGCGGTCTTGGGATTGGAGCTGTCAGCGGCATTTTGCAACGCGGCCAGTTGTGCCTTGATCTCCGCGGGCCAATTCTGCGACCGCGCGGTGATCTGCCCGAGGACCGCACGCAGCGTGGCAGCATCGCCATCCTTGGCCGCCACGCGGCCGACTTCCAGCTGCGCCGCTAGGTTCCCGGGCTGCGCCGCGAGAATCTTCCCGAGTAATTGCCGATATTCCGCGTCGCTATTGGCGTCGCCCTGGCGTTCCACCTCTTCCGCGAGCTGATACGCGGCGCGGTAGTTTGCAGGATTAATTTCGACGGCCTTTCGCCAATCGGCAATGGCGCTCGCGGAATTCCCCCGGCTGCTTTCCATGTAGCCCAGCAATTGATAAATCTGGTCGTTCTCAGACGCTAGACTCCGGGCGTGTTCGAGGCGCTGCGCCGCAACATCCAATTTTCGCTGGCGCAGCGCCAGCACTCCCCAGTCCGCCCAGCCCGCCGGTTCGCCCGGCACCAGAAGGGTCAACCCAGAAAGTTTGCTCTCGGCATGAATGTCGTCGCCAACCTGCAGCGCGCCAAGCCCGACGTAGAAGTCGGAAACCGCCTGGGCGTATTTCTGCGAGGATTTAGCGGGCAGCTTGTCGCTCGAACGGCAAGCAAAGGAACTAAAACACAAAACCGCGCACAAAACGCTGAGCTGCG
>JBEKSZ010000278.1:0-4971 GCA_049516615.1 Candidatus Acidiferrum sp. | reverse complement strand
AGAGCGGGGTCGTCGGCGTCGTCAGTCGTGAAGCTCTAGAGAAAGCGGAGAGTTCCGGGGGTGGCGCTCGGCGCCTGCTTGAGTTCGCAGACCCGGGCGAGTTTCCGCACGTTCACGCCGACCATTCTCTCACTGCGGCCCTCGACCGCATGGGCGCAGCGCAACTCGACCTGCTTCCCGTGGTCAGTCGCGCCAACCTTGGCAAACTCGAAGGCATCATCACCCTCGAAGGCGTCCTAACGCTCTACGGCGTAGCCACAAAAAATTCGTTGTAAAGGCGGGCGACCGGGCGAAGGCGCCGCATCTCGCCCCGGCGCTTGGCTAAGCGCCCGGCTTTTCCCACTGACCCGTCGTCCCCGAGCGGAACACCGCGTCAATCACCGCCATATTCTTGATCGCATCTTCGACGGGCACGGGTACTTCGCCGTCCTCGCGAATGGCCCGCGAAAACGCGTCGCCCTGCATGGTGTACTGGTTGCAAGCCGCAATGGTCTCTACCGTACTGCTATTTCCCGCCCCGGCCCGTCCTTCATCGATGACGATGTTTGTCGGCTTATCGAGCGGCGCACTATAGGGAATCTCGAACACGATCCTCCCGTGGGTGCAAAAGATCTCCATGCTCTGGTGATACACGAGCTGCGTACTCGCGGTGAAAATCGCTTGCCCCGAGGGATAGTCGAGAATCGCCGAGGTCAGCCGGTCGACCTTCATTTCCGGATCGCGCTCGACCAGCCCGATCACCCGCGTGGGCTCTTCGCCAAAGATAAATCGCGAGTTGTGGATCGGGTAGCAGCCGATGTCCAGGAGCGCTCCGCCCCCGCCGGCAAAATCGTTGTGAATGCTGCTCGTTTCGCGGTCGAAGTAGCTGAACGAGGCCATAATCGCCCGCAAATCGCCGATCTTTCCCGAGCGCACCAGTTCGCGGGCCCGCAACCATTGCGGGTGGCTGCGCACCATGAAGGCCTCGCCGCATTTTCGCCCCGTGCGGTCGCGCGCCGCCAGCAGCTCCCTGGCCTCCGCGGCATTCAGGCCAATCGGCTTCTCGCACAGAACGTGCTTCCCGGCCTCCATGGCCCTCACCGACCAGGGCAGGTGGAGATGATTCGGCAGCGGGTTGTATACCGCCTCAATCTCCGGATCCGCGAGCAGCGCCTCGTACGATCCATACGCCTTGGCAATGCCGAACTTCGCCGCGGCCTCCTCGGCTCTTGCCAAGTCGCGCGAAGCAATCGCCGCGATCTCGCTATACTCCCCCTGCTGCATCCCCGGAATCACTTTGCGCCGCGCAATGCTCGCCACGCCCAATACGCCCCACTTCACTTTGCCTGTGCTCAAGGTGCTCCTTAACCTCTGAATGGAAATGTTCTCGCGCAAAATTTACCTCGAAGCCGTGCAGCCGAGAGCGTGGCCACTCAGTTTTTCGCTGTTGTGGAACGGCTGGCGGCTTCGGCCTTCAGCTTTTTGGCAGCAGCGTACTCTTTCGCGGCCTCCGCGGCTTTTCCGCCGCCTTCGAGGGCAATTCCCAAATTCGCATGCAGGTCGGGGTCGCTCGGAGAAAGGGCAATCGCCGCGCGAAATGCCGCGGCAGCCTCTTCATAGCGCTTTGCGGCAATCAGCGTCACGCCCAGATTGGCCTGGGCTTTTAGATTCGCAGGGTCGGTGGCCAGTGCGGTTTGAAAATCCTTTATGGCCCCCGCCAAATTGCCTTGCCGGGACAGGGTGGCGGCCCGGTCGACGCGCGCCTCGACGTAACCGGGACGGATTGCGAGCGCCTGGTCATACTCAGCCTGGGCCTCGGGATACTTCCCTTGCGCCGCCAGCAATAATGCATAGCTGTTGTGCAGCTCGGCGCTTTCCGGATGGGCCCTGAGGGCCGGCTCAATCATGGCCACGCCGTCGGCCGGTTTCCCGAGATCGATTTGCAGCGATGCCAACGCCGCGGTGGCTTCGAGCAGGTTCGTATTCAAGGCCAGCGCCCGCTGCAGCAACGGAACGGCTTCGCGCCCCTTCCCCGCGTGGATCAGCGCTGTCGCCTGCGCCGCGAGCACATAGGCGTTGGTCTTTTCCGTTCCGGTCATGCCATTCAGTAGCGCCGCGGCATCCGCGGTCCGCCCCATCTCGGTCAGCAGCTCCGCTAAACTCGTCGTGGTGCTGACGTCGGCCGGCGCCAGGCTGTGCGCCTTTTGCAGCGCGGTCAAGGCTTCGGGAAAATTCCCGAGATACCGCAAATCGTTTCCCAGGCCATAAAGAGCATCCGCGGAATCCGGCCGGACGCCCAAGCTTATCTTGTAGGCCGCGACGCCGTCCGCCAAACGCCCTTTTTGCGACAACACGCCGCCATAGGCCGACTCTAAGTCGGGATCATTCGGATGCGCCGCAACGCTTTGCTGCAAAACCTGCAGAGCCTCGTCGAGCTGTCCGCTTTTCTCGAGGGCCAGCCCCAGATTTTGGCTGGCAATGGTCAGCTTCGAATCGAGCGCCAAGGCCTGGCGGAAGGCAAGAATGGCCTTATCCAGTTTTTCCTGCGCCTGCAGAATTACCCCGCGCGTTGCCCAGGCATCGGCATACGCGGGCGCAGATTTAATCGCGCGATCCACGCTGGCGAGGGCCGCATCCGGCTGTCCCCGCTGGTAGCGCACGACCGCCAGATTGTTGGCCGCTGCCGCTAGCAGGGTATACGCCATCGGCTTGCTCGTGACTCTGGGAGGGTGCGTGGCATCGTAGGCGTCAACCAGGCTGATGCACCGCTCGAGCGCCGCCGCGGCCTCCGCGAGGCTACCCTTATCGATCAGCGCTAGACCCAGGTTGGCATAGGCATAAGGGTCGCTGCCATCGATGTTCAGGGCCTGGCGAAAAGCGGCAATCGCGCCATCCACGTCTCCGGCCTCGTATCGCCGGCTCCCTGCCTCCACGATCGACTGCGTTCGCGGATTTTCCACTTGGTCGCGCGCGGAAGTCGCAAGGAGTGGCAACAAGGCACTAACCGCCAAGCAACACAGGACCCGCGTCGCGAACCTCACCTTGCACCCCACATTTCTAGTTTGTCGTCTTGCATCATAAACCAAGCCGGCCACTCGGCCGTAAGGTCGAATTTCGCGAGGTTGATTTGCCCGCTACTGCGGCTGATGAATCCTGGACCGCAGCGGCTGCTTGATTCGAGCCCGGAATCTTGCGTGGCCCGAACGCCTCAGCCAGGATGAGTTCTACTGCCTTAACGAGTGTTCGTCTTTCACGGAAGGTTGGCATTCACAATGTCACCAAGTTCGGTGCCTCAAGCAATACCCGGCTGCAGTTGAGCGATGGGATTCTGCCGGCAGCGGTGCTGCCGCGGCGTAATTTTCTCTGACCTGGGGGTCGGGAGACGAAAAGCGTAGACAGAGACAGGACTGTTTTGCAAGAACGTTGATCATTTCGTACAAGCAGCGACTGCGCTTTTGCCAGGGAACGTGAATCTGCTCAAAGCTGTTGGAGGCCCAATGCGTTCAAATATGGCGAGTTTCAAGCGGTACAAGGTTACAAGCGCGTGAAGACAATCCTAGAAAGCGGCTCGGGCACGCATTCTGACGATTGCATCAAAATGTACAATGTTGGATGATTGCACGAATTCGTACAACCAACCTATCACCGCTCCATCTACTTATAGACTGGGCCAAAGATTCTTTCACCCTTCCTCGTCGGCTCTACCGAGACACACGGGCGGATCCTGATCCTATCGGCCTTCGCGCGGCCGGGAAACTTGCGGCGAGCACTAAAAGCTGGAGCATCTGCCAATCTTCCCGAGGACCGGCCCTCTGAAGACCTCGCTGGCGCGTCGGCCCCTTTGGGCGATCGCGGGGCTCGAATCGTGGACCCCACGCGCGATCACCTGCGCTTTTTGAGCAGTCCTTTGTCAACGTCTTCGAGTAATTCACTGAGCGATATCCCGAACCCCTGGGATAGAGTTGTGAGAGTGCGGAGCGACGGGACACGCTTACCCCGCTCTATGAGACTCATCGCAGTGCGGTGCAGGCCGCAATGGTCTGCGAAGGCTTCTTGAGAGAAGCCTTGCTCAGCCCTAAGCTCACGCAGCCTTCTTCCAAGTGCCAAAAGAATCTGTTGCATCCTCGGCAGTCTGGAGATATGATTCGGAATCGTCTACAGACAAAACGTCGACAGACAAATGGTAAAAAATGGCCCAGGGGAGCTGGCTAGAGGAAAGACTCAGTGAAAAACTGTTTTTCTGCGACGAAGGCGATGTTGCATCGCAGCGACGTAACTCGCGACGTCTTTGACGAAGGAGGCAAGCTCTGGATGCTCCCATTGATTGGTTTTGAGCGACTTTTGTTTTTCCACGAGCAAAATCGTGAACAATCCAGCCCTAGGGAGGGTTCTCACCGTGATGCATAATACTAAGGTTGCTTCAGTCCTAAGTTTTGGCGAAAAAGAAAGATCCCGCGGCCGTCAGTCTTGGACGGAAAGGTGGGAGGGAAATCGCGAAGCGTGGCTCGGAGTATTTCAAACGACTCCAGGCAAAGCGAAAGAATCGCAGAGGCGGTCGCCCTCCGAAGCCCAAGAAATCCGGTTAAAAAGTTCGATGGAAAACAACGAGCGCTCGTTGTAGCATACGGACACTGTGAGTTCGTCTGCATCGGCGCGTTTTCGTAGTTTGCCTCTGTCCCCGCGGTTTGAAGGTAGCGGGCCCAGAGTTATTTCTTCACAGGATTGTTCAGTCGAATGTGACGATGAGACGCTGATTGCTGGAGTTCAAGCTGGTGACCGTGAGGCTCTGGCCTTGCTCTTCCGGCGACATGCCCACCTGGTTCGAAACCTTGGCTGGAGGATTCTTCGAGATAAGGCCGAGGCCGACGATCTAATCCAAGAAGTATTTCTTTACATTCATCGCAAGAGCGCGCTGTTTGACAGTTCGAAGGGCTCGGCCCGGTCCTGGATTGTTCAGGTCGCCTACACCCAAGCGTTTCTGCGTAGAAGGCA
>JBEKSZ010000277.1:0-5032 GCA_049516615.1 Candidatus Acidiferrum sp. | reverse complement strand
AACCTCACGCAAGAACGTCAGCAAGCCCACGCTCTACTTGACATGCTGCCCGACGAAAAGCTGAATGCGCTACGCACTCTGCTCGAAGTGATGGTCGAACCACTGTCGCGCTCGTTGGCGCTGACCTCCGTGGGAGAGGAAGAACTTACGCCTGAAACAGCCGCGGCGCTAGAACGCGCCCGTGCTTCGCTCGCCCGCGGTGAAGGCATTCCCCACGAGGAAATTCTGCGCGAGTTCGGCGTGAAGAAGTGACCGAACCGTCCGAACAGCCCGCGCACGAACGCATCGCAGTCCATTGGTCCCCGGAGGCCCGCGCCGCCGATCTCCGCGCCATCGACCGCGAACCGGCTCATAGCAAAAGACGTACTCGAGGACGAATCCGACTGCTGCGATCAAAGTTACCGCTGGTGCAACCAGCTTCGCGGCTAAGGTGCTCGTTGTTCCACTTGCTGAAATCACCCTCGGACCATTGTCGATTGTGGACATGAGCCTTTCCATTTCTGCACTTACGGCCGAGCTTCGTAAACGAAGTTGAAGGGGGTTTCAGTCGCTCGCCGGAAACGTTTGAAGCCACCAGCTGTCACCACTTCACGCATGCGTTTTTCCCCGGCTTGCGCACCCAGGGCCAGCCCCACTTCTTGCGAGAGAGACGCGGGCGTGCACAGCAAAGTTGACGCCCCGTAAAACGCCCGCCCAATCGGGTGCATATTGTCTTCGAGTTTGTCTCCCGCCGCCGGTTCGACGATCATCCAGGTTCCGTCTTTCTTCAAGCTCCGGTGAACGTGCGTCGATGCACCAATTGGATCTCCCATATCGTGCAAACAATCGAAGAACGTCACAAAATCATAGTCCGCGCCCGGATAATCTTTTGCCTTCGCAACCCTAAATTCAATCTGGTCGGCGACCCCGGCCTCTTTCGCCCGTTGCTTGGCCGTTTCAATGGATTTGTCGTGATAATCGAAACCAAAAAACTTCGACTTGGGATAGGATTTGGCCATTAGCACGGTGGAAGCTCCCAGGCCGCAGCCGACATCGGCGACGATTGCACCTCCTTCCAATTTTTCCTTCATTCCTTCGAGCATCGGAATCCACGATGAAATCAGATTCGCCGCATAGCCAGGACGAAAAAATCGCTCCGTACCAACAAACAGTTCAGGATGATGTTCATGCCAACCCATCCCCTGCCCACTTTTGAAGCACTCCGCGATCTGTTCCTCGGCCTTCGCCGCCGCCAGCGCGACTTGAAACGCCCCCGGCAGAAATGCGGGGCTATTCTCATCCGCCAGCGTGAATGCTTGTTCTTCATTCAGAAAAAACTTGCCCGCCTTGCTGTCGTAACTCACGTATCCGCCTGCAGCCTGATTGCAGAGCCATTCGCGTACATACCGCTCAGCGGTATTCGTGCGCTTCGCCAGGTCCGCCGGACTCTGCGGGCCACCTGTCGCAAGTGCTTTGTACAATCCAAGCCTGTCTCCCACGCGCACCAGCGCCGCGTGGAAGGTCGCACCAAAATCTACGATCGCTTTTCCTAAAAAGTCATGCAGTTTATCCATATCTACGTCCATGGCAAGCGTCTCCTCTGGCTGAATTTGTTGTTCATACAACCGCAGTGGCGACTGGCGTGGAACTCCTGCATAAGCGGCTTAAAGAAGACGCTGCAGGAATATACGGTGATAGGCACTCCCCAGAAAAGTCCAACCGCTGACGCAAGTACCAGCCACGACCCATAGAAGATCTGCCTAGAATGTCGCTCTCTGCTCAACGTGCTCACCGATTGCGCTTGATCGTGCGTCAAAGTTTCGTTGTCAATCCTCATTTATACGCATTTCTCCTGGATCATTGGGAGTAACAGCAGTGCTTTGTTTGGCGGCGACAATGACCTGCACGAATGAGTGAAACGGCGTGAGCTGTTCAGACAAGCGTTGCTTCAATCTTTGCTCCAGGCTGTCAGCGAAGGCCTGCCGCCCGCTGGCCTCGGTGAGCGCTGAAGCCAGGGAGGGCACGAAAATGGATCGGAAGAATGCAGCGTGCTGCGTGACGAGAGCTTGCACATTACCATTAAGTTGGTAATCAGCCCAAGCCGGGTCAGGCAAGTCGAAGAGGTCGCAATGTTCGACTGAAAGCGATTGGAAGTGACCATCCGCGCTGAATGGCTCCAACAGCTGTTCTCGTCGTCGCGGGTATGCGCCCAACACCATTCGTTTTCGCTCGTCATCGCTGATCACCCTCTCGCAGACCAATGCTTCGAGAACTGCATTGACACAGTTGAAGAGAGGTTCAAATCCTGACGCACCTGTATCACTCAGACCTGGAAGCACGACCACCAATCGCCCACCAGGGCGCAACTCCCGCGCGCGCAACGAAAGAAAAAGTCTCCAATCCTCTGCTGCCTGGCGGTCGAATGCCGCACGCTCTTCGCCAGTGCTGGCGAGCGACACGAAATGGCCAGGTATCAGCGTCGGAATGCGGCTGAGCCAGACCGCTGCATAGGAGCACCACCCGAGGTCCACCTGTTCTCTTGGGAAGACGTTCTCGTAGAACGATCTTCCGATGGCAGACGGGAATACATTGGGATCATTCATGGAGTATCGTTCAGGATCGCTATGCAACACATCGAACAGAGTATTGAAGTCGTTGGCGTGCTGGTCGACGTGAACAATTGTGATGGGTTGTTCGGAGCCAACACGCGCACGCAGGCATCGGATGGCCGCCCGCATAGGAGCCAGAGAGTTTTTCCCTTGAGAAGAGCCATAGTCCGCGATAACGATTGGCTCGCTTTCTCGTGGGAGCGTGCAGGATTGAACTGCCGTCTCCAGGTAGGGCAATGCCAGATTGCCTCCACCAGCGGGAACTTTGGCATGCAGGTTGTAGGAGCCGCCTCCCTCCATTACCCCGTGACTTGACATCGTTGAAGCCGCCATTTACTTCTCCACGGTTGATCGTCTGCCCAAGATTGGGCCAAGCGCTTCTACTTTTCCCCCGGAGAGCACTGGCCGTCAATGCTCAGACACTTCTCCTTTGATACCCTCTCAATCCCCTGATAAGCCGTTTGTTCGTAATGTAATGTGGGCGTCGCCACCGTCTTCACTGCCATGCTAGACTCTCGAGGATGTGAAGCTCCGCGATGCCGCCTACCCTCCCACCACTCGTGCGGTTTGCCAATTTCGAAGTAGACCTGCGCGCCGGCGAGTTGCGGAGAGAGGGCAGCAAGTTGCGGCTGCAGGAACAGCCGTTTCTGCTCCTGACCGTCCTGTTGGAATCAGCGGGGGAAGTTGTCACACGCGAAGAACTTCGCAAACGCCTTTGGTCGACGGACACGTTCGTCGATTTCGACCATCGCCTGGCCGTGGCCGTGAGCAAGCTGAGGGACGCGCTTCGAGACTCTGCCGAAAAACCCACGTTTATCCAGACCGTTGGGCGACGCGGTTACAGGTTCATGGGCCAGCTTGCATCGACGGATTCGCGACATGTGGATTCGAAGGCGGGAGCGGGCGGGATCTTGCCTTCCTCTCAACCAGCCGAGAAAGCAGAACTCCCAAAGCCAGCGCCACCGGGAGCGACTCGATCAACAACGAGCAGGTTGATCTTCCTCTGCTCCGCCGGATTCATCATTCTCCTCGGCTCGATCGCTTTGGCGAAGTTTGTTCACTTTCGATCTGCGAAGGAGCAGTCTTTTACTCCTCGGAGCCTCGCGATCCTTCCGCTCCACAATTCTGGCCAGGATTCGAGTAGCGACTTTCTCGGATTCTCGTTAGCGGATGTACTCATTACGAAACTGGCCTATGTGAACTCACTCAGTGTTCGCCCTTCCGCGGCGATTGAGAAATATCGCGGGACGCCCATAGATCTTCAGAAAGTTGCAGAAGATCTCAAAGTAGATACTCTCCTCACCGGAAGTTTCATTCGAGATGGCGACAACTTGCGGATCACGTACCAACTGGTTGATGCCAAAACCGAGAAGATTCTCGGTCAAGGAGTAATCGACCTAAAGTATGACAGTCTGCTTACTGTTCAAGACAAAGTTACCAGTCAACTGATCTCCGAACTGCGACTCAGCCTTTCGCCATCGGAGGCGGAGCGCCTGAAGCCGGAGAAGTCGGTGAATCCACTCGCGTATGAGTACTTTCTGCAAGGACTCGACTTTCATGGGCAACACAAGTTCCCCCTGGCGATCAAGATGCTTGAAAAGTCCACTGAAATTGATCCCAACTACGCTCCGGCCTGGGCCTACTTAGGAGCTTCGTACAATTCGGATGCAGCATTCGAGCTTGGAGGGCGCGAGCAGTACCGCCGCGCCGAAGCAGCCTACGAACGGGCCTTGGCGCTAAGACCAAATCTCCTTGACGCGCAAATGTTCTTCGCAAACCTCTTGGTAGACACCGGAAAAGTTGAGCAAGCAGTACCGTTATTGCGAGACGCGCTAAAGACCAACGCCAACAATGCCGCCGCTCACTGGGAACTCGGCTACGCCTACCGATTCGCCGGAATGTTGGACGAATCCGTAGCGGAGTGCGAGCGGGCGCGCCAACTCGATCCCTTGGTGAAGGCCAACGGCTCAGTGTTAAACACTTACCTTTATATGGGACGGTACCAAGAGTTTCTTGGGAGCTTGCCGGTCGACGATTCCTCATTCGTTCTCTTTTATCGCGGCTTTGGAGAATTTCATGAGAACAACTTCGAACAAGCGTCGAAAGATTTTGATCGTGCGTACGAACTCGATCCCACCTTGTATGCGGAAATCGGTAAGGCTCTCAGTGACTCGATTCATCAGCACCGAGCGGAAGGCCTGGAGCTCTTGAGTGGATTGGAGAGGCAAATCAGAGAGCGCGGGGTCGGCGATCCAGAGGCCACATACAAAATCGCGGAATCGTATGACGTCTTGGGCGACAAAGTCTCGGCTATTCGCGCCCTACGCACGAGCGTTGAATCTGGATTCTTCAGCTACCCGTATTTTTCCAGGGACCCACTGTTAAATGATCTCCGGGGCGAGCCAGCGTTCGAACAGATCTTGAATATAGCTCGTCAACGGCAG
>JBEKSZ010000276.1:0-5050 GCA_049516615.1 Candidatus Acidiferrum sp. | reverse complement strand
GAAGCCAGTTCGCTTTGGTCTGATAACCGCGACCATCGGCTTTGAGCCATGCGATGACGTCGGAATCAAGACGCATCGTAACGGGCTTCTTCGTTGGTCGATAGAACTTGCCAATTTCGGCTGCGCTCCAATCGAGAACCGCCGGAGCGTCCGAGAAATCAATGTCCTCGTCTCTTTTTACGGCGATAGCTCGGATGTCTCGCTTCTGATCCTTTGTGAGCTTCCTCATAGGCTCTCCTTTCGTGCGATTCGGCGGCGCGAGCCGAAATGACACGAATGATTTCTTCGTCGTGTTCCTCATAAAAAGTGTGAACGACCAAAAGAATCGAACCCGGCCCTATGGCTCCGACCGTTATCCAACGTTCCTCGTCCTCGAAAGTGACGTCACGCTGCGTAATCGCGTAGGGATCGTCGAAAAACGAGAACGGCCGTTTCGAAGCGAACAGTGTGCTTGAGAAGGTTTTGCCGGTTCTTCTGCTCGTCCCATTCAAATCGCATGGCTCGCCACGACTCGGAGAGAATACCTTCCTCTCGCGCATTTGTCAATACATTTGTATGTACAGTCTGCTGTGGGCGAACAGCAAGAGTGGATATAGACACCACAGATTCAAAGACGGGAAGCAAATGGGTCCGTACAAACCAGATATGGCGGAGAGGGTGGGATTCGAACCCACGGTAGGGGTTAACCTACACACGCTTTCCAAGCGTGCGCCTTAAACCGCTCGGCCACCTCTCCGCGCGCGAAAACGGCGAAGAAACAACTTAACCAATCTAGCAGAATCTTATGCTCCATGCACATCTCCGCCCGATTGCTGACGCCCCACAGGCGGCATCCCGTCGTCAGTAATTTCCCAACGCGTCCGCGGATTGTGTCCGCATCAGTATCCGCCGGCTTAGATCACCAAACTCCTCCACCAAGTCCTCGGCGCTCTGCCCGGCCCATGTCGCGGCGTCGATCTCCGTACGCAACACCACCGCGGTAGCCAAATCCGCGCTGCACGCCAGGCAAAGCTTCTCCGGCCTTCCCGGGAGATCGAACGATTCCGTCGCGTGCCCACACATGCCGCAAACGCCACGCCATTTCTGTTGAATGCAATGTAAATCTCCACCCATGGGGTTCCCTCCTCCGGCCTGATTTCCCCTCATTCCGGCATTCGTAGCATAGAAAAGTGCCCGTGAAGGAGTCCCGACCGATTTAATAGGAAATCGTAAGGATGGGCCCCGCGCGCTTTAAGGCAAACGCCTGGCCGGCTGTTTCCGGCTAACAACTTCCTCACAAACCGTTCAGGACTTTCTGTACTGTCCTCGCTTACTCTCGTTTCGTTGCATTTGATTCCGCGCGTCAGGAGGAGCGGAACATGTCGCCGATTCTAATTTTTGCCTTCTTCATTCTCGCCTCCGATTTCTTGCTCTTCGTTCTTTTTCACTGGACCTACCCGGACCGCAGCGCCAAAGCCCCGCGGCGGGCCAAGTCGCAAGGGCAACGCCTGCACAGTCCTTCCACGCAAGGTCTTTCCGGGATTCGCTAGTTCGCAGGCAAGGGGTAAGCCCGATCCAATCGGTCGCTTACCCAAGTCACAACCTCGCCTCCGCCACGTGCCAAGAGAATCTTCCTCTGCTAAACTTATCGAGTTGCAAAGCTGTTCCGGGATCGTCTAATTGGTAGGACATCAGCCTTTGGAGATGATTTGATTCACGAGATAAACCGTTCGGACCGTTGCATTTAGCTGCATTTGAGAACTCGTGAATTTGACCCTACGATTGACCCGTCGTCCAACCGAACCGTCGGCTATACTTCGGACGATTCACACTTTATGCCCCGACGCTGAATGCTTTTTGTTGACGGAGAGAACCTTACCATTCGCGGGCAGGAGTTTGCCTCGAAGAACAAGTTGGCACTTACCGATGGAACGTACTGGCGAAAAGATTGTTTTCTTTGGATGCCCAATCCCCGCCCGCTTCAACGCCCCCACTGCATGTCTGGAGAAGCAGACGCCTTGGAATCTGAAGCACTGCGAGCTTACTACTACACAAGCCTGGTAGGGAGTCACGACGATCTGGAAAATACTGAGATATCCCTACGCGGTATCGGATTTGCTCCGAAAGTATTTAAAAAGCCGAGCGGCGACAGGAAGTCGAAAGGCGTTGACATTGCCTTGACCGCTGACATGCTGACTCACGCGTTTCAAAGCCATTTCGACGTTGCGATCTTGCTCGGCGGTGATGCCTATTACTGCCCTCTCGTGAATCGCGTTAAATCTTTGGGAAAGCAAGTTTGGGTCTGGTTCTTCGCTAGCAAGGAAGATGGCCTTGGCCGTGCTCTCTGGAAGTCCTCAGATGTCTTTATTCCGCTCGATTCCCTGTTTACAATGAACTGGCCTGCGCTCGATATAAAGGCTGCCAGCAGACGCTGAAGTTCTTTCGGAATGGAATCACAACCAAACCGGACCGAAGGCGAGACTCTTTTTGAGCAATATCTCAATGAAATGGGGTATGCGTATGAATTTGAGAAGCAGTTCCCAGGAAGAGCGAAAAGGCCAGACTTCAGCATCCAGCACGACGGAGAAATTCTCTGCGAGGTAAAGGATTTTGCGGAAGCAGAACCTACGCTCGGCTTCGGAGCCTACGATCCATATCCGTTAATCCGGCAGAAAATTAATCAGGCTCGCGGAAAGTTTGGCGAATTTAAAGAATTCCCTTGCTGTCTGGTACTACGCAATCGCGGTCGCGCTCTGGTCCATTCTGAAGATCCGCACATAATGCTGGGCGCGATGTATGGGGACGCTGGTTTCACCATTCCGATAAACACGAAAACTTGCAGTGCGGTCGGTGCGCCGCAACCAGCATTTCTCGGTAGAGGCAAAATGGTCCGCCCTGGATGGACGGAACCCCAGAACACCACGATCAGCGCGTTAATCACGCTTCGCAATTATGCAGTCGGGATGCAATTTGCGGGGAAAATGATGAAAAAACGTCGCGATTTGAGCATTAACGAAACAATGAAGATGATTGAGAAACGGTTTCCTGGATTCGACATAAACGAAAAAACGGTCTGCGTCATAGTTTGGGAAAATGCCGTCGCGACAATCCCGTTACCGCGAGACCTGTTTAACGGGCCTTACGATGAGCGCTGGGGTTTCGACGGCCAGTCTCAGGTGCTGACGTTCCGTGGGGACAAAATGGCAGAACTGCTAAATGAAGATTTACCTTGAGAGAAGTCAATTCGACTACGATTAGAATCGCACAAGAGACGCTGGAGCGGGCCAACCAAGCGATCAGCAACAGCGAGCCGGACGGCGCGGAATTTCTGGTATGGGCCGAAAGAATCGCCGGGCCGAATAGCGGAATGGCGACGCCTCAGACTTGGCGGACACTAAAAGAGGTCGCGGAGAAAATGCTCCCTGAGGTTAAGCCTGAAACCGTCGAAGACGATTCTTAACCCTGCGAACGCTTCTCGTAGCATTGGTCGCCGTGAGCAAATAAACTCGCGGCGCGAATCGCTTTCGGGAAGCTGAAAGAAATCTATGCCACGAGATGAAGCACGCCGCGAGTCTTCGCGAAACGACATCGACAAGGTTAGTTCAGAAGCCTGTACTCGTTCCGGGGCATTTGCCCTGCTCGTTTCCCTCGTCATCTTGTTACTGTGCCCGTACTGGGAGGGTCGGAAGAGCGACGCGGCGCTGGCAAGTTACCTCACGAACAGGTTGAATCTCGCCGTCTCTCTTGAAAGCCTCCAGAACGACGCTGTTTGGATGGAGTACGCCCAGTCTCATCCAAAAGTAGATCAAGAGACATTGAACAGTTTGGTTGACACCACGGTCGAGATACGCAGGACGGCCTCTACAAAGACTTCGCCGCCTTCCGACAAATCCGCGCCAGAGGCGACTAAGCCGCAGAAACCGAACTCGCCTGGCTCGAAACCGCTGCCACCGAACGGCTTGTCAGCGACCTCGGTGGATGAAATTGAACCCCCGGAACTGTCTCGCATTGCCGAGGCTTGGAAAAACCTGAACGACTCAGAGATGCTCACCAAAAGTCGAGAGAATTCAAATTATTTCGATTTCTCTATTGTCAAGTGGGTTAATCGCAGAGGTCTATTATTATATGCCAACGATCTTAGCGGCCTATGTTCCGAAAGCGAAATTGAAAAACCTCGCGGCTCTTCGAAGTCCGGTCAGTACGTGCCACAACTCAATGACAACGCCGTGATGAATTGTGCGACGCTCTCCAACCTTGAGGATCTGGCTAAGTTTGAAATGCCACAGATGTCGATTCCAACCGATTTAGGGAACAGGGTCTCGCGAACCGTCGACCTGACGTTTGGTTCCCTTCCCAAAGAAGGTTATGCCGCCACCCTCGTCGCTGAGGCGCTGTTGTTCTTCGTGATGGTGTATTTTGCTGCCTTCGTCCGTGAGGCCGCCTCTTCGGAGTTTTTTCCCGCTCCAGGCACCCTCTTTAGCGGATTCTCTCGATCTCGTTGGATGCTGATAGTTTTTCTGATTACACTTTGGACCCCGCTTATCTCCGTCTGCGCGGTCACTTACGTGTCGAGAAATCTTTTGGTCGCTTTCGGGATTCCGCTCGTACTGCTCGGCACATATTCGGTACAGCGAACCTTGGTGAAAAAGTCGTACTTCCGAGCGATCAGCCCCTTCCTTCTCAGACCGGTTGAGAAGAAACAGAAGCACGAAAAATGAACTCTGCCCCACCCTCCGTCTCGACCGTCTGGATATTTCTCTGGGCGTGTCGGCATCGGGGCGACGGACCGCCCTTGTTTAATTAATCGCTGGCAATGACGTGTCCTTGGGACTGACCCCGTTGCCAAGACGCAGTGCCGCAAAGCGCGAAAAGCGCCCTAGTCCTTGCCTTTCTTCGCGTTCTTCTTTATCTTCTCTGCTAGTACCGACTTCTTCACCCTAAAGCCTGGCACGGTTTCACTGGAACTTTTCCTTTGCTCTCGGGCCTCGTAAATATTAGTTATTTTCATGCGCGTTAATTTATTTCCAACAATAGGATCAAGCCATGCCAGAACAAGAAAACACAGAACGTT
>JBEKSZ010000275.1:0-5093 GCA_049516615.1 Candidatus Acidiferrum sp. | reverse complement strand
CGTTGGCGGCCATCTTGGACTTGAGCAAGTTCGGAATCGCGATTGCCGCGATGATCAAAATGATCGCCACGACGATCAAAAGCTCGATAAGTGAAAATCCTTTTTGCTTCTTCATGTTGTTCCCATTCTCCTTGAGGGTGCTTCTGAGTGCCAGAGCACGCCCTAGCTAAAGGCACGGCGAAGGCCAATCGAAGCTCGAACGTGCGCGGAGTGAAATTCCTCCTAACTCGTCGCGTTTGTTGTTCTAAGGGGGATTATTAAAAGATACACAGGATTGCATTTAGAGTCATTTAGATCGCGATGCCGGCTACGTGGACGATTTGTGTCGTTTCCGGGTGAGCTGGAGGCGGGCCTTGGCGCTGCCCGGTCGATCGCTGACCGGGAACGCTGAAATAACCGGCGCCGAAGGTCGCACATCAGCCAAATTAAGGACCTAACGTCCATGTTTTGTTGGCCACAGGCCAAGCGCGGCAGGCGCCCCTGGCCTCGTGACCAATGCGGGGCGCCAGGCGACCTTTAACGCGCAAGTGACCTTCCTTGTCGGGCCTACAGCCGGAAAGAGGCGCCCACCCGCAATCGCCGCTCCCGCGCCGGAAAACCGGCCCCCCGGCCCCGCAAAAGGTGGTTTGCTGGTGGTTTGGGGCAAAATGCTTGCCCTTTCCCAGGGGTTGTTTGGGGGCAAGGCGAACACAAGGCGCTCCCTAGGGGGTTCGGCAAAGAAGACTCAACGAGAAATCAGGATGGTAGGGTGGGGGCGGCCATCGGTGGGTCACCTGCTGGTGATGCCCGACAGAGAATGGTGGACGTGGCCGGGATCGAACCGGCGGCCTCGTCGTTGCGAACGACGCGCTCTCCCAGCTGAGCTACACGCCCACAAACTGCCCGCAGTCATATTAACAGAGGCGGTAAAATGTTACCAATCCGGGTCGAATTTCGCTGTTCGTCCGGGACCCCTCTGGCGCGACTACACGGCCATCGTGAGCCTGCGCACGCCTTCGTGGATCTGTTGCGTATCCGTGCCGCCATAACCAAGGATCAAGCCGCCCCGGACGGGAGGTTTCAAATAGCACGTGGACAGAGGTATGACCGAAATGTCCCGCAGTGCGGCCTTTCTTGAGACTGCGACATCGTCAACCCCCGGCTGCAGCAGCGCCACCAGGTGCATCCCCGCCTCGGAACCGATGATTTCGAGTTTGTCGCTCATTTCGGACTGAATGGCTCCGACCAGTGCGGTACGCCGCTCGAGGTACAGCATGCGCATCCTGCGGATATGTCGGGCGAAATGCCCCTCGCGAATGAAATCCGCCATCACCGCTTGATAAAGCGTCGAGGAGAACTGGTCCGTGGCGTCGCGCGCGACGGCGAACGCCTCCGCCAAATCCTTGGGGACGACCAAGTAGCCCAGGCGCAGCGCGGGAAACATTACCTTGCTGAATGTGCCGATGTAAATCACGCGAGCATGGGTGTCTAACCCCTGAAGCGAAGGAATTGGTCGGTCGCCAAACCGGTATTCGCTGTCGTAATCATCCTCGATGATCCAGGCTCCGCTGCGGGCGCTCCAGTTGAGCAACTGCATGCGCCGGGTGGCGCTCATGGTCACGCCCAGCGGATATTGATGCGATGGTGTGATGTACACCGCGCGGGCATTGCGGGCGCGGCGAACTCCTTCCGCTACGTTCAAGCCCTCACAATCAACAGGCACGGGGACCATCCGCGCCCCGGCCATCAGCAGCGCTTGCCGCGCTCCGGGATAACCGGGTTCTTCAATCCACACCCGCTCACCCGCGTCCAGCAAGACGTGTGCGGAGAGTTGCAAGCCCTGCTGCGAGCCCGTGGTCACGAGGACCTGCGACGCCTCGCATTGCACCGCGCGAACAGCGCCCAAATATTCCACAACGGCTTCGCGAAGCGGCCCATGTCCCATCGCGTCGCCATAGGCCATCGACTGCCGGGTTTGCTTCCGCAACTGGCGATTGACCAACTTCGACCACACGCCGAGCGGGAAACTCTCAAGAGCCGGAAGGCTCACACGGAAGGGAATCAGGCTGTTTGACCATGTTTGCGGTGCTATATGCATCCGTTCTACGCGACGCGAAGTTCGGCGCGGAACGCGAGGTTCGGACCTCTGGCGCGACTTATCCTGGATGCTCCGGATCGCCGATTTTAAGGCATCGTGCGGAATCGACCGCGCGACGCACGTGCCTGCGCCGAGAAAGGTCTCCAGGTAACCTTCCGCCTGCAATTGTTCATAGGCGTTTGAGACCGGTATGCGCGATACCTGCAATTCTGCTGCGAGGTTCCTGGTCGACGGCAGGCGTTGCCCAGGGCGGAGTTCGCCCGCCAGGATGGACCGGCGAAACCATTCGTACAATTGGCGATACATGGGAAGTTTTCCGCGGGAATCGAGTGCAATGGGCGGAAGAAAGCTTGCGGAGACTCGTTTCATTGATGGGCCTGAATAGAAGTGGCCATATCGTATCATGCACGAGCGGCCATTTTGATAAGCCATCCTGCAAGATAAGGCTTGCCCCTGCGCGTGTACAGTGGCGGCTCTATTGGGCTAACAGCAAGAACGGCATCACGGACCTACCCCAGATCGCTGAATTCAGGAAGGAATGGACGCGGCGAGTATTTCGCCCGGGACACGATCAATGGCAAGCGCATCCTCATTCGATTGGTTTGGACGGACTTGATCACGAGTACGCCCCACTTTGCACATTCCTTCTCGGATGACGGGGGCAAGACTTGCGAAGTGAACTGGATCGCGGGCCAGGCCCGGGTAGACGACGAATCCGCTAAATCCCGCTGAACTTGCCGCGCGGTAAGACGGCCTGCAACAATCTCCTCTTGGGTCGCGTCTGCGCCGGCGGGCTGCCGCAATTCGCAGGACGGGCTTGAAATTTGGACGGGAATGTATTGTAGTGGGGACGCGCACGAGGCGGGTTCTTACTCAGTGCCTGCCTCTGTGTGTCTCTAAGGGGCCTCGCTCGCGACGAAATGGCGATCTATGACAATGACGGGATCGAGCCGCTCGAGCCCCTGCCCGAGTCGCGGGACGGCACTCCGCGCGGCTTCCTGACGCGCTTCGTTTTCAGTAGCGATCACAAAATCATCGGATTGCAGTATCTGTGGCTGGCGTTGCTGTGCGTGTTTCTGGGCATGGGGATGTCGCTGCTCATGCGCGTGCACCTTGTCTGGCCAAACGAGGGGCGGAATGTTCTCGGTGGATTTGACAACACGCCGGAGCGCTACGCCGCCTTGACGCTCTTGCACGGTTCGCTGATGGTGTTTTTTGTGCTCACCGCGGCGCCCCAGGCGGGCTTTGGCAACTACCTGCTGCCGCTGCAGATCGGTGCCTGGGACACAGCGTTTCCGAAGCTGAATCGGGCGGCACTGTGGCTGACCGCAGGGTCGGTGGTGGGCATCACGGCGTCGTTTTTTCTGGCCCCGGCGCATGGCGTGAAGGCCTGGGTAGCTGGCGTTGCGGTGTTCTGTTTGGCATCGCTGCTGGTAGCTATTAATTTCAGTGTCACAGCGATTGATCTGCGCGGTCCGGGCATGACCCTTCCGCGCTTGCCGGTGACAGTGTGGGCCTGGTTCATCAACGCGATTTTGAGCATTTTGATTTTTAGCATTTTGCTGGCCGCCTGTGCCTTGCTGCTGGCGGACGGCTTGCTGGGCACGCACTTCTTTCGCGCGGTCTCTTTGGGGGGAAGCGGGGCCATGGCTGCGGCGAACTGGCAGCGTTTGTTCTGGTTTTTTGCGCAGGCGGAGGTATACGTGGCGATGCTGCCGTGCTTTGGCATCGTGACCCATCTGCTGGGGATGTTGGCGCGGCGGCCTCTGTGGAAGGAGCGCGCCGTGGTACTGGCCCTCTGCGGTGTGGGCGTTTTTGGATTTTGCATCTGGGGCGAGCACATGTTCGCCACGGGAATGAATCCCGCGACCCCTCTCATGTTTGGCGTGCTCGCATCGTCACTGGGAGTGCCCGCGAGCATTTTGCTGCTCAGCTGGTTTGGGATCTTGTGGAACGCGCGGATGGCCTTAAATACCTCGGCGCTTTTTGTGATGGGATTTATCTCCCTGTTTTTGTCCGGCTGTTTTTCGGGACTGCTTTTGTCGCGCAGCGATTTGGTTTCTCTGGCCAGCGGAGGCGATTTTATAAGCGGACACTTTCATTTGGTTATGGGCGTGACGGCGACGTTTGCCATCCTCGCGGCGCTGTTTTTCTGGTTCCCGAAGCTGTTTGCGCGGCGGCTGAACGAGCTGCTCGGCAAGCTGCATTTTTGGCTGACGTTTGCGGGCGTATATTGCGTGTTTATGCCCATGCACTGGATGGGGTTAACGGAGCGCGTGCGGCCGGCGCTGAACACGGCGTCCATCGCCGCTCATTCCAGTGGACTGGCTACCTTTATTACCGTTGCGGCGCTGGTGACCGTGGCGGCACAGGGATTATTTTTAGCGAATTTGATTGTCACGCTGTGGCGTGGCGAAATGGTGTCCGAGTGCAACCCCTGGCGCGCCACGACGCTCGAATGGATTGATCGTCCCGCGCCCCCAGTGGCCGGCGATGCCGCCGATTTGATTTTCGACGATCAGATCAGGACTGCGGCGCACAACACTGATTGCGTTACCGTGTTTCGCGGAGCGTACGATTTCGACGAGTCGGGCAATCTGGACGACTTCATCCCGCAATATGTGGGGCCCGATCGCGCGGCGCGCAAGCCGGTGAGCCGCAGCAGATGACCGCCTCCCGGGGGGGCGCGCGCATGACCAGCGTTAGCTACAGGAAGAAAGAAGGGCCGGATGCCGGGCGCAACCGCTGAACACGACATAGAACTGATTATTGAGGACATTGGCGGCGGTGGAGGAGGGAAGCCTCCGGCCCCGGGCGGCGGCGGCGATGACAGCGGTGGCGGGCCAGGACGCCGGGAGCGGCAGCCCTCTCCGCGGCGGTACTACACCGGGGTTACCCTGGCGATCCTTTCCATCCTGATGTTTTTTATGGCCCTGGCCAGCGCCTTCATCGTGCGGCGCGGTTCGGGCGGCGATTGGGTGCCGGTGCATATACCGGCGATTTTGTGGGTGAATAC
>JBEKSZ010000274.1:0-5226 GCA_049516615.1 Candidatus Acidiferrum sp. | reverse complement strand
ACAGCTCCCGCGCGACTTCTCTACGCCCGCGCTGCAAGCCGACGGCGACTACTTCAGCCCCCAGTCGCTGACCTTGTTTCGCGCCGTCTCCGTGAACCGGGAAATAGCCGGAACCATCGTCATCGTCTCGGACCTCAGCGGCTTTCGCGGCAAAATGTGGCAATACGTCCAGATCGCCTGCCTCGTGCTGGTACTGGCCATCACCATCACCTTCCTGGTCTCCACCCGCCTGTTACGCAGCATCACGCTGCCGCTCCTGCAGCTTGCGGAAGTAGCCACGCGCGTCTCCCGTGAAGAAAACTACACCTTGCGCGCCGTGCCTCGGGGCGCGGATGAAATCGGCAAGGTCATTCTTTCCTTCAACCAGATGCTCGAACGCATTCAGCAACGCGATCAGGCCCTGCAAACCGTGAACGATGACCTCGAGATTCGCGTGCAACAGCGCACAGTGGCGTTTGAACGCGCGCGCGAAGCCGCGGAGAAGGCTAGCCACGCCAAAAGCGAATTTCTCGCCAATATGAGCCACGAGATTCGCACCCCGCTCAACGGCATCATCGGCATGACGGAACTCGCGCTGGACACCCAACTCAACGCGGAGCAGAAGGATTATCTCGAGACCGTCAAATTGTCTTCCGATGCCCTGCTCGGGGTCATCAATGACATTTTGGATTTTTCGAAAATCGAGGCTGGCAAAATCGACCTCGAAGAAGCGGACTTCGACCTGCGCGAATGTCTGGAGTCCACGCTGAAGACCCTGGCCGGGCGCGCGCATGCCAAGAACCTCGAGCTGCTGTGCGAAATCGCTCGGGATGTTCCCGAGGTGGTGAGAGGCGACTCCAGCCGCCTGCGACAGGTGATCGCCAACCTGATCGGCAACGCCCTGAAATTTACCGAAAAAGGCGAAGTCTCGCTCAAAGTGCAGAAGGAAACCCGTGGCGAAGAGCACAGCCTGATGCATTTTGTTGTCGCGGATACCGGCATCGGCATCCCGGTCAGCAAACAGAAGCTGATTTTCGATCCCTTCTCGCAAGCCGATACCTCCACCACCCGCAAATATGGCGGCACGGGACTCGGGCTGACCATCACCTCGCGGCTGGTGGACATGATGGGCGGAAAAATCTGGGTCGAGAGTCAGATGGGCCGCGGCTCGCAGTTCCACTTCACCGTGCAATTCAAGGGCGCGCATACCCAATCAGAACGCAACAGCATGGTCGGCCACGAACACTTGCGCGGTATTCGCGTCCTGGTTGTGGACGACAACGAAACCAACCTCCGCATTCTCGACAACATGCTCGGGAATTGGAGCATGCGGGTAACTTGCGTGGCTCGCGGCAGCGCTGCTCTCGGGGAATTGGCCGCCGCGCAGCAGGGCGCCGACCCTTACGGGCTGATCATCAGCGACGTCAATATGCCGGAAATGGACGGCTTCGAGCTCATCCGCCATATTCGCGAGCGGCCAAGCCTGACTTCCGCCATCATCTTGATGCTCTCTTCTGCCAGGCATCGCGGCGATTCCGAACACGTCAGGGAGCTAGGCGTCGCGGCGCTGCTAACCAAACCGATTCGCCAGTCGGAGTTGCGCCTGGCCATCGCTCGCATTCTTGGTGTTGCTGATCCGCAAGGCGAGCCTTCTGTGCTCACGGCGTCCTCCGCGCCAGCGGGCGCCGCGCCGCCGGCGCGCACGCTGCGCATCCTCGTTGCGGAAGACAATGCGGTGAATCAACGGCTGGCCACGCGTTTGCTCGAGAAGCGCGGGCATCAGGTAGTCGTTGCGGGCAACGGGTGCGAAGCGCTCGCGGCCCTTGGGGAGGGCACCTTTGATCTGGTCCTCATGGATATCCAAATGCCGGAAATGGACGGCATGGAAGCCACCGCGAAAATCCGCGAAAAAGAAGAGTTGGCCGGCGGCCACTTGCCCATCGTGGCCTTGACCGCCCACGCCATGAAGGGCGACGAGGATCTGTGCCTGGCCGCGGGCATGGATGGCTACTTGACCAAGCCGATTCACCCGCAGGAGCTCGATATGGTACTAACGAAATTCCTCCGCCTCGCGCCGGAACGTCCCGTGGTTCCGATGCATAACGAACCCTAAATTACGCCTGCCCCCGGAGTCCACCTGTTTGCCGAAAATACGGTGGCTACAGATTCGCGTGGCGCTCGGCGCTCAAACTCTTCCTCAAAGCATGGGGCTTAAAGAACTTCCCACGATGGCACGGGCTAGATACCGCGGACCGATTCAGGAAACCCCGGAACGCAATGTTGCCGCTAAATTCCTGAAACGAACAACCTTGCCTCCGCGCCCGGTAGTGCGCTTCGGTACCGAGCGTGCGTTAGCAGGGCGGAGGATCGCCGCGTTCGGCTGGATCCTTAGAGAGCCCTCTACGAGTGCGCGAACCATCTGTGTCGGCTGGACCGTCTCGATGATCCTGGCGTCGGCGTGCGTTTGCGCCGATGCACAGACACCGCAGTCGCCGGAGACCGGAGCAAAAGCCCCCACAGCCGAGGATCCGTCGCCCAAAGACTGGAGCAAGGTAAGCATCGAGGACCTCATGAACATACAGGTGACCTCGGCCTCAAAAAAAGAACAGAAGCTGTCGCGCGTTGCCGCGGCTATATTCGTTATTACGCAGGAAGACATACGTCGCTCAGGCGCAACCAGTATTGAGGATGCCTTGCGCATTGTTCCCGGACTGGACGTGGCCCAGATCAACGGAAGCACTTGGGCCATCGGCGCGCGCGGCTTCAATGAACAACTCAGCAACAAGCTGCTGGTGATGGTGGACGGGCGAATCGTTTATACCGAGGCTTTTGGCGGCGTTTATTGGGACGCAGTCGATCTGCCGCTCGAAGATATCGACCGCATCGAAGTAATCCGCGGGCCCGGAGGCTCGATTTGGGGCGCGAATGCCGTGAACGGCATCATCAGTATCTTTACCAAACGCGCCTCAGCGGCGCGCGGCGGACTCGTCACTGCGACGGCCGGGAACATCGAACAGGGCGCAGGAACCGTGGAGTACGGAGACACGCTCGGAAAAGAAACGGACTTTCGCGTGTTCAGCAAATACAGCAACGAAACTCCCATGGACGATCTGACCGGGCACAACGGGGATGATGGCTGGCACTCGCTGCGTGGTGGATTTCGCAGCGACAGCACCCTTTCGCCGAAGGATACATTAACCGTCGAGGGTAACTTGTATACCGAACGGGAGGGGGAACTGGCCTACTTTCTTCCCTCCCTCGAGTCGCCGGGCCTCATAACCATCCCGCAAGAAGTCACCTCCGCAGGCGGTTTTATCCAAACAAATTGGAAACATCAGTACAGCGAAGAGGCGGGTTCGGAACTGCAGATTTCCTTCACCCATTACACCCGCGACGATCCGCTAGAGGCGGAAAAACGGAGCACCTTCTACGTCGACTACCAGAATCACTTTGCCTGGGGCCAGCGCCAGGACATCATTTGGGGCCTGGGCGACTTTTATACCAATGGACGGATTGACGGAACTCTGACGGTGTTCTTCAGCCCGCCGGGAAAGTCCTTGGATGTGGGTGACGCCTTCGTTCAGGACGAAATCGCGATTGTACCGGACCGGATCTATCTTACGGCCGGAACAAAGCTCGAACACAACAACTACACCGGTTTTGAATTCTTGCCCAGCATCCGCGCGACCTGGGAGGTGGATAAACAGCACATGCTGTGGGCGGCGGTGTCCCGGTCCGTGCGTACACCGACACCGAACGACACCGATTTGTCCGTGAACCTCGGCGAAATCGGAGTGGACAACGGCGTGCCGGTCGTTCTCCGCTTTATCGGCAATAAAGAGTTTCAGGACGAACACCTGGTGGCCTACGAAGCCGGTTATCGAGCCACCGCGTCGAAGCGCTTGACGTTCGATCTTTCCGCTTACTTCAACCGCTACGATAATCTGCAGACCACCGAGCCTTCCACATCATTCCTTGAATCGACGCCTGCGCCGCCCCACGAGGTGGAGACTCTGACGTACGGAAATCTTATGCACGGAGAATCGCACGGCCTCGAGATGTCCGCCAATTGGAAAGTGATGGACCGCTGGCAACTCAGTCCCGGTTTCGCCTTCGATGCCATCCATCTGCACACGGATCCGCAGAGCCAGGATCAACAGACCGTAGCCTTTTCACAAGGCAACACACCTACGCGCATGGGGCAACTGCGCTCTCACGTGGATCTCTGGAAGAAATGCTCCTGGGACTTGAGCGGGTATTACGTGGATCCACTGAGGAACCAGGGATTTTCGGGCGCGGTACGAATTCCAGGGATTATGCGTGTGGATACCGGACTGACCTGGAAGGGGTTTGAACACCTAACCTTCACGGTAGCCGGGCAGAACCTGTTGAAAAACGAACATGTGGAGTTTGAGGATTTTTTTGGAAGCATGCAATCGAGCCAGATCAGGCGCAGTGGATACGTGAAGTTGACCTGGCAGTATTAAGGCCCAATGACGGCTGCGGCACGTGGCCATGAGCGATGCCCCTGCGGGCTCGCTCAAATCCCGGCCCGCGGGGGGGGCGAACCCTTCCACCGTCAAGACCGCACGCAAAATCCCGGGAAGATGTCGCCCTCGCCGCGCCGATCATACTCGGGGTACCCAAAAGGGGGGTCGTCGAAACCACATGACCGGAACCCAGTCGAAATCCTTTGTCTGTCCTGGCCGCCAGCAACTCTCTCGATATGTCTCGCGTATTTTGCTGCAGCTGTCCCGCGTCTGCATTCCGGTGCTTATCCGATTGATGCGCGGAGCCCTAATCCTCGGCACATCGCTCGCATCGCCGTGCGGTGTGCGCGCCGCACAAGAGAACGCCGCCACAAAGCCTGCGGCGATCGCTGCCGTTGCGCCCACAGGCGCGGAGCTATACCAGCAACGGTGCGCCATCTGCCATGGAAGCGACCTGAAAGGAACGGGTCCGGTGCCGCCCCCGTACCGCACGCCGCCTGACCTGAGCACCTTGACTCGTCGCCACGGCGGTAAATTTCCCGCCGTTTATGTTTTCCAAGTGCTGAAGAATGGCGTAAGACTCCCCGCCCATGGTCCGGCGGAAATGCCGGTTTGGGGAACCGACTTTACGGCCGGGGACGGACTGGATAAAACTCAGGTCACCGCGCGGATTAGAAATCTGACCAGCTACATCCGATCGCTTCAAGAAAAATAACCGGTGCCGGCCAGGGCTTCCGTCGGCGCAGGTAAGTGAAAC
>JBEKSZ010000273.1:0-5288 GCA_049516615.1 Candidatus Acidiferrum sp. | reverse complement strand
TCTGCTCGTTCCCCTAAGGCGAGTCTAGCTTGGGCCGCCGACAAGAACAGCGAATCAGCTTCCAGTTGGTTCGCGGCCTCCGGCAAATTAGCCTTGATCCTCATCCACGGAGCACCGTATTTTCGCCAAGTCTCGGCCAATTCTACTGCCAAGTCATCCACATTCGCGGACGGCACCACGGTCCACCAATAATCGCGCTGGACTGGCAACAAAAACCCAATTCGCTTGCGTAGTTGGCAGTTGTGGATTTTAGGAACCCACGGTTCGGCCCCGGGTTTTGTCCATATCTGTTCTGCAACGGCATCCATCGCTGGAAAATAAAGTCCCAGTTCAATTGTGAAACGCGCACTGGAAGACGTGTTCCATTGGCTTGATTGTACGAATACAAGTTGGTTCGACTGAGTTCCGAGGTGATAGAAATTTGTTCCTCGCTTCTTGAAACCATCTTCGTGCAAGAGCGGGGCGAGGCCGCGTATGACAGCTTGAGCAATTGTGGCGGGAAGGGCGGACCGGGGCATAGTTGAAAGATTTTAGCAGCACATCGCCGCCTCTTACAGCAATCAACCGTAAGTCCGACACGCGTTACCGGACATCTTCTTTTCGGGGCCAGTTCCAATCCGGCTTCGTGAGCGTTCGCCGGGTTCCATGGAAAGCGAAATTCTCAAAAATTTTCACTCGCCGATACTCGCGCGCCGAAAGCCGGGGGTGGTCTCTTGCCCTACCCCCCGGTGGGGCGGGCACCGATGCTTTGCTTCGAGGCCGCCGCGCGACTCGCGGCCTTCGGTTGTGATCGTTGCTCCATTTAAATAATTCTTTCTTGACACCTATGTATGCCTGTTGTATACCTTTTGCATGAAACGCGTCGCCCTATTCCTCACCGAAGTCCAGATCGCTGCGCTGCGCAAGCTTTCGAGGCGAACTGGGCTCAAGGTGGCGGAATTGATTCGACGTTACATCGATGAGGGATTAAAGAAGCCGAAGTGAGGGTCGGAGGGCGCATGCGAGTAGCCATTTACGGGCGCGTTAGCACGGCAGAGCAAAGTACCGCGATGCAGATCGAGGAACTGAAGGCGTTCTGCGTCCGCCGAGACTGGGACGTGGTCGAGGAGTTCACCGACACCGGCGTAAGCGGATCGAAGGAGTCGCGGCCCGCCCTCAACCGCCTCCTCGCGGATGCCAAGCGTCGCCGCTTCGACACCGTCCTCGTCTACCGGTATGACCGATTCGCCCGGAGCTTGCGCCAGCTCGTCAACGCGCTCGCGGAATTCGACGCTCTCGGCATCCACTTTGTCAGCCTCCACGAGGGCGTGGATACTTCAACGCCGAACGGGCGGCTCGTCTTCGGCATCTTCGCATCGATAGCGGAGTTCGAGCGGGAGTTGATCCGCGGAAGGGTCCGATCGGGGATCGCCGCGGCGCGCGCGAAGGGACGACGACTCGGGCGTCCGCGCGTCTCGGTAGATGCTGCGAGGATTGGCGTGCTACGCGCCTCAGGGCGTTCCTGGCGCGCTATCGGTCGCGAGCTGGGTATCTCGGAACGCTCGCTGCTGCGGGCATGCGGCAAAAACCTCGCCGAATCGGCTCCCGTAACTCCAATCAGCTGAGCGTTGGTCCCTGCGAAACGCAACCCGGCAGAAACATCTGTTTTAGCCGCACAACCGGAATTCACTGGGGTGTCATTTCATCGCTGAGAAGTCCACTGGTAAAGCCCCCGTGGCCGTCTCGTGAACCCAGTCTCCATTTCGTGATGTGGTGATGGGATTATCCGACGTCCTTGTCCGCTGGACCCACATCTCTTCTTTGGTCCACGCGCCCATGTCGATCCGACATCGGGCGAGAGTAGGTACGGATTTCTGGGAGCGACCATCCACCAAATCTGACCTGCTGAAGCGAGTCCAAAACGGGTCCAAAACTCACCCTAACACCCTGCTACAGGAGCACAGGGATGACACCGGTAAATGCTAGGAGAATCACTACCACCATACACCTGCGGAAATCAGCGGGTTGGAGGCGGGTGATGAGCTGCCGCTGATTTCGTGACCGTCTTCAGTGCTGCCCAGGGCGACTTGGAATCGGGACGTTGGCTCATACATTTTAAATCCCGGCGCTAGCGTCGTTGACCAGCGGGTGACCTGGGTGCGACGGTTCTCCGAAATTTAGGGCTACTGTTGGCGTGCGGCGGGCATGTTGCCACTGGCTCGCGCGACATCGCGCAAAACCCGAATCATGTTACCGCCCAGAATTTTCTTTATGTCGTTGGCGACGTACCCACGATCCAAAAGCGCCTGGGTGATTCTTGGAAGATCGGCCGCGGAATCCATGTCCGCGGGAAGAAAGTCTCGTCCGTTGGAGTCAGATCCAAGACCGACATGATCTATACCAGCGACAATTGCGGCGTGGTCGATCTGATCGATTAAGGATTTCAATGGAGGCCTTGGAATCTTATTTTTGCCTAACCATTCCAGTTCAAAGCGTTGCATTTCTGCTGGGCTAACATGCGAGCCGGCGGCAACGCGCTCAGACTTATACGCCTCCGCAGCGGCTAACATTCTCGTATGCTGAGTGAAAGCCTCTTCTTTGAACCGTTTGTCCACAAACGCAGCAGGGAAGGCCACGTTCACAACACCTCCGTTCTTCGCCACGGCGCGCAGCATGTCGTCGTCCAAGTTGCGGGGATCGTCGACAAGAGCGCGGCACGAAGAGTGCGACGCGATGACTGGCACATTTGTGATCGCCAACACATCCCAAAATGTTTTATCCGACACATGGGAAACATCGACCATCATCCCCAAGCGATTCATTTCCAGTACGACCTGCTTGCCGAAATCTGTGAGCCCATCATCGTGAGATATCGGGGTTTGCGATATCACCGCTGGAATCGGCCCACTCGTTCGTATTGCTCCAAGTCAAAGTCATGTAGCGCACGCCGAGACGATAAAAATCCCTCAACAAGGATAAGTTGTTTTCAATGGCATGCCCGCCTTCGATCCCCATGAGCACGGCCAATTTATTCTGTACGTGAGCGCGTTCAATGTCCTCTGCTGAGAAAGACATCATCATCGCGTCTGGATGTTTGCTAACCTCAGTATAAACGGAATCAATCAACTCCAGCGCGCGGTTGGCGAAGTGTCCTTGATTGGTGGTTGGATACACCCAGATGGAGAAAAACACCGCATCCAGGTTTCCTGCAGCCGCTTTCTTGAGGCTGATAAAATCCGTATCTTGCGCATCGGTCGAGCCGATATCGTAGCTTTCGTCGAGGAACCTCTGCGGAGTATCCTCGTGCGCATCTACGACGATGGCAGAATTGTGGACGGCGCGAGCGGGAATCTGCTCACGGTCACCACTCCGTCCCCGAATGGAAGCACCGCAGCAAGCGTAACGCGATTCAACTACAATTCCCTGGGCGAACTGACCGGCATTATCGACCCTCTGAACAACCAAACGACGATCGCTTATCTTTCGACTGGCCTGATCCAGACGATCACAGACGCGCAGAACAACGTGACGACATATGCTTATGATTCGGCGGGTGATCGCACCTCGGTCACGGACGCGCTAAGTCATCAAACGACCTTCACCTACGACTCGATGAGCCGACTGACGAAAATCACTTATCCGGACACGACGACGACACAATTCGCATACGACTATCGCGGACGCCGCACGTCGGTCACAGATCAAAACTCCAAGGTCACCTCTTACGCCTACGATGACGCAGACCGTCTGCTCACCGTTACCGATGCCGCAAATAATGTCACGACCTATGGCTACGACACCGAAAGCAATCTGACGAGCATTCAAGACGCCAATCACAATACAACGAGCTTCACGTACGACGCATATGGCCGCGTGACCCAAACCAATTTCCCATCCACGAAAATCGAAACCTACGGGTATGACAACGTCGGAAATCTGACCAGCAAAACTGACCGGAAGAACCAGTTGATCACCTATACCTACGACCAGTCGAACCGCCTGACGCAAAAGGCGTATCCTGATACCACCACGGTGAACTACACCTACGACAATGATTCGCGGCTTACGCAGGTCGTCGACCCGACCGGCACGTACGCGTTCACGTTCGACAATATGGGGCGGCTGACGAACACAACGACCAGCTACGCCTTTCTCACCGGGCGTAATTTCACGAACGCCTACGGGTACGACGCCGCGTCGAATCGCACTGGCTTCACGGACCCCGAGAGTGGCGCAACCGCCTACGTTTACGACACGCTGAACCGCTTGCAGACGCTGACGCCGCCAACCGCTTACGGCACGGGGAATTTCGGCCTCACTTACGACGCCGCAAGCCGTCGCACCGGGCTCACGCGTCCCAATGCCGTGGACACAACGTACGGTTACGACACCCTAAATCGCCTTCTGAACGTGACCCATGCCAAATCCGGCAGTACGCTCGACGGTACCACCTACTGACCTGCCCCCATTTTCCGCGCACGGGATCATACGATGGAACCATAGTGCTTAGTAGTTAAGATTGCTGTTGCTGGAGCTGTGGGAAAGTGGGAAACGCGTTCTTTAGCGTTTTCCAAGCTGGCCGTTTTTTGGCCAGCGTCTTTTCCACAGCTCTGAGTTTCCCGCGCCGCGAACTCCTGCGGCGTCAGGTACCCCAAACTGCTGTGCGGACGTTCTTCGTTGTACTCCTTTCTCCAAGCGGCGATTTTGCGCTTGGCATCGAACAAGTTCTGAAACCAGCTCACCCGCAAACACTCTTCCCGCAAGCGTCCGTGGAAGCTCTCCACCCGCGCGTTCTGCGTTGGCCTTCCTGGCTGAATGTGGATGAGTTCGATGCCCCAGGCGACGCACCATGCCAGAAAATGCCGGCTGCTGAATTCCGGACCGTTGTCGCAGCGAATGGCTCCTGGAATCCCGCGTTCCACGATGAGGCCCTCCAGCACCCGCGTCACTCGGCGGCTCGCAAAACTGGTGTCCACTTCCAGCGCCGGACACTCCCGCGTATACGCATCCACTACGCTGAGCACCCGGATCGCCCGCCCGCACTCCACGGCATCGTGCGCAAAATCCAGCGCCCACTCCTGGTTCGCCGCCGTGCGCTGCAGCAACGGCTGTCCTGCGCGTACGCAGTGTTTCCGTCTCTTGCGCTGCAACCGCAAGCCTGCCTCCCGATACACGCGATGCACACGCTTGTGATTCACCCGCGTTCCCCCTCTTTGCAGCAAGACGTGCAGCCGGCGATATCCGAAGCGCGGCTTCTCCCGCGCCAACTCCACCAAACGCGCGCGTAACTCCGCGTCGTCGCGCCTGCC